>JAEZRB010000294.1 GCA_023412975.1 Bacteroidota bacterium | reverse complement strand
GAATAGGTTTCTCTTAAAACAGCGTCCGCGTCAGGTCTTATCCCGTCTGCATAAGTATTATACATACCAGCCAAACGTTCCACTTCCAGTTTTTCCGCTGCGTTGGTTAGATCATACACATTGAGATCTGGACCCGAAATCTGCATCATACCACTATAACTCAGCCTGAGTTTGCCCGCTTCCGGTTGCTTGGTATCTACCACGATCACACCATTGGCGGCGCGGCTTCCGTAAATGGATGTCGCGGCGGCATCTTTTAATATGGTAAAGTTGGCGATCCGTGTCATGTCGAGATCATAAATCTTCTGAATGCTTACCTCGTAGCCATCGAGGATGAATAAGGGCTGGTTGGGATTAGTGCCGTAGCTCGCCATAAAGTCAGCACCGGAGGCTGGAGGGGTGTTCCCGGTTTGCTGTGGAAAATTGTTGGTGCCTCTCAGCGTTATAACCGGCAGGCGATTGGGGTCGCTGCCAAAAATATTATTGTCCGGAATACGTACAGATGGATCAAAAACTTTGAGCGCATCAAGAACATTGATATTATTAACCCGGCGAAGTTCTTCACCTGTAACTGACACGGCAGCACCTGTAAAACTTTCTTTCGGGCGACGGAATAAGCCGTTTGTTACGACTACATTTTCCAATTCCTGTGATCTTGCTTTTAATTTTACAATCGTCAAGTTCCTGCTATCTGCGAGGATATTTCCTGGTATATAGTTCACATGACCAATGCTGATCACTCTTGACTGGGCAGGCAACTTAATAGTGAAATAACCTTCTGCATCAGTTGTTGTTCCGATTTTAGTATTTACCACCATTACGCTGGCACCTGAGATGGGATCCTCATTTTCTGCTGAAACAATCCTCCCTTTTACCATTCTCTCCTGGCGGGATGTATCTGATAAAGCTCCCTGAGGAGTCGTATTAGTTTTGTTGGGGGAGCCCTGTGCTATATCATCCTGGGCAGTTTTGTCGCTTGCTGGTTTAATAGCAACAATGCTATAGTTTTTATTATCCAGTTTTGCAGCCCGGAGTCCCAGCGGTGTCAAAACTTCCTCAAGCGTTTTATTGAGTGTTGACTGACCTGGCTGGAATTTGTAAGAAGTAACTTTATTTTGAAGGAGACTATTTTCGTATACCAGGTTGATGTTGTAATGGCTGGCAATCGCATCCAGGACAGATTTCACCGGCAGTTGTTGTTGCCAATGGTATTTGAAATCGTTGTCCTTTGCGTTTACGGTTGCGACTGTTGTCAAAATGGTTGCAGTAAAGGCAATACAATAGCTTATGCCTCTAATGAGCAGTCCTTTCATGAGCAGTTGTTTTGTAGTTATTTTTTACTGATCGTGGCTTTTTTCCCCGATATAGAAATCTTTAAATCAAGCATGGACTCCAGGGCTTTGAACAGCACTTCTTCGTTTTCGGAGGAAAGTGTGCCGGATATAGTCCGGTGCAGGAGGCTTGAGTCCTGCAGGACAACCTGGTATCCATAGTTGTCTTCGATTAGTTGAATTATTTCGCTTAATGGTGAATTTTCAAATTTCAGTCGGTTGTCTTTCCATAGCACATGATCACGGGCATTGATATTTTCACGGGCAACAATTTTGCTGTTTTGATCATACTGAACCATTTCCCCTGGCTTTAAATAAAATTCCTCTTTGTTATTGAGATTCACTTTTATACTACCCGTTTCCAAAACAACCTGTTCTCCGCTGCGCCTTGTGTTGATGGTAAAACGTGTTCCCAACACTTCCACTTTCATATGTTTCAAATGAACGATGAAGCGATCGGAGGGTTTGACTTCAGCACCTGTTACATGCTTATGAGTCACATCGAAAAAAGCTTCACCTTCCACCCATACTTCCCGCGGCGATCCGGCGCGCCATTCATTTTTATATTCGACCCTCGAAGCCGCATTTAGCACTACGGTACTGTTATCAGGTAGCGTAACGGTTTTTTGCTCACCATATGCAGTTTGAATTACCTCGTTCTTAACAGAGCCCAGTTTCAAAAAGATAGCACCTGAAACCAATACCAGTACAGCTGCTGCCGCCGTAAGCCATCTGCGCCGGCTCATGGTCAATACACGTGTTGAGGAAGCTTTTTCCTGGATGGCCGACCATACCCGATCCCGGGTTTGATCATCAACGGTTTCCCGATCTGCTTCAAGGTTTTTGACGATCAGTTTCGCCTGCTCTATGTTTTTTTCCTGGTCGGGGTAGTATTTCAAAAAACTTGTCCAATACTTTTCCTGCGCTTCAGTGGGATTTTTTGCCCAGTTCGCAAAATCCTCATCAAGCACAAACTGGCTGACGCTGAAGTCGCGATATTTATCAAATACATCACTCATAAAAGATCATTCACATAGTTTCGAAAGGATAGAGGCTACTTGATAAACGAAGGTTTAAAAAAGTTTACCCCACCGATTTATAAAAATTTTAACCAAATCCTAAAATTATTTTTACTAGCAACAAAGACAAGCCGATCAGCAAGTGATCTTTCAATGCATCGATTGCCCTGGCCATGAGTTTGTAAGTGCCTTTGGCTGTTAGTTCCATGGCTTCTGCTACCTGGCTGTAAGAAAATCCAGCAACGTATCTCAGGAAGACAGCCTCCCGCTGCCGGGGTGTAAGATTTTGCATGGCTACCGCCAATCTTTTTTTCAGATGCACCGCATCCTGTTCCTCTACCAGTTTTTTTTCGGGGCTGAGCTCGAAAAGGAATAAATGATCGCCGGGATTATCGACCAGTTGCATTCGATTGTCGCGCTTCAGTTTGTCAAGCACAACGGTTCGCAGTGAGCGGAACAAATAATATTTTACGGAAGTAGTATCTGATAGTGATGACCTGTTTTTCATCAGTTTGACAAAAAGGTCCTGGATCGCATCTTCAGTGAGTGGCCCGTCGCGAAGCCATTTTTTACCATAGTTATACAGATCGTCAAAGTATTGCCGATACAACTTTTCAAGGCTTTTATCATCGCCCCGGATAAATTGAGACCATAGGGTTTGCTCGTCAGTATTTTGTGTTTGGCTACCCGGCATTTATGAGTGCGAAAAAATTCAATATAAAATAAAGATAATAAACAGGATAAATTTTCCTGAAAACTTAAGTCATATCAATATTTTGAAGCTGATCCCGCCTGATCAGGGATCCAGGAGATCGAACACAACCCTCGCATTTTTCTGTTTACTCGAACTGATAGAAACCCTGTAGCGATTGTCAGGTGTAGTGATGATCATGATGGAGGTATTCGGCGGGATAGATCCGAGATTTTCCGCCACCATTGTCAGTTCATGGTGTGGTTGCGCAGGATCAATCCGGATGGAGATGGAGATCGGTTTCTGCGACAATCCCTGTCTTGATTTAATTAGAGTATTGTTATGGTAAACGCTGACAGTATCCCCATCAATAACACCATTATCATACAGATCGATTTTGATCTCGCCTGCTATGGTTTCAATCCGCCTGACCAAAGCATTTTCGCGGGTCTTTAAGATGGCAGGCGCGTTGGGGAAATTAATTTTTTTTGGTTTTTCAATTTCGACTGGCTTCACGGTTACTTCGATTTGCGTGGGTGCGGGTTTTGGTTTTGCTGCCGGTGGAGATGAAGTTTTTTTTGGTTTTGGTGGTGCTGTCTTTGCAGCGGGTTTTGATTTCGGCAATTCTTTTGGCTTATTTTCTGTTTTCACACATTCCCGGAAGGTAATGTCATCCAGGGCGAAATCATTGCCGCAACCACCTGGTGCATTATCCATCATCAATAATTGCAGATCGGATGTATTCTCGGGTGTAGTAAATAGCACCCGGTGTTGATTCCATCTGGGTTCTGCGGTGCGAGGCAGGTCGCGTGTTACAATATGTGCGATCTGTCTTCCTTCAGGTGTTTTGATCATGATCTTCAGGTTGGGAAGCAGCAGGGATGGACATTTGTCGGTGGGTTTGCAAAGATTCATCAGCCACATACCCAGTTCGTAGGTTGTGTTGCTCTTAAGACCAGAGATTGGGATATCCAGGAACGGGCCACCGAAATGCGCGGCATTTACGATCATCATATTTCCGTTGTGGTCGCCTGGCGTGTGATCTTCAGTGAGTGTATGCCAGTCTCCGCGGAAACAGCCGCTGGTATTTGGTACAAATGAATAATGGCCATCGGAAGGGCAGGGATGTTTTACTCGTCCATATGTAACCAGTGAAATAGAGTTGGGGTCAGGGATAGTACCAGTACCAAAGTGAATCGTTGGGTTGGGGGACTTAAAAATACAACCGCCTGGCTGCGCTTTCAGGGCGTGAGTTGTGATTAATAGAAATAATATGAAACCAGACAGCTTCATGGCCAACCCAGTTTGGTATAAGTTACGACAAATGGACAGCATTGCTTCGAAAAATCCTGTGAACGGTAATAATGACTATTTGTATGTGGATTTCCTGTAAGATTTGCTAATGACGATGACTGCTTTCATGGATTTGTATTATGTTGCGACCTTTTTTAAGGCTCATGATTAATCCAACCACCCACCAGGGGAAACCCCATTTTGTTATCCTCGACGGGCTGAGGGGAGTTGCCGCGCTCGCCATTGTGGTATTTCATTTTATGGAGTGGGTGTTCCCGGATATCACGCAAAATTTTATTGGTCACGGTTTCCTTGCAGTTGATTTTTTCTTTTGTCTGTCGGGATTTGTGATCGCGTATGCGTATGACCAGCGACTTGAGAAGATCGGGTTAAAATCGTTTTTCAAAAAAAGACTGATCCGCCTCCATCCTTTGGTGGTACTGGGTTCTGTTCTTGGCCTGCTTGGATTTTTATTTGATCCTTTTCAGGGTTCGTCGCCCGCTTATGATGCGGGTCGTTTATTGGTGCTATTCGTATGCTCATTACTATTGATACCTCTTCCTATCATGGAAGAACGATTTTTCAATTTATTTAGTTTAAATGCGCCTGCCTGGTCGTTGTTTTGGGAATATGTCGTCAATATTATTTATGCCATAGTTCTTAATAAATTTAGCCGGACGGTTTTATTAATACTGGCAATCATTGCAGCCGGAGGCATTCTTTTGGTGAGTTATGATGCAGGCAATCTTCTTGGTGGATGGTCAGGTGATACTTTTTGGCATGGTGGAGTAAGGGTTGCCTATTCCTTTTTGGCGGGAATGCTGATCTATCGATCCAACTGGATCATTCGCAACAAGCTTGGTTTTGTCGGTCTTTCCATATTATTATTGTTAGCCTTTATGATGCCATTTTTCGAATGGAACTGGCTTGCGGAATCACTGGTAGTACTTTTATATTTTCCGCTGCTGGTCGCGCTGGGAGCGGGATCGCACCTATCACAAGGCTTGACAAAGCTCTGCGTATTTTCCGGGCAGATTTCTTATCCTTTATATATGACCCATTATTTCGCGATCTGGATATTCGGATCTTACTATACAGCGAAACAACCTGCGGGTACCGAATTAGTGCTTGTGGTCATAGCCGGCGTCATCTTCCTGGTAGGGTTCGCTTATGTTGTTATGAGATGGTTTGATCTGCCGGTGAGGAGATGGTTGTCGAAGAAAGCGAAGTGAGGTGCCTATTCTAAAAACAAGGCCCGCCTTCGCTAAAGCTCGGCGGAAGTAATGTCCTGGTAAAACAAAGGCCCGCCTTCGCTAAAGCTTCGGCGGAAGTAATGTCCTGGTAAAACAAGAGCCCGCCTTCGCTAAAGCTTCGGCGGGCGGGGGCGGAGAAAGAGGGATTCGAACCCTCGGTACAGTTGCCCGTACAACGGTTTTCGAGACCGTCCCATTCAACCACTCTGGCATTTCTCCGGGGCAGTAAAAATACACACTCCCGGTATTAAGTTTGATAAAGGAAGTGGAATCAGACTACTTGTTATCAAACTATTTTACTACGACTCTCCTAAAAGCTAATCTTAAATTCTCCTTCTGTCACTTGTTTGGCAGCAGGGCCTAAGCCAACGTTTTCATAAATAGTACCGCTGAACTTGCCGGCCGCACCCGAGGTGCTGACGCTTGTAATATTCACCGTGAAAGTGTTGGCATTGAATGCTGAAGAACCCCAGTAAGGTTGAAGGCTGGAAAAGCCATTTGGATAAAGTGCCAACTGGGAAGCCCTCGCTGTTACACCCATCGAAAACGTCCGGTTGTTGTAAGTCCCGGTTGTAGGGCTCGTTGGGTTTGAAATTGATACCCAAAGTTCCTCGGCAGAGCCGGCAATATCCGAATTCTTACCCTGTACACTTATCGAATAGGGAATGTTTTCGGCAGGTGGCGGAACATAGTAGCCTATCAGATCTTTATTGAAAGTGGTTAGCGTACCATTGATCTTGCATTTTAAAAAGCTATCCGAGCCGCCGCCGCCTGTACTGGCACTATCTACCGTGACATCAAAACTACATCCGTTATAATCGGGGGCAAAAGCAAAAGTCCCGGATGAAATAGGCGTGCCTGAAGCGGTTAGTGTAACGGTTTGTGCACCCGTTGCCGTAAAAGTTCCTGATCCTGAAAACGTAATTCCATTGGCAGTGCTGGTATAAATGGTATAGGTACCAACTGTATCGACCATTACGTTCAAAACAACCGTGTTACCAGCAGAAGATGCCGTGCCTTCGGTAAAAGTTCCGTTTACCTGGGCGTCGGTACACGATGAGGTTCCCCCGTTAAAACTATACACAGCGGTCCCGCTCGCGCCCCCGGTGTTGCCAATTACTGTTACTGAAAATGAACAGCCGTTGTCGCCGAGAATAAAATTATAGGTGCCTGCGGTGGCCGGTGTGCCGCTGGCAGTCAGCGTTATGTTCTGCACACCAGTGGTCGTAAAGGTACCCGAACCACTGAATGATATCCCATTCATGGTATTGGTAGAGATAAAGTAGGACCCAACAGAGTCGACAGTTACAGTAAGTCTTACGGTATTGGTTGCTGTTACCGGTGTTTCCGCGGTAAAACTTCCGGAAAGGGTTGCGCCGGTACAGGGTCCTGTTCCTCCATCAAAAGTATAGTGAGCTGTTCCTCCATTCATACCGCGATTTTCGAAGCTCAACTCTTTTTGGCAGGCTACAAAAAAAAAGGCCAGCAATAGTGAAAAGGGTACCGCTAATAAAAAGTTCTTTTTCAAAATATAAATTTTTTACGGATTACTGTGTTCGTTAGGGATAAGGTTTATGCGTAATGATACATTCCGGTCTTTGACGTTAATGTATGGCGCTAAGATCAATGATTTGTTATTCGCTGGAAATTCGGTGGATACGGGCAGAAGAAAAAAGGATCGAACCGGTTGCATGACTGACCCGAACCGGTAGTGGGTAATTTATAAGATGGGGATTAAAATGTGGTCAAATATAGCAAGGTTTATTTGAGTTTCCAATAGGGCAGGCGCATTAAAATTGAGGGTGCAAACAGAGCGGGGATGGAACCAGTAAAATATTTCCTGATCGTACCGGGCCTGTTATTCGACTTTTAAAAAGGTAAGGGGCTGCCTCCTGTATGCGTTCACTGTGCGGTTGTATTGTACTGCCGGTTCCCAGCGGGGACTTTGCTTAATGATGTTAAGGGCAATTCGATCGATATCAGGGTCAATTGAATTAAGCGCCCTCACATCCGTGACTTTCCCCTCGGGATCCACAATGAAGGTTATGTAAATAGTACCAAACAACCTTCCTTCATAATATGCTTTTGGTAGCTGTACCGAGGATAATTTTCCAGATAGATAGTTTATCCATCTTGTTTCGCCTCCTTTGAATGTGGCTTCCTTTTCAAAATGGCAGTCTTTTGTCTGGATGCTGCCTTTCACATCATAACAGGTGTATTCTAAGGCTGAGTCTGATTTAAAGTTAACTTCCTGGCACGGTACTCCGTTCCTATGATAGAATCGCCATAAACCATCTTTTCTGCCTTCTATAAAATTACCTGTACCACTTAATGTGCCGTCGGGCCAATATCTGCGACTAATGCCGTTACCATTGTCATCAAATAGCATAGAATCGCGAATGGCTCCGTTCTTATGCCAGCTCATCGCCGTGCCAATGATAACTCCGTTTTTATAATATGCAGAATCCGTTACCCTGCCGCTATCTTCATAACGCAACCATGTGCCATTTTTTTTATTGTTGATATATCTGCCCTTCTCTACCAGCTTACCTGCTTTGCTAAAAGAAGAGTAGGGGCCATCAAAATGCGAACAGGCCGCATCACTATAATACGCTCCATACATAGGTTTGTCGTCGGCTATATCATAGACTACTTTTTTCCAATGCTCACCTTCTTTTGTTTGTACAGCATATTTAGTCGCAGCGTGTTCCTGACACGGCTCGTCATTTTTATCCAGGAAAATAAAACTCGTGTCTGATTGTGCAATTACAAAGCCGTTTGAAAATAGAAGTAGTATTAGGGTGAATTTTTTCATTGTTTATATTTTGGAAGAATGTAAAAACAAACGCTACCACCTCGCGACGATCTTAAAATTCACCAGCCTTGGTGTCAGCCTCTGCGGCATGGTGTAGGTAGTGTTTGAAAAATCTTTGATCAGTAAATACGAGATCGTATTGTCGCGATCGATGATGTTGAATACTTCGAGGCTGGCCCAGATATTGTCAAAACCGAGGAAGGGGCTGTGACTGCGACGTTTGCTGCGGTCGGCATCGAGGAGCAGGGCGCTGAAACCAATATCCGCGCGGATATAAGCCGGGATCTCAAGACCGTTGCGGTACTTGGTGTTGTTGGGAATATTATAAGGCAGGTTACTACCGTATAAAAGATTCAGGTACATTTTGAGATTACGGTTGGTGGCCAGGTAATCCTGGAAATACATGCCAAACGTGATGCGACGATCGGTGGGGCGGCGCACCCAGCCCTTTTCAAGCGTCACGCTGTCGATAGGTTCGTTGAGATCATTGAGCGTATAATCTTTGTAAGTATCTCCCTTGATATCTTCTTTTGTGTTCATTAGCCCGATACTGATCCATGATTCAGCGTCTTTGACCAACTCGCCATAAAGTCGCATTTCAATACCGGCCGCATAAGCCTTTGCATTGTTTTCGCCAAAATAACGGACCCGTACATAGTCTACATCATAGGGCACCACATCGGTCATGTTTTTATAGTAAACTTCAGTGGTCCATCGCATCGGTCGGCCAAAGCCTGTAAAATTATAATCAAAACCCAGCAGACCCTGCCATGATTTTTGTGCTTTAAGTTCTGTGTTCACGGTGCCATCATACCGGCGCAGTTCACGATAAAATGGTGGCTGGTGATAGGCACCTGCAGCAATTCGAAATACAAAATCACGTTTCCAATTGGGTTTCCAGCTGGCACCGATACGTGGCGAGATCAAAAATTCCTGGTTGAGGGAATTATAATTAAACCGCATCCCGGCAGTAAAGGTGTAAAGGTTGAGTGAGTCACCGAACCGGATATTGTCCTGCACGTAACCTGAGAATTTATTTATATCGAGATCAGCAGTTGAACGTAGTGATTTGCTCAGGTTAAGCATATCAGGCTGGTAGGGGAGACTATATCCCGCGGAATCCTGGTACTCCCATTCGTGCAGCCGGTCATTTATCAGGGTTTTGTCGTATGCGATTCCGCCCTGCCATGCATGCTGGCCTTTTTCGAGGTTGGCCTTAAAAGAGAAATTCCAGTTTTCAATATTGAGCTGGTTGCGGGCGAAATTCTGAAATACACCTGCACCCAAGGGACTTACGATCAAACCAAAACTCGGTTTACTTTTATCAAAATCACGTTCGCCAAAAAGATAAGCGCCGGTGATATCTACATTTTCTCTTTCATCATTTTCAAAACGGGAAGCCATCCATTTCAATCTGAATTTTCTGCTGACCTGGCTTGTGAGTGAGACCCCGATCATATTAGTGGTGTACTGATCTTTTTCATTCCCCTCGAAATAAATATCCATGCCCAGGTTGGAGGTAAAAAAAGGAGAGAACACGGAGGATGTGAGTTGACTGAACGCTGGCTGCAGTGAGAACTTTGTTTGTGAGATATTCCCAAACAATTCAATCGTTGATTTGCTGGTAACCTGGTAAGTCAATAATGCCTGCAGGTCAGAGGAAGAAGGCACATAATTGCCTTCGGTCTCCTGCCGGCTGAGCAGGTTGCGGTTGCTCCGGTTTCTTGCACCCAGCAGGTAAGTGAATTTTTTGTTGTTGCTGATCCCTTCCACGTGGAGTCCCTGTTCGAGTATGCCGATATAAGCGGATCCGCCAAAGGGTTTACGCGGTTTATTATATTGAATGTCGAGCACCGAACTCATCTTATCGCCATAGCGTGCCTGGAAACCGCCATTATAGAAATTGATATTACGTACCATTTCCGGGTTGATGAAACTCAAACCTTCTTGCTGACCGTTGCGAACGAGGTAGGGACGGAATATCTCGAAGTCGTTGACATAAACCAGGTTTTCATCATAGCTGCCGCCGCGAACGGAATATTGCGAAGTAAGTTCGTTGTTGGAGCCAACGAAGATCTTGATAAGGTTCTCTACACCTGTCGTGACAGAAGGCATATTGATTACCGACTTTGGGTTGGGTCGGATCAAACCTGCTTCATTACGATCACGCTGGTCGGTTATGATCACTTCCTGGAGAGTGGTGGTATTGCCCCTTTCAAGACGGATGCTGATATATTCCTCTTCATTTTCGTTGAGGAGAAAATTCTTTTTTTCGTCCCGATGACCGGTGTACGTAAAAACCAGGGCGAATGCTTTATTCGCCGGGACCTTTAGGCGAAAATAGCCGGTGTCATTGGTCATGATGCCGCTTTGATTGCCCAGTATGACGACAGAAACATTGGAAAGGGGTTCTTCATTTTCACCGATCACGCGACCAGAAACAAATGCGGATTTCTTTTGGGCAAGCCCGAGCGTACAAATCAGTAATAATAAACAGGAAAAAGCAAGTTTTGGTCTGGTCATCAGACAATATTAGACAAATGAATTTTTATAACGCCGATTCTCCTAATTTGTTGTGTTTTAATGGGGAGAAGGGTTTGATGTCAGGGCCGGGAAGATGGGAAGGCGGGAAGTATATATTTCAATTGTGCAGGATTAGAGATTTTTCAATTTTTGAATGGTGTCGATCGGGTTGGCGGATTTGAATACGGTGTTTCCGGCTACCAGCACATCGGCGCCGGCGGCTACGATGGAGGCGGCATTTTCTACAGTTACGCCGCCATCGATCTCGATAAGGGTCTTTAAACCTCTTTCGTCGATCATTTTACGGAGCTGTTTGATCTTTTCTAAAGTATAAGGAATAAATTTCTGTCCGCCGAAGCCTGGGTTTACGCTCATGATAAGTACGATATCTGTATCATGTAAAATATCATTCAACTGGGATACCGGCGTATGAGGATTAATGGCGACCCCGGCTTTCATGCCCAGGGATTTTATTTGTTGCAGGTTGCGGTGCAGGTGCGGGCAGGCTTCGAAATGTACGGTCAGGTGATCGGCGCCGGCATTTTTGAACTCTTCCGCGTATTTGCCGGGCTCGAGTATCATGAGGTGCACATCACAGGGTTTGGTTGTGGCTTTGCGAAAGAACTCGATGATCATGGGACCGAAGCTGATATTGGGAACAAAACGACCATCCATCACATCAAGATGAAGCCAGTCTGCCACGCTTGTGTTTAGCATTTTACATTCGTCTTCCATTTTCAGAAAATTCGAAGCAAGCAGGGATGGGGCGACAATTGGCATCGGTGTTTTTTTCATCGCAAGATAATCAGGAATTTGGGATTAGTCAGGTGTTAATGGACAGGTAGCTATCTAAGATTCTCAGCAGCTTCCCTGGCTTCTGTAAATGTTTTGTCAAGTTCGTATGCCTTTTCATAATTTTCCTTTGCCGCGGCTTTGTTACCCAGGATCTCTTCGCAACGGCCGATCCAGTACCAGGCATCGGGAAAGGAAGGTGTGATGCGGTTGGCCAGTTCAAATGTTTTAAGAGCATCAGCTGTTTTCTTTTGATCCAGCAGGATCTTGCCTTTTTCAATATAGGCATTTAGATAGCGGTGGTCTCGCTGAGTACAGTTATTGAATTGCTGGATGGCTTTAGCAGCATTTCCAGTATTGGAAAAATACATACCCTTGATATAAAAAGCATCAGCAAATTGTTTGAGCGAATCCCGCACGAGCAGGGTATCAGAAAGTAAAAGAGCCTTTGCATTTTTTGCTTCGGCATATTGATAAGCCAGTCGGTTGGTAAGCTCGCGATTGAAGGGCATAAGGGTATAAGCTTTTTCCAATGTTTCGATCACAGCAGTTGTATCGGATTTTTTTTCAAGCAGATCGGCTTTTAGCAGTAAAGCATTTACCTGGGCTGGTTCTTTTTCCAGTATCTCGTTGCAAACAACAAGGGCTTCCCCGGTTTTGTTGAGGGCGTCATAGCTGCGGGCCAGGCTGATGCGGAGGAACAGGCTGTTGGGCAGTTCTTCTATGGCTTCTTTTAAAAAAAGGACGGCTGAGTCCGGCTTTTTCTCCAATAATATGTTACTTACACCGACAGCATATACCTCATTTTTAGCGATTGACCAGGCTTTTCGGAAATCAGCCAGCGCAGGTTCAATATGATTGTCCTTGTTGAGCAAAACCGCCCTGCGGAAATACAGATCATCCCGCCGCGGTTCCTCCTTTATGCTGTCTGTAATCGAAGCATAAGCCGGCTGTCCGAGCACGGCTTCATAGGGGGAAGCCTCATTATTGCCACAACCAGTAAGTATCGACGCCAAAGAAATTGCGAAAAAGAATCTAATCATGGAGCTTATAATAGGTTTGTTTGGATTTTGTATGACAATTGGCTGACAAATTACAGGTGGATCAAAGGTAACTTTGCGCCGCATATATAAACGAAATAAAATGAGAAAACTTGCAATGGCTGCTCCAGCCCTTTTGATAGCATTGATCTTATTTGCTTTTAACTCTCGTCAGACGCTATCGGATACCGAAAAATCACAGGCTTCAACTCATGTTCTCCAAACTAACCAGGATACCATTCACTACCCCGAAGAGTCGCATTTTAAAAATATACAGCAGCTCACATTTGGCGGCGACAATGCTGAAGCCTACTGGAGCTACGATGGAAAATATATCGTTTTTCAAAGAACAGAACCGAAGGAAGGCATTTACTGCGACCAGATCTTCGTAGGCAAAGTACCAGCGCCCGGAGAAAAATTCGAATATAAAATGGTGAGCACAGGTAAGGGAAGAACCACCTGCCCCTATTTTACTAAAGATGGCAAACACATTATATATGCATCAACGCACCTTGGTGCCGACACCTGTCCGCCTGTTCCAGACAGATCAAAATATGGCAACCGCTATATATGGCCGCTATACGATACCTATGATATATTTATGGCTGACCTTAACGGGAAGATCGTAAAGCAACTTACCAATGCGAAAGGTTATGATGCTGAGCCCACTCTCAGCCCTGATGGTGAGAAAATGATCTATACCAGTGATAAAGATGGCGACCTGGAGCTTTATATCATGGATCTAAAAACCGGGAAGGAGAAACGCATTACTCATACGATCGGCTACGACGGCGGTGCCTGGTTTAGTCCGGATGGTAAAAAGATCATCTGGCGTGCATCAAGGCCAAAAACTGAAGCTGAGATAAAAGAGTATAAGGAATTGCTGGCAGAACATATGGTGGCACCTACCAATATGGAGGTATTTGTTGCCAATGCCGATGGTAGCGATGTGAAACAGGTCACGAGTTTTGGCCAGGCCAACTGGGCGCCAACTTATATGCCCGATAGCAAACGCATCATTTTTGCTTCCAACCATGAATACAAAAGAGGATTCCCCTTTAATCTTTATACTATAAACGAAGATGGCAGCGGGTTACAGAAAGTCAGCCGCGATAAAGGGTTTGACGCCTTTCCCCTTTTTTCGCCTGATGGCAAAAAAGTTATCTTCAGCAGCAACCGTAACAATGGAGGCACGCGGGAGACAAATGTATTTATAGCCGACTGGGTTGAGTAAACCCAGGGTATTTACGTGTAGTACGATAGATAATGAATGATGTCGTACCGGATGTGTATGGCCTGAATATATTATCTTCGGCAAGGATAGTCGATCTATTTCGAATATCTTATAGGCAATGCCTATCTGGTTGCACCTTCTAATATATAATAATTATGGAGACAGGTTTACTTCATTTACACAATCTTCTTCGCTGGGTGGTTCTGATCCTCTTGCTGGTTTCGATCGTAAAAGCCTTTTCAGGTTGGCAAAGTAAAAAAGCTTTTACTTCGGGTGACAGGCGGATATGGCTGTTTACCCTGATTTCGGCCCACATCAATTTCCTGATAGGATTGTATCTCTGGCTCTGGGGCCGGTATGGTATGTTGAAAACCACGCTGCCTGAAGGGACCAGTATTATGAAGGATAAATTTTTCCGCTTTTTCTGGGTAGAGCATCCTGTATTTATGCTACTGGCTATCGCCATGATCACAATTGGCAATAGCATGGGTAAAAAGGCCTTACCTGACGAAGTGAAGTTCAAAAGAGCATTTTGGTTTTTCCTGATTGCTCTGCTGATGATACTGGTTGCTGTGCCCTGGCCGTTCCGCGATGTCGTTGGCGAGGGTAGGGGCTGGTTCCCGGGTATGTAGGATCAGGTTTCGGGTAGTTGTGAGGTGTTCGCTATTCGTCCGCCCAGCTCGATCACATTACAATCCTGCATTTCATTTCCATTTATTACAAGTGTAACAAGGGTCCTCACCTTGTGCCATCCCTGGTTTCCTGCGGCGCCCGGGTTGATATGCAGGCAGGCCATGTTTTCGTCATACATCACTTTTAGAATATGCGAATGACCGGAAATAAACAGGCCGGGTTTATGCGTTTCTATCAATGGCTTAATACGCGAATTGTATTTGGGAGGATAGCCACCTATATGGGTCATCAAAACTTTGACACCTTCACATTGAAAAAGCAAATCTTCGGGGTATTTAGCTCGAATATCATTTCCGTCGATATTTCCATAAACAGCTTTCAGAGGTTTGAATGCGGAAAGCCTGTCTGCGACCTCCATAGTGCCAAAGTCGCCAGCATGCCAGATCTCATCGCAGTTTTCGAAATGCCGGAATACAGCATCATCTAAATAGTCATGTGTATCTGAAATCAAACCTATACGGGTCATAAAAGATTATTTATTCGCAAAGAAACAGTGGGAAGTTCTTTAAAATTAGAATTCCTAATTTTAATCATCGGTTTTATCAGTTCTATTACCGAAATAACGAATACGCATGCCACATTATCATAAACTGGGAAACATTCCCCATAAAAGACATACACAATTTCGCCAGCCAAATGGTGAATTGTACTCTGAGCAATTGTTTTCGACAGAGGGGTTTTCTAATGATTACTCCTTATTATATCATTGTCATCCTCCTACACAGATTATACATACAGAACCTCAGTTGAGTGTTGCGACTACGGTAGCTGAAGAAAAAATGCTCAAGCATCGCAGCTTTGAGGGGTTTAATATAAAGCCTCAAAAAGATTTTCTGCAAAGCCGGGTACCGATCTTAGTCAATAACGATTGCCATATTGTGCTGGCTGCTCCACAGGAAAGCGTGAAAGATTATTTCTATAAAAATACAGACGCTGATGAAATGATCTTTGTTCACGAAGGCAAAGGGGTGTTACGAACCATGTATGGCGAGCTTCCATTTGACTATGGTGATTACCTCGTAATTCCGCGTGGAACTATTTATCAGATTGAATTTGCAGATGCACATAACCGGCTTTTTATTGTCGAGTCGTTTAGTCCCATTCGATATCCAAAAAGATATTTAAGCAAGTACGGCCAGTTGCTGGAACATTCTCCCTATTGCGAACGCGACATCCGTCCACCACAGAACCTCCCTACTTATGACCAGAAGGGTGACTTCCTGGTACGTGCAAAGAAAAGAGGCATGTTATATGGCTTGCATTATGGTACACATCCTTTTGATGTAGTCGGTTGGGATGGGTGTTGCTATCCTTTTGCCTTTTCCATACATGATTTCGAGCCGATTACCGGGCGTGTCCATCAGCCGCCGCCCGTGCATCAGACTTTTGAGGCCAACAATTTCGTAGTATGTTCTTTTTGTCCAAGGCTTTTTGATTACCACCCCCAGGCCATTCCTGCGCCTTATAATCATAGTAATATCGATAGTGACGAAGTACTTTATTATGTCGATGGTGATTTTATGAGCAGGAAGAATGTAACCAGGGGCATGATCACCCTGCACCCCGCAGGTATTCCACATGGCCCGCACCCGGGAGCGGTTCAAAAAAGTTTAGGGGCAAAGGAGACAAAGGAACTGGCAGTGATGGTGGATACGTTTCATCCACTCATGTTGACCAAAGAAGCCTTGGAAATTGAGAATAAGGATTATGTGATGAGTTGGGCGGAGTAGGGAAGTGGAGAACGGGTAGTAGGGATTTGGCGGGAAATTGGCGAGTATTCATCGCAAATAGAAATTCGAATATATTGAAAATTAGTATTTTAAACGAGATTCCTCCTTTGGGCCCTCCCCCGCCGCCACCTCCGGAAACTGTGAAATTACCACCACCATTACGGTGTAACCGGCCAGTTTTATTTAACCGACTTTGAGTTTACACCGTTGACCCCGGAACTTTTGGCTATTCATCCTGGGGCTTTTGAATTCCAGGCCAGCCCCTGACCCTGATTAATCAGATATTAAAGGTAAACTCACTACCCAGCCAAAACCAAGGGAAAATCACGGCAGAAAACGGGAATTTTCGGCGACCATGCATTCTCACCTTGACCACAATTCTTTGATGCTAACACCGGTATATACCAGATTTCTTTTAATCGATCGAGCGCAAACCTCTCAGGTTTTCGTTATATTCGGTTAACAAAAAACGAATTGCTATGCTAAAACTTGGAGAACTTAAACACGGCGACATTGTTACCCTAAACGATGAGGGAGTTCAAAGAGAAGGGACGGTGGTAAAAGTAAGTCATGAGGAAAGGCAGGCCCTTATTAATAATGGTGTACAGGAGTTCTGGTATGACCTGGATCACATTCAACCTATTCCGTTGGATGAGAAGCAATTATTCAGGTTAGGATTTACCCGTGAGGAGATGAATGGATCAGATGCCGTTAAGTACAAAAAAGATTCATTTAGATTGGTTCTACCAAAGGATGGCGACTTTTCGCATATTGAAATGTGGTGGCGGGAAGATCGGCGTCATTTCGATTACCCGCTCGGGGTTCATGAGCTCCAGAACCTGTATCATGATATGACCAAGGTGCCACTTGAAATGCATTAATAATCCGTTATTTAGCCCTGATTTTAGGGGTTAACTCGCATATTTAACGGCATACCCCGAAAAATAACCGGGGTTTTTGTTTTTTCGGGTACATCCTCCTATCTTTGCACCCCTAAAATTTGTATGTCGAAACAACCCCTTATTAAACAAGATGGTATCATTCTGGAAGCCCTTTCGAACGCTATGTTCCGGGTCAAGCTGGAAAATGGCCACGAAATACTGGCTACCATCTCCGGGAAAATGAGGATGCACTATATCCGGATATTACCGGGTGATAAAGTGGGAGTCGAGATTTCACCATACGATTTGACAAGGGGAAGGATCATATTTCGGTATAAATAATAAGCTGTCGGCGTTGAGCTTCAGGCTGACCTGGAGGGAAATGAAGGCTAAATTTTAATATTATGAAAGTTAGAGCATCCATTAAGAAACGTAGCACAGATTGCAAGATCGTTCGCCGCAAGGGAAAGCTGTACGTGATTAATAAGAAGAATCCCCGTTTCAAACAGCGCCAGGGATAAGAGAGGGCTGCGGGCAATGCTCGAAGCCAGATATTTAAGAAAATCGATAAAAAAATAAAAAGATAATATGGCACGTATTGCCGGTGTTGACTTACCAAAGAATAAAAGAGGCGAAATAGGTTTGACCTATATCTACGGTATTGGACCGTCTACCGCTAAGTATATTCTCGACAAGAATAATATTAGCCGTGATAAGAAAGTACATGAGTGGGATGATGATGATCTGAATGCGATTCGGAACACCATCACCGAGGAGCTCAAGGTAGAAGGCCAGCTGCGTTCGGAAGTGCAGATGAGTATCAAGCGTTTGCTGGATATCGCATGCTATCGTGGACTCCGTCACCGTAAAGGATTGCCGGTTCGTGGTCAGCGTACCAAGACAAACAGCCGTACCCGGAAAGGTAAGCGTAAGACAGTTGCCGGTAAGAAGAAAGCAGCTAAGAAGTAAAAAACAGGGCTTGAGGTAACAGCGAGGAAAGTGTTCCAATGCTGATAGCTCGGGCTCGAAGTTTTAATAGACTTACATAAATCGCAGATCAATTACGGATAGCCCGGTAAGTCGGCAGGAGGGTTGATCTGGTCCCGGGAATAAGTCGGGATTAATTAAGAAAACAGAAGATTACCTCGAACAAAAACTATGGCAAAAGCACAAGCACAAAGCAGCGCCAAAGCCGCTGCAAAGAAAAGGATCGTAAAGGTTGACGCGTATGGAGACGCACATATCTCTGCGACTTTCAACAATATCATTATTAGCCTGACCAACAAAACTGGTCAGATCATTTCCTGGAGCAGTGCAGGTAAAATGGGATTCAGGGGTTCTAAGAAGAACACCCCGTATGCAGCCCAAATGGCCGCTTCCGATGCAGCGAAAGTAGCGTTGGATGCAGGTCTGAAAAGGGTAGATGTTTATGTAAAAGGTCCCGGTGCCGGTCGTGAAAGCGCGATCCGCTCCATTTCCCAATCCGGTATTGAAGTGGTGATGATAAAGGATATCACACCCCTGCCGCATAACGGTTGCCGTCCTCCTAAGAAGAGAAGAGTATAAGAGCATTCGCTGGTCTAGAGTCGCGAGTCTGGAGTCAATGCTCAAGGCTCGAAGCTCGAAGCTCGCAGCTAATAAACATATTGAGCCAATTTGGTTTCATTTAAACAAAGGGTGCCTGATTGATTTTTAACGCTTTTACTGATCAGCGCACCGTTTCAAAAAAGCGTAAATGAAATAACTATGGCACGTTACACTGGTCCAAAGACCAAGATCTCCCGTATTTTCGGTGAGCCAATTTTAGGCAATGGTAAATGGTTGGGTAAAAACAGTAACCCTCCCGGTCAGCATGGTGAAAAACGCAAGCGTAAAACGTTAGGCGAATACGCACTGCAGCTCCGCGAAAAGCAAAAGGCCAAATACACTTATGGCATTTTGGAGAAACAATTCCGTAAAACATTTGAAGAAGCTTCACGTATTAAAGGGGTAACAGGTGAAAACCTTATCAAATACCTTGAAGCCCGTTTGGATAATACAGTTTTCCGAATGGGTATCGCTCCTTCACGTCCTGCTGCCCGCCAGCTTGTAAGTCATAAGCATATCGAGGTAAATGGCGAAGTGGTAAACGTTCCTTCTTACAGGTTAAAACCAGGTGATATCATCACTATTAAGGAAGGTAGCAAGGAAAGAACTTCTATCACAAGTGTTGTGAGAGCAAAGAATCCAAAATTCGGCTGGCTGGACTGGAATGAAACTGAGCTGAAAGGTACTTTCATTACCTATCCGGAAAGAGAAAGCGTTCCTGAAAACATTAAGGAGCAGCTGATCGTGGAATTGTATTCTAAATAACCCGGCTACGTGCCATAGACCCTGAGTTATGAGCCCTGCTCGCAGCCCAGGTTCACAGCACGCAGTTTTCTCAATCATTTAAAAACTAAATCTAAAATATGGCCATTTTAAATTTCCAGAAGCCTGATAAGATCATACTGCAGAAAGCAAATGATTTTGAAGCTCAGTTTGAGTTTCGCCCGTTGGAACCTGGTTATGGTGTAACCATCGGTAATGCACTGCGCCGTGTATTGCTGAATTCATTGGAAGGTTATGCAATCATTGGCGTGAAAATAGAAGGGGTAGAGCATGAGTTTGCCACTATGAAAGGCATCTCTGAGGATGTAGTGGAGATTTTCCTGAACCTGAAACAGGTTCGCTTTAAAAAGATCGTTGATCACGATGTGGCAAATGAAAAGATTATTTTGTCGCTGAAGAATAAAACTGAATTCACCGCTGGCATGATCGGGGAAGCAACACATTCCTTCCAGATCATGAACCCCGATCTGTTGATCTGTACGCTCGATTCTTCTGCAAAGATGGATATCGAACTTACTATTGGTAAAGGTCGCGGTTATGTTCCCGCAGAAGATAACAAACCAAAGGATGCTCCACTTGGATATATTCCAATCGATTCTATTTTTACTCCGATCAAGAATGTAAAATACACGATCGAAAATACCCGGGTAGAGCAGCGCACCGACTTCGAAAAGCTGATCATGGAAGTATCAACAGATGGTACAATCCATCCTGAAGAAGCTGTAAAACAGGCTTCCAGGATACTAATTCAGCACCTGATGATCATCACTGATGAAAACATCACTTTCGATAATAAGGAAGAGAAGAAGGAAGACCTGGTTGACGAACAAACACTCCAGTTGCGTAAGGTGCTGAAGACACCATTGGAAGACCTGGATCTTTCTGTACGTGCCTTCAACTGCCTGAAAGCTGCCAAGATCAATTCGCTGAGCGAGCTGGTACAATATGAGCAGGAAGACCTGATGAAGTTCCGCAACTTCGGTCAAAAGTCACTTGCTGAGATCGAGCAGGTATTGGGTGAAAGAGGTCTTGGTTTTGGAATGGATCTTCAAAAACTTGGTGTTGATAAAGATGAACTGTAAGTGATAATGAGCTGATTTGAAAATATGAAAATCAGGCTCATACACAGATGGATATATAGGGTAAAGGAAGTTTCAGATATGAGGTAATTGCATTTTCAAATTAACTCATTTCAAATTTTCAAATTGAACCAGTAGATTGTAATTCCTGACACGGTACAATCGAATATTTTTAACATGTTTGATTTTGGGCCATTTTTAAAATTGATCCAAATTCAAATTTTCAAACTAAATCGTCATGCGTCACGGAGACAAAGTAAAAAATCTTAGCAGGACAAAGGCTCACAGGGATGCCCTGTTGAGTAATCTCGCCTGCCAGCTGATCCAGCACAAAAGGATCGTTACAACGGTAGCAAAGGCTAAAGCTTTGCGCGTTTATGTAGAACCCCTGATCACAAAGGGTAAAACAAATACCACACACCAGCGTCGTGTTGTATTTAGCTACCTCCAGGATAAAGAAGCTATCAAGGAATTGTTTGGTACAGTTGCTGAGAAAATCGGCGGCCGTCCTGGTGGTTACACCCGTGTGATCAAACTGGGTACACGTCCTGGTGATAATGCTGAAAAAGCAATGATCGAGCTGGTAGATTTCAATGATATCTACGGAAAAGGAAAAGGTGAAGCTAAAGAGGGCGCTAAGAAAACGCGTCGTAGCCGTGGTGGCGCTAAAAAAGCTGAAACTGCGAAGACAGAAGAAGTTAAGGCTGAAGAATCCACTGAAGAAAAAGCAGCGGAATAAAAATTCCAGAATGATATATCTAACCCCGCCTGGAATGGCGGGGTTTTTTGTTGTCAAGCCTGCAAGAAGTTAGATTTGGTGGTGTTAAATCGGGGTTCGAAAACTAAAATGAGTTATTTTCATGGATTGGAAACGCCTGGGATATGCCTGTTCCAGCAGTGTTGACATGAATACACGATTGCCCGCCACCTGTTCAATTCAAAAATCATATTGAATGAGTTATCAGTCAAGCAGGGTATTGCAGAAATACAGGAACGAAGTTGGGATACGCTTCCAGCTTTACAATAGCCTTTTTACTTCACTTCCTTTTCATCGTATTGAGAAGACGGGGATTTTATTGTCGTTGTTGTCCAACAATTGCGAGGAAGGGTATAAAAAGAACCTGAGTCCTATCCGCATCATAGATGAATTCTTTACGCGCCATACCACCTATGTGAATGAAAAGGACAGGACGGATCTGTTGTTTCGCTTTGTGCAATATCTCGAGCGACAGGTCGTATTATTTGATGCGCTGGAAGATGCTTCCTTTAGGGAAGTACATGATCTAAACGGTGTCGGGACGCTCAAGCATATTGAATCAGAGATCATATTGAACAATAAAGAAGAGGAACTGGCGAAAAAACTGGAGAACTTTTCCATTCGCCTTGTGCTGACCGCACACCCTACACAGTTTTATCCCGGACCGGTGTTGGGTATTATCAATGACCTCGCCAGGGCGCTTGCTGAAAACAATACCAATCTCATCAATACTTACCTGCAGCAACTAGGAAAGACGCCTTTTTTTAAAAAGAAAAAGCCAACACCTTATGACGAAGCGGTAAGCCTGATCTGGTACCTGGAAAATGTTTTTTATTCTGCTGCAGGAAAAATCGTATCTGCACTTAAGTCTCAATTCCCGGATGCTGTACATAAAACCAATCCTGTAATACGAATGGGTTTTTGGCCTGGAGGTGACAGGGACGGCAATCCCTTCGTCAATACAAACACCACGCTACAAGTAGCTGACGCACTTCGCGGTAGCATTCTCAAATGCTACTATATGGAAGTTCGTAGATTAAAGCGAAGGCTAACTTTTGCAGGGATCGATACTTTGCTGACGGAGTTGGAGAATAAGCTTTACGCCAACGTATTTATTCCCGGCATAAAAACCACGCTAACCAAAGAAGAGATCTTGCAAACGCTGGAGGAGATCAGGCAGATCATAATCCTGCAGCATAATGGCCTGTTCCTGCATACCGTCACGGGACTGATCAATAAGATCGAAGTATTCGGTTTGCATTTTGCTTCCCTGGATTTGAGACAGGATAGTTCTATACATAACCAGGTGCTGGAATCGCTTTCGCGGAAGGGCATCCTGCCTGCTAATTATTCGGAAAAGTCGGAAGATGAAAAGATAGAAGCGTTGTCAAAACTGGAGCAATCCATAGATCCGGAACTGCTGGAAGATCCGCTCGAGCAGGATACGATAAGATCAATAAGCTGTATCAAAAAGATCCAGGAGTATAATGGGCCTGATGGTTGCAACAGGTATGTTATCAGTCATTGTTATAGTGCCCTGAATGCTCTGGAAGTGTTTAGCCTGTTTATTTTGAGTGGATGGAAACCTGCTGAGATAAATGTTGATATTGTCCCTTTATTTGAAACGATTGATGACCTGGATGCTGCGGCCGATGTGATGCGAACATTGTATAACAACCCGGTTTATAAGCAACATCTCCAGCGCAGGAAAAATCGTCAGACCATCATGCTTGGCTTTTCTGATGGAACCAAAGATGGCGGCTACCTGATGGCTAACTGGGGAATTTATAAGGCCAAGGAGAAATTGACTGCGGTATCGCGTGAATGTGGCGTTGATGTGGTGTTTTTTGACGGTCGGGGTGGTCCACCTTCCAGGGGTGGCGGCAAGACCCACAAGTTTTACGCATCGATGGGGCAGAATATTTCCAATGAAGAGATACAGCTGACCATCCAGGGACAAACCGTTAGTTCCAATTTCGGCACTATCGACTCTGCACAGTTCAATATGGAGCAACTGCTCAATGCGGGTATTACCAATGACCTGTTTTCAGAGTTGGAGACCACTTTCACCAAAGAAGAGGACCAGCTATTGCAGCAGCTATCTGAACTGTCTTACGATGTATATAAAGAATTACGTGATCATCCCTATCTCGCTGACTATCTCTTGCAGGCAAGCCCGCTACGATTTTATAGCGAGACAAATATTGGCAGCCGGCCTGCCAAGCGTGGCAGTTCTTCGGGGTTGACCTTAAAGGATCTGCGCGCTATTCCATTTGCTGGTTCATGGAGCCAGCTTAAACAAAATGTAACCGGGTTTTATGGTGTGGGATCGGCATTGAAAAAGATAGAGGAGCAAGGCAAGTTCCAGGCGGTAAAGGATCTCTATAAAAATTCGCTATTCTTCAAAACCCTTCTCGACAATTGCGAAATGGCGATGATGAAATCGTATTTCCCGTTGACTTCTTACCTGAATAAACATAAGCAGTTTGGAGAGCTATGGCAGATGATCTACGATGAATATGAACTGACCAGGCAGTACCTCACCAAATTGTCGGGGCATAGCGAACTGATGGCCGATTACCCGGTTGACCAGCTTTCTATCCAGATGCGGGAAAGGATCGTATTGCCATTACTTACGATTCAGCAATATGCGCTGACCAAGATCCGCGAAATGGAAGAGCAGCTGGTAACGGCGCCGATCAAAGAAACTTATGAGAAACTAGCCATGCGTTGTTCCTTTGGTATTATCAACGCGGGCCGGAATTCGGCATAATGATGGCCTTTAACTAAGGAGATATATACTAAAACCCAGCACGATTAAATATCAAGCCAGGCATTGCAGATGCAAGCCTGGCTTGATTGGTTTAGGTTTCATGGTGTATTCTTCTCTTACTGAAAAGTGCTAGAAAGAATAAATAGCTGCAAACAGGAAATTCCCCATCGATTTGGTCGCAAGTCCGTCCTTGTCGATAAAAATATTCTCACTGCCATTATCAAATCTTATTTCGGGTATAAATGTGAAACCACCTTTTTTGAAATTGGCTGATAGTGTTGTTGAGAAAATGCTTCCACCAGTAGGTGCTCCACTATAAACCTTTAATTGTTCTTTGTCGTTAAATATTTCTCCACGAAGTGTAAGACCGAACCAGGGCTGGGGATCAAAGTTGAGATATAATGCCGACCCCCACCAGTTGAGTGCGTCCAGGTTTTTCACACCGTCCCATCCTTTTATCGATGCATATGAACCATTATAGCCGATGCTGAATTTATCACTTATTTTGGCGGTGACGACCGCATCTACCTGTGCGGATTTGGAGGTATCAGGCGCCTGGCCGGAAACAAAGTTTATGTAAAGACTTACATTGTCTGATGCAGCAAGGCCATACTGTGCCAGGAAGAATTTTTTATTGATCTGGTCGGAAGGAGGAATGCGATAGTCGGTTGCATTAGCGATCCCGAGCATCACACTATGTTTGTCTTTGGATATTGCAGCTTTGAAACCGGTGTGTGAAAACGGACCGTTGGTAAACATGTAAGACATGCTGTAATTGCGATTATATTGGGGGTCCAGTACTTCGTACCCAACGTGGGTTCCCCAGGTACCAAGACTGAAAGTGAGCCAGTCGGTAGGGGAGTAAGACACATACAATTGTTTAATGGCTTGCGTTATTCCTTCATCAGCATAGGAGAAGTCACGGGCCCGGGGTCCGAATCCAAAATCGGCCACTGCGCCGATTTTGTCGCCATTATGCTCAAACTTTACACTCGCCATACCCAGGGCAAAGGAATTGTGAGTTTGGGTGAAGCTGGTAAAAGTATTTGAGGCAGTTTTTGCAAAATCATACTTGTAATAACCATCCACCGAGCCGGAAATGGTCAGGGCGGGTTCCTTGGCTTCCGTAGAATCCTGGGACCACAAAGAATTGGAAAATGAGAGTAAGATAAGAGCAGTTACTGCCAATGCAGCAATTAGTTTTTTTCGTAACATTGTAAATACATTTTAGATGTTAAGGAAGGGCACAGCAGGTATAAACTTTTGCGAGAAGTTTATACCATTTGATCTGTGCCTTTTCTGCTATAAATGGGTTAAGGCTGGAGACAATTACTCAGCAAGCGTTTTTTCTTCTACTGTGCCATTGTTGTGAACCAGTAAAGTGCCCTGCAGGTATTTTTCATTATGCTGGGTAGCATCCAGTCCTTCGGCTTCTTCGGCCTGTGTAACGCGCATAGGCAATACCAGGTTGATCACTTTGAAAATGATAAACGATACGGTAAAGCTATAAGCTACTGCTACCACCATACCTACGAGCTGGATCGGGAACTGGGAAGGGAAAAGTGCAGTTTCACCAGGCTTTACCATACTGAATACACCGGTGAGCAACATACCTGTAATACCGCCGATACCATGGCAGGCGAAGACATCGAGGGGATCATCCAGTTTTGTCTTGTGCTTGAGGAATTCAGCGACAAGATTGGATATAATGGCGGCAGTGAAGCCGATAAACAATGCATGCGGCACGCCTACAAAACCTGCGGCGGGGGTAATTGCTACGAGGCCAACTACAGCACCAATACAAAAACCGAGAACCGATGGTTTTTTACCACGGATCACATCCAGGAACATCCAGGAAAGACCAGCAGCGGCAGCAGCTGTATTGGTGGTGGCAAATGCATAGACACCAAGCGAGCCTGCACCTACTGCGCTGCCGGCATTAAATCCAAACCAGCCAAACCAAAGTAGACCGGTTCCGATCAAAACATAAGGGATATTGGCAGGTGAAGCTACCGTGGTTGATTTACGTGGCTTTAAAACCAATGCACCAGCCAGAGCTGCCATACCAGCGGAAATATGCACAACTGTGCCACCCGCGAAGTCCTGGACACCCCAACCTGCCATAAGTCCATCGGGATGCCATGCCATATGTGCCAGGGGAGCATAAACCAATATACCGAACAGCACTATAAATAAAGTGTACGAACTAAAACGGATCCTTTCTGCCACTGCACCCACAACAAGACCTGGGGTGATGATGGCGAACATTAATTGGAAGAAAGCAAATAAGGGTAAAGGTATCGTAGATGCAAGCGGCCAGGGCTCACCTTCAATCACACCTTTAAAGAAGAGGAAGGTGGAGGGGTCACCGATAAAACCACCAATCGATTTACCAAAACAAAGGCTGAATTGAATGACGACCCATAATATAGAAATGATACCAGCGGAAACCGTACTCTTTATCATGGTCGATAAAACATTCTTACGTCCGACCATGCCACCATAAAAGAATGCAAGCGCCGGGGTCATCAGGAACACAAATGCGCAAGACACCAGCATCCAGGCGATATCGCCACTATCATAAACATATTTCGGAGATCCATCTTCTCCAGTCACGGTTGCCGGATCAAATGCAACCGCCGGGCTCATAAAGACTGCTGCTGTTGCAATAAAAAGCAAGATTAGGAACGGAGCTACCTGTTTCACGGTTTTTGTACTCATAATCAGATGCGGGTTTAAATATTAATAAAAATTGTTATACAGCAATCGTATTCCCTAAATTAGACTTTTTTAAATATAATTTATATTAATGTTAAGAAAATATTGAAAATGTTTATAAAAAACGACTAAAAACGTAATAATAATATATATATAAATAATTATAATATATATGGTGTTGAAGAATTATTTCAGCAAGTTTTAGGACGGGAGTTTTGTAATTGATTGATTGAAAGTTGGTTAGATTCTCATTGTGGCCCCTGTTTATTCGGAGACAGGTTTTTTAATTGGATATTCTATTTCTGTCATTTGTGGTGGAATGAATAGTATAGGACCAAAGCTGCCCAGAACCTGTAGCGAAAAGAGAAAAAATGGAGGCAATCTGAACCTGTACGGTCTGATTTAAACTAAGCAAACTAACCTGGTATATTAGTGCTACAATTAGAGCAGGTTGATTTAAAACAACAGTTTTCTAAAACAACCTTTAGTTTTTTTTGTACAAGGCGAAAAAAAAGTTGCCTCGGCCTCTGCGTAACTATCAACCAATTCTGTTTTTAAGAAATAACAAATTTATTCGCACACGTGTGCGGGAAAGCTGAAGTTGGAATATTCCACATTGTAATACATTCCAGTTGTTCTGTTAATAAAAGGTATTCGTGAGAAACAAATCATTGATGATACAATCACTGTCAGGAACAATAAAATTCTGAATTGACGGTGGCTTCAGAATATCAGTTGCCTGCGATGTAATTACGTTTGATTTTAGCCCAGGTTAGCTGGTAATATTTAAACTTGTTATTCTTTGTATAGAAAAAATGATTGGATTTGGTTAATTTTATAGTGTTTGCCACCATGAAGGAGTATCAATCATATAGTAATAAGATACTGTCGGAACTGCTTTCAAAGGATGACCAGGTTGCGTTCAATGAACTTTACAATCGTTTTTGGAAATGTTTATTTGTCATTGCCTATAACAGGTTGAAGGACACCACATCCGCCGAAGATATCGTACACGATGTGTTTGCCAGTCTTTGGGCCAACCGGCAAAAAACCGAAATTACCAATGTAGAAAATTATTTGGCCACTGCGACAAAATACCTGGTGCTGACAAAAATTAAAAAGAATGAACGAGAACGACTATATAAACAGCAACGCCAGGCACCAGTATTTGAAATTCCTCTCGAGGCGTCACTTCACTATAAACTGATATTAGAAATTGTAAAAACTGAAATCGAGAAGCTTCCTGAAAAGTGCAGGCTAATATTTAAATATAGCAGGATGGAAGGTATGCCTGTCAGACAGATTGCCAAAGAACTCAGTATCTCGCCTAAAACTGTTGAGAACCAAATAAGTAAGGCTATAAAACAGCTGAAACTCGCAACCAAATCCTACCTTAATTCCCTGTTGCTTCAGGTACTGATGCTTTTTTTCATTGCGTAGGAAAATATTTTCTTTTAAAATAGGGGGACCGCAGGACTCAGTATACTTATAGGTATGCAAATACCAGAAAGCATACTGCTACTGATCGAAAAGTACCGGGCTGGCACCGCTACTGCTGAAGAAAAGCGCCAATTAGATGAATGGTATCATTCGTTTAACGATACCGAAGCTGAATTGTTAACCGATGAGGGTGACAATGAAGAACAATTGGCCGACCGGATTAAAGACAAACTTTTTAATACAATTAATTATGAAAAGCCACGGGCTAAACAAGCACCCCGCCGTATATGGCGTATAGCGGCAGCTGCAGTTATATTGGCGGTTCTTGGAGCGGGATCTTATTTTATAATTTTCAACAGGAACCCAAAACAGGAAATTGCCAATATAACTCCCGGGAATCCCGTGCCCGCCAATGATATCGCACCCGGGGGAAATAAAGCCGTTCTAACACTTACCGACGGATCTACCATTGTATTGGATAGTTCTGCAGACGGTACCATCAGCACGCAGGGAAGTATTAGGGTGCAAAAGTTGAAAAATGGGCAGCTGGCATATACTATCAGTGACCGGACAACCCCTGAAACCGATGGCATTTTTGTCAACACCATTTCAACCCCGCGTGGAGGTCAATACCAGGTTACTTTGTCTGATGGCACCAGGGTATGGCTCAATGCATCATCATCTATTCGATTCCCTGTTACATTTAAAGGTACTGAACGAAAAGTAGAAATCACCGGCGAAGCCTATTTCGAAGTGGCCAAAAACAAAGCCAGGCCATTTAAGGTAGTAGCGTCCTCCTCGGAAATAGAAGTGCTCGGTACACACTTTAACGTTAACGCTTACGATGACGAGGCTGAGATAGAAACCACCTTGCTGGAAGGTTTGGTAAAGGTATCAGTGCCTTCCATACCAGGCAGGCAAACGCCCCGTTTTTTACAACCTGGCCAGCAGGCAGGCATTGATAAAAACGGCAGGATCAATGTGCTTAACAACGCAGACACAGAAGGAGCCGTGGCCTGGAAAAACGGCTGGTTCCATTTTAAAAATGCTGACCTGAAAACTATCCTGCGGCAAATAGCACGGTGGTATGACGTGGATATAGAATACAAGGGTAACGTAAACCTTCACTTTACAGGACAGCTTACTCGAAACGACAACGTATCTAAAGTTTTTGAAAAGCTGGCCCTGACCGGCGAGGTTCGTTTTAAAATTGACGGAAGAAAAATAATTGTATCACCATAAAAAACATGCTTATGAATTTACAATTCAACTTTTTGTTTACAACCGCGAGGTACGGATAGTAAACCCCACGAAGCGCAAATAAAACCGGGTTCCGTTGCAGCGAAACCCGGGAGAATTTGAGTATCGTAATAAACCAGATCTGTATAGGACCAATTATTATTCAACCCAAACAATACAAATTTATGTATTTAACTGCTCTTTGCAGAGCCGGTATCAAAAAAATCGGCTGCTCAAAACAAACGATTCGGATTATGAAACTACTAACGGTTTTTATAATCGCTGCCTGCTTACAGGTTAGTGCGGAAGGCTTTTCACAGAAGGTAACCTTAAGAGAGAATAACATTTCCCTGCAAAAGGTATTTGAAGTAATACGAAAACAAACGGGGTACCAGTTTTTTTATGCTGATGAAGTGCTGGCAACGGCAAAAAAAGTCTCGGTTAATGTGAAAAGAAAAAGCGTTGAAGAAGTGCTTAGCCTTTGCCTTCAAAATCAACAGCTCACTTATACGATTTCCGAGAACACAATTATTGTAAAGAGAATGCCGGTAGTCCCGATACCCGAACCTACCCTCCCGGATCCGGTTCTTGCGGAAATAAAAGGAAAAGTTACGGATGAAAAAGGCAGCCCGCTCGAGGGTGCGACTATCCTGGTGAAGGGCACAATGAACGGCACAAAATCAGATGCAAATGGTATTTTTTCAATCGAAGCGGAACCCGGGTCAACTTTGATTATTTCTCATATAGGGTTTGAGACAATGACCATGGTGGTTGGAAGCCAGTTGGATGTTATCATACAACTAAAACCTTCTATCGCAACCGGCGAGCAAATAATTGTAGTAGGGTATGGTACCCAGCGAAAAAGCGATATTACAGGCGCTGTTTCCAAAGTTGAAATGGAAAAGGCTACTGCCATACCGACTTCCAATATTTCTGAAATGATTCGCGGACAGGCTGCTGGTGTACAGGTTACCCTGGGTTCAGCAAGACCGGGTGGAACCTCAAATATTTTAATAAGAGGCAGACATTCTATCCGTGGCGGCAACGACCCCCTGGTGGTATTGGATGGATTCCCGATAGAAAATATTAATGATGTCAATCCCGACGATATTGCTTCAATAGAAGTATTAAAAGATGCTTCGGCCCAGGCTATTTATGGTGCCAGGGCATCTAATGGCGTCATTCTCATCACCACTAAGAAAGGTAGAACGGGTAAAATGAGAGTGGGAGTGAATTCTTACCTGACAACCCAGAAGCTAACCAAAAATTTTGAACTGTACAATGTCGAGGAGTTTGCCCAGTTAAGAAGAGAAGCCAGGCGTGCCATCAACCCGGTTGTAAACGGTGTGCAGGAATTCAGTCCCGATACAGTGAATTTTGGTGGTACCAGTCTTGCCCCGGAATATGTCAATTATAAAACCGGTAATGTTACCAACTGGGAGGATGTGGTATTAAGAACAGGAATTACCCACAGTCATACGATAAGTGTAACAGGTGGAACCGAAAACACAAAATTGTTTTCAAGCGCTAATTTCTTTTCACAAACAGGCCTGATACCGGGTGCGGATTACAAACGGGGTTCATTCAGGATTAACCTGGATCAAAAAATCAATAACCGGGCAAGTATAGAAGCTAATTTAAATTTCGCCACCGATAAGCAGAGCAAGGAATCGTCCAACCTGGACTTTATTACCATTTCACCTTTAAATAGCCCTTATGATGCTAATGGCAACCTGATAAAAAATGTGGCAGGTACCAATGCGAGCAGTAGTACAATAAACCCATTGTGGAACATGAGGGAGTCTGATAATGATACGAAGGTCAATTTTTACAATCTTAACCTGGTGGGTAATTACAGGATCGCAAAAAACCTTTCGTACAAGTTGAATACTTTGTTGAGCCGTAGAAACGTAGACGAAGGAGTGTATATATCGAAATTGCATTCAGCGGGTGTAACACCCAATGGAAGTGCAACGGTGGCCAATACTCTGAGAGAAGAATACCTGCTTGAAAATATTTTTAACTACAATATTCAGGCAAATGAGAACCACCGTGTTGACATTACTTTTGTTCAATCCCTTAACCAGCGAAACACCTCGCGGACCTCTTCGGTGGGGACAGGTTTTGGAAATGATGTGCTGGGCTACGACGGGATTACAAATGCACTCAATTTTCGCACCACAAGGGTGGAGGAGCAATACAGGCTGGCTTCATTCCTCGGCCGGTTGCGTTATACGCTGATGGATAAATATCTTCTTACATTCACGGCCCGCCAGGATGGAGCTTCGGTATTTGGTGAAAAGAAAAAGTGGGGATTTTTCCCCGCTGCATCCGTAGCCTGGCAGATCCACAAGGAGTCCTTTATACAAAACATTCATGCGATCACCCAGCTGAAAATGCGTATTAGTTATGGCACAGTGGGTAACCAGTCATTGGATCCCTATACTACACTGGGTGTAGTTGGAAACTACCCCTATATTTTTAATGGTGCGATAGTGGGAGGTAATTTGCCGGGACCGATTCCACCCAGTTCAAATAGCGTACTACCAAACCCTGATCTGACCTGGGAAACTTCTACAACATTTAACTGGGGACTTGATTTCGGTTTGATAAACAATCGCATTACCGGCACGGCGGAGTATTACAAAACAAAAACCACAGACCTGCTCACTGACATTTCACTCGGCGGTATATCAGGATTTAATTCCATGATAACAAATGGCGGAGAAGCGCAAAATAGCGGTTTTGAACTGCTACTAAC
>JAEZRB010000288.1 GCA_023412975.1 Bacteroidota bacterium | reverse complement strand
TATCAATCCTTCGCCTTATCTATTCTATTTCGACTATGGTGATTACAAACTGATGGGCTCATCACCGGAGTCGCAACTGGTGATCAGGAATGGAAAAGCGGTTGTTCATCCCATCGCCGGCACGTTCAAAAGAACCGGGGATGACGAGACTGACCAACAGCTCGCGGAATCTTTACTGAGGGATGCGAAAGAAAATGCCGAGCATGTCATGCTGGTGGACCTCGCCAGGAATGATCTCAGTCGTTTATGTGATAACGTTACAGTAAGCCATTATCGGCAGGTGCAATACTTTTCCCACGTGATCCATCTTGTCAGCGAAGTGACGGGTATGGTGAGACCAGGCAGTAATCCATTCGAACTGCTGGCGAAAACTTTTCCAGCCGGCACACTCAGCGGTGCGCCAAAGTTCAGGGCGATGGAACTTATCGACCGTTATGAGCCTACTCCACGGGAGTATTATGGTGGAGGCATTGGGTTTATAGGTTTTGATGGCAGCTGCAATCACGCGATCATGATCCGCACCTTCCTGAGCCGGGGCAACACTTTGTATTACCAGGCTGGGGCAGGCATAGTGGCCGCATCAAAACCAGAAAGTGAATTGCAGGAAGTAAACAATAAACTTGGAGCCCTGAAAAAAGCGATCCTGAATGCGGGAGAGTTGGGATGACCACCTTTAATTTGGTCTATAAACTGATGCTTGAATTTTGAATGTTTAAGGAGAATACATGAAAATACTTGTTTTTGATAATTACGATTCTTTCACCTACAACCTGGTTCACCTGGTTGAGAAAATATTGCACCAGAAAGTTGAAGTGCATCGCAATGACCAGCTGCCACTGGAAAAAGTCAGGGAATATGATAAGATCATTTTATCACCCGGCCCCGGTATTCCCTCCGAAGCTGGACTACTTCTGCCGCTGATCAGGGAATACGCGGCTGCAAAATCCATATTGGGTGTTTGCCTGGGTCAACAGGCCATCGGTGAAGCATTTGGCGGCAGGCTGGAAAACCTCTCGAACGTTTATCATGGTGTATCCACGAAGTGCAAACTCCAAACCGCAAGCAGCAAACTATTTGCAGGCCTGCCCGACGAAATAGAAGTGGGACGCTATCATAGCTGGATCGTCAGTGATGAAAATTTTCCGGCTGAACTGGAAGTGACCGCAAGGGATGATAACGGCTATATTATGGCGCTACAACACCGGAGCTATGATGTGCAGGGTGTACAATTTCATCCGGAGAGTGTACTTACACCAAAGGGTGAGCATATTTTGAGAAACTGGCTGGAGATTAATTGATTTGAAAATTTGAGAATTTGAAAATTTGAAAATGTAGGATGAAAAAAATATTACAATATCTTTTTGAGCACAAAACCCTCGGCCGTGAGCAGGCAAGGGAAGTGCTGGTCAATATCGGCAAAGGCGTTTATAACGAACACGAGGTAACCGCGTTTATGACGGTTTACCTGATGCGAAGCATTACCATTTCTGAATTACAGGGATTCCAGGATGCCTTGCTCGAACTCTGTGTTCCGGTTGATCTTGGGGAATTTGAAACGATCGATATCGTGGGAACCGGTGGAGACGGAAAGGATACTTTTAATATATCAACCCTGGCTTGCTTTATCGTGGCTGGCACTGGTCAGAAAGTGAGCAAGCATGGCAACTACGGCGCTTCGTCGATCAGTGGTGCGTCCAATGTGATGGAGCAACTGGGATATAAGTTTAAGAATGATAACAGCAGGCTGAGAAAGGAAGTGGAAGAAGCCAATATTTGTTTTTTACACGCGCCTATGTTTCATCCCGCGCTGAAAACTGTGGGACCGATCCGGAAAAACCTGGCCATGCGTACCTTTTTCAATATGCTGGGACCCATGGTAAACCCGGCCGCGCCACAGTACCAACTGGTGGGTGTGTATAGCCTGGAGATGGCGAGGATCTACAACTATCTTTTACAACTGGGCGGAAAGCCGTTCACCATCATTCATGGTCTCGATGGTTACGATGAAATATCGCTGACCAATGATACAAAAGTGATCACCAATGAAGGTGAAAAGATCATGACACCCGAACAACTCGGAAAACGTTCGGTTTCTGCAACCGACCTTCATGGCGGTAAGACCGTGGAAGAAGCTGCAAAGATCTTTTCAACGATACTTAAAGGAGAGGGAAACTGGGCGCAAAACGCGGTAGTATTGGCTAATGCCGCAATGGCCCTGCACTGTACCGGTAAATACAGTTCCTACAACGATGCCTATCTTGCAGCAGTAGACAGTCTCGAATCGGGCCGTGCCTACCAGGCCTTGCAAAAACTGGTTGCCCTGCAGGCCTGATGAAATATTTTATTAATGATTGAAGAATGGACATTTTAGAAAAAATAGTAGCCAATAAAAAAAAGGAAATAGAAAAGCTAAAACCCCTGAGCAGTATCGAACGGTTTAGGAAGAAAGGTTTTTTCTGGGAGATCACCAATCGTTCCTTGAAACAAAGTTTATTGGCCGAAGGAAGCACGGGCATTATTGCAGAGTTTAAAAGAAAAAGTCCGAGTAAAGGCTGGTTTAAGACAAAAGAACTGGAAGTGGAGCCGGTGGTGGTGCCTTACAACAACCTCGGTGCTGCCGGCATCTCCATATTGACGGATGAGGAGTTTTTTGGCGGGGATCTCGACGACCTGATCCAGGCAAAAGTCATTACCGATGTGCCGATTTTGCGCAAGGATTTCATGGTGGATGAATGGCAGATCGCGGAAGCCAAAGCTTTTGGCGCCGATGTGATCCTCTTGATCGCTGCCTGCCTGTCAGCAGCCGAAGTAAAGAACATGGCCGGCTTCGCCAAATCGGTTGGCCTGGAAGTTTTACTGGAGATACATAACCAGGATGAGTTAGAACATATTTGTGACGAAGTGGATATGGTGGGTGTGAACAACAGGAACCTGAAGACTTTTGAAGTGGACATCAATACCTCACTTCAACTGATTGAAAGCATACCCGCTGACAAGCCGGCGATAGCTGAGAGTGGCATCAGTAATATTGAAACGGTAAAGACACTCAGGGAGGCAGGGTTTAAGGGATTCCTGGTCGGTGAAACTTTTATGAAAGAAGCTGAACCAGGTAAGGCGTTTGCAGAATTTATTGCAGCACTACGTCAATCGGAAGCCGGTAATGAGGGATAGTATCTGAGAGGGGGTTATATTTATATATCGATTGTTTGCCAGCTTAAACCGCGTTAAACTGGTAATATAATGACAGATCAATCCAGGAGCCAACCAGCATCAACCCAGCCATCGTCCAACACAGAGCGGGCGGATTTGAGGGTCAAAGTTTGTGGGATGACGGTGCCCGAACAAGTTGAGGCGCTGGAC
>JAEZRB010000182.1 GCA_023412975.1 Bacteroidota bacterium | reverse complement strand
TACGACTTTGCAGCATCAGATAAATTTTTACCAGGACCAACTCACACCTGTAAGCAGGAAACTGATCAACAACTGGAGTGAAAAACAAAAGGAATACCAGAAGGACTTTTACGAATACACTGTTCGTGACAAGGTGATCAAACACCCCATGACCACCAAAAGCCTGAGCGGTACGAAAATTCGCAAAGTGGTTCTCCCGCGGTATAAAGACTGGGGTGATATCCTTCGCTGGCAGGCACAGGAGAATGTGCCCGGTCATTTTCCATTTACCGCGGGTGTATTCCCGCTGAAAAGAGAAGGCGAGGATCCAACCCGGATGTTTGCTGGTGAAGGCGGCCCCGAAAGAACCAACCGCCGTTTTCACTATGTGTCGATGGATCAGCCAGCCAGGCGACTTTCAACTGCTTTCGACAGTGTGACACTTTATGGTGAGGACCCTGACCATCGCCCCGATATTTATGGTAAGGTGGGCAATAGCGGTGTCAGCATCGCGACGGTGGATGATGCTAAAAAATTATACAGCGGTTTTGATCTTTGCGATCCTAAAACTTCGGTGAGTATGACCATCAACGGTCCGGCACCCATCATTCTCGCTTTTTTTCTAAACGCCGCGATCGATCAGCAATGCGAAAAGAAAATCCAGGAATTGGGCTTACAGGATAAGCTTGAAAAATTAATCAGTGAAAAATATCAGAACCTCCCAAGACCGGTTTACCACAATACTTCTTTTCCAGGTGAACTGCCGAAAGGAAATGATGGCCTGGGTCTCGCCCTGCTTGGCATGAGCGGCGATGAAGTTTTGCCAAAAGACGTTTATGAAGAATGCAAACAGGCTGCATTGCAACAGGTACGCGGTACCGTGCAGGCTGATATTTTAAAAGAAGACCAGGCGCAAAATACCTGCATATTTTCCACCGAGTTTGCATTAAAACTGATGGGTGATGTCCAGGAGTTTTTTATCGATAATAAAGTAAGAAACTTTTATAGCGTCAGCATCAGTGGCTATCATATAGCTGAAGCCGGCGCCAACCCGATCACCCAGCTTGCGTTTACCTTGTCGAATGGCTTTACCTACGTTGAATACTATTTGAGCAGGGGAATGAACATTGATGATTTCGCACCCAACCTGTCATTCTTTTTCAGCAATGGTATGGATCCCGAATACAGCGTAATCGGCAGGGTGGCCCGTCGTATCTGGGCCAAGGCAATGAAGTATAAATACAAGGCCAATAAGCGTAGCCAGATGTTGAAATATCATATTCAAACCTCTGGACGAAGCCTGCACGCGCAGGAGATCGACTTTAATGATATCAGGACAACGCTCCAGGCATTGTATGCCATTTACGATAACTGCAATTCCCTTCACACCAATGCCTATGACGAAGCGATTACAACACCAACGGAAGAGAGTGTACGTCGCGCCATGGCCATCCAGCTTATCATCAACCGCGAATTAGGAACGGCCAAAAACGAAAATCCCAACCAGGGCTCATTCCTGGTAGAAGAGCTGACCGACCTGGTGGAAGAAGCTGTTTTGCAGGAATTCGATCGCCTGACGGAGCGTGGCGGCGTACTGGGCGCCATGGAGAGAATGTATCAGCGTAACAAGATACAGGAAGAAAGCCTTTACTACGAACACATGAAACATACCGGCGAACTGCCTTTGATCGGTGTGAATACTTTCCTGAATAAAACGGGTAGCCCCACGATCATTCCCGGCGAAGTGATCAGGAGTACTACAGAAGAAAAAGAGCAACAGATCAAAAGCCTGCAAGGGTTTTGGCAAAGAAATGAGCGTAGATCCGGCGAAGCCCTGAAGCAGTTAAAAGAAGCCGCCATCAACAATGGCAATCTTTTTGCACAGCTTATGGAGACCGTTAAATATTGCTCGCTGGGCCAGATCACGCATGCCCTGTATGAAGTTGGCGGGCAGTACAGGCGGAATATGTAGCCATGTATCTCTTACAAGCAAATGGATTCAGCTGGAAGGAATTGCTGCTCGGCAATGAAGAGTGGAATTTTTTGCCCGAGGTTTTTGTCCGCTCGATCATCATGTTCACGGTCATTCTTGTAAGCCTTAGCATTTTGGGAAAACGAGGAGTAAAGCAGTTGTCCGTCTTCGAACTCGTTGTTATCATCGGTCTGGGATCCGCAGCTGGTGATCCCATGTTTTATAAGGATGTAGGTTTGTTGCCTGTTTTAATTGTGTTCCTCATCGTGATCGGTCTTTATACCTGGGTCACTCACTGGGTTGGCAAGAGTAAAAAAATTGAAAGGCTGGTGGAAGGAAGGTCCATTTGCCTGGTAGAACATGGAAAATTTGCAGTTGATAATTTCCGCAAAGAAGCGCTTGGGCAGGATGAATTTTTTTCCGAATTGAGACTAAAGGGCGTTTCGCATCTCGGACAAGTGGAGACAGCTATCATGGAAACAAACGGCGGTATCAGTGTATTTTTTTATCCCGACAATAAAGTGAAACATGGTCTTCCTATCATGCCTAATTCGCTGGAGAAGCAGGTCAGGAAAATAAGTCAAGAAGGATACTATGCCTGTGTTTTTTGCGGGCATACAGAAAAACTTGAACCTGCACACAAACATAACTGCAAGGTATGCCAGCGCGATAAATGGGTGGAAGCAAAAAATGATAGACGTGTATCGTGACAGTTTTCGCGAATATGAACGAATTAATATCGTGTAGCCGGGCAACCTACCTTCTTTGATCTCTTACCACCAGGCAGGCCGGCTATTTGTTTGTATTTATCAAAGAAGTATCTCAGGGTGTATGTTACCGCAATAAAATAATAGCCGTCTTTATTTTTTGGATTCCCCCGTAGTCTGTCGGGCGTAGGATAGGGGCCGGCGCCTACTTCATCACCTCGGTAAGCCAGGTCCACAGCAGTTTGTCCACGTGCTGCCTGTAACGCTGCCGCGTCGACATAATAGCCACTCACATCATCGAGATGGTCGGTAAATAACTTTCGGTAACCGAGCTCAAGCCCGAGCCGCATATCTTCATTGAGAGAATATTCCGCGCCAATGCCAAAAGGGAGATTGAATTGCCAGAGCTTATATTCCTTTACACCAGCTATAAATCCCTGGCCTTCGGTGCTGAGCGGTTTTAACTCTGTTTTTGCGCCATTTTCATCTTTGGCATAAGGTTTAAAATGAAACAACCCGATCCCTGCAAATACATAAGGCGTCCACCATTTTTCATTTAAGCTGAAAAAGCTATACTGGCCGGTAAGTTCCCAATCAAATATTTTGGTTTGAAAATTTAGGTTTCGTTGCCGCATTTCCGGGCTACCTTTTTTATCATCAGCCTTCAGACCGCTAAAACTTAAATAACTACGTGCCATGATATGTTCGGTAAGATCATATCGTGCACCGATCGAAAGAAAAAGTTTGGGTTGTGACAATGAAACCGATTTTGATTTCAAATCGCCCTGGTAACTGGCCATTCCCACGCGGGCGGAGAAATGAAAATTTTGACCGAGGGCAAAAACAGGCAAAAATATGCTCGCGAGCAGCAGTTTTTTCATTGATGATGGATTGATATCGCGTTAAAAACGTCGTTTGCGGCTTTTTATTTTCCATAATACATGCAAATCAGTGTATGATGGGCTATCTCTCAAGGGTTTTTGTTAACTTACGACAGGTCTTTTCTGAGCGATGATACGTTTGATTCCATATTGCCTGCTTTTCTTTTTGATCCCCCGGGTTTTGACCGCTCAAAAAGTTATCTCTATCAAGGTGGATGGGTCGATCAATCCTGCGACCGCCGGTTATATTGCAGATGGTATTGAAAAAGCACGCAGCGAGAAAGCTGAGTGCCTGCTTGTTCACCTCAATACACCGGGCGGACTTCTGAAATCTACACGGGTTATTGTAAGTAATATTCTCGATTCGCCTGTTCCGGTCATTGTGTATGTATCACCTGGAGGTGCGCACGCGGGCTCGGCGGGTGTGTTCATTACCATGGCGGCGCATATCGCGGCGATGGCACCCGGCACAAATATCGGCGCGGCCCACCCGGTAGCGTTACAATCGGCTTTGGACAGTACCATGAGTGAGAAAGCAACCAACGATGCCGCGGCCTTTATAAGAACTATTGCAGAAAAAAGAAACCGCAACCTGGAATGGGCCGAAGAGGCCGTGCGCAGGAGTGTATCCATTACAGAAACCGAGGCAATAAAAAACCGCGTCATCGATATTATAGCAGTGAATGAAAAAGATCTGTTGGAACAACTTGATGGCAGATCAGTAACCCTGAACAGCGGCGGGCAGGTACTTCGTACAAAGAACGCGACGGTAGAAAAACACAATATGCGGTTCATTGACCGCCTGCTGGACCTTCTTAGTGATCCGAATATTGCGTATATATTGCTGATGCTGGGTATGTACGGCGTCATGTTTGAATTGTTTAATCCCGGAGCTATCCTTCCTGGCGTGGTAGGTGTTATCAGCCTGGTGCTGGCATTTTATTCCATGCATACACTACCTGTCAACTACGCGGGACTGGCGCTGATCATTTTTGGTGTTATATTATTCCTGCTGGAAATAAAAATTGTAAGTAATGGCCTCCTGGCTCTTGGTGGCATAGTGTCGCTGGTGCTTGGATCGATGATGCTGATCAGGTCAGACTCATCGCTTGAGTTTTTACGGATCTCACGTGGTTTGATCATTGGGGCGGCTATCGTCTCCGCTGCTTTCTTTTTATTTGTGGTAGGTGTTGGCATCAGGGCGCAACGGCAAAAGTCGATTACCGGTGCTGAGGGGATGTATGGCTTTGTTGGTGAAGTGATCGATCATCTCAATCCCTCCGGTACGGTCATGATACAGGGTGAGATCTGGAATGCCGAATCAATTTCAGGTGAGATAGGTAAAGGGGAGAAGGTGCGGGTAAAAGAAATGAAAAATTTAAAACTATACGTGGAACAAGTAGCTAAAACCTAAACTGATTTATTATGGAACAATTCCCGGTTATTACCGTTGCCATCATTTTATTTGTACTGATCATTCTATCCAGCGCCATCCGTATTTTGAGGGAATACGAGCGCGGCGTTATTTTCCGGCTCGGCCGCCTGATCGGTGGAAGTGGCGTCAAAGGTCCTGGGCTTATCCTATTAATCCCCGTGATCGACAAGATGGTCAAAGTAAGTCTACGTACCATTGTACTGGACGTGCCACCGCAGGATGTGATCACCCAGGACAACGTGTCAATTAAGGTAAATGCTGTGGTTTATTTCCGGGTGGTCGAACCGCAGAAAGCGATTGTACAGGTAGAGAATTTTTTGCTGGCTACCTCCCAGATTTCACAGACGACACTCCGCAGTGTCCTAGGCCAGTCAGAGCTGGATGAAATTCTTTCACAGCGTGAAAAAATAAATCATAAACTACAACAGATCATCGATACCAATACAGAACCCTGGGGTGTGAAGGTGACTAATGTGGAAGTGAAACAAATTGACCTGCCACAGGAAATGCAAAGGGCGATGGCCAGGCAGGCCGAAGCAGAAAGGGAGCGTCGTTCGAAGGTGATTGCTGCCGAGGGTGAATTCCAGGCTTCGCAAAGGTTATCAGATGCTGCGAAGGTGCTGGCCGATCAGCCGAGCGCACTTACACTGCGATATCTGCAAACACTGAGCGAGATCGCCGGAGATAAAAATTCAACAACGATATTCCCTGTGCCGATCGATCTGCTAAAACCATTCTTAAAGCCTGCAGATAAGGAGGCTTAAGCATCGACTATCTTTTTGCCAAAAGGGAACAAAGAAATTTCAACGAGCTTAAAGTGCTGGCGTCCCCATGGTATGCCGATGATAGTAATGGAAAGAATTACGCCCATCACCAGGTGTACAATGGCGGTATAAAGCCCACCGCATATCAGCCAGATAACATTGCATAGCAGTGGAAGGCACCCGGTGTCGGTGCTGTCGCTTACAACCTTGCGACCAAAAGGCCAAAGCACCAGATCAGCCAGTTTAAAACATTGCAAGCCCCAGGGGATCCCGATAATGGTGATACATAAAACAATACCTCCAATAAGGTATCCCACCGCCGCCATAAAACCTCCAAAGATCAGCCAGATAAGATTGCCAAATAAATTCATTCGATAAATGTACCAAAAACCCTCCTTCGCTAAAGCTTCGGGCAGAGCCTCTCCCCAACCCCTCTCCAAAGGAGAGGGGCTAGTGTCTTAAATTCCAGAACTTCCTCTTAATGTATCATTCAATATCAAGCACCAGGTATCCAGCATCTAGTATCTAGTATCTAGTATCTAGTATCTAGCATCCCTCCTCCGCTAAAGCTTCGGCGGGCAGGCCGACTCCCGACTAATTCCCCGTCCCCACTCTCTCCATCTCATCCGAAGCGCCACCGCTGGAACGTTTATTGGTTTTGTATGTCTTGCCAAACCTGTAGGTAAAACCGATCGTGCATACACGCGTATCGCGGGTGAGCTTGAAATATTCGTCGGTATTTTCAAAATAGGTCATCCCTGCCATCGCCTGGGTATAAAAAATATCGCGAACTGTGAGGCGTATGGTTGCTTTGTTTTTCAGCAATTGTTTTGACACGCCGGCTGATACCTGGCCGGTTGGTTCCAGCACTTCCTGGATATCGTTTTGGTTTTTTGTAATATAGAATCCGGACAGTTCAGCCGCCCAATTCTTTTTAAAACGAAACTGGTTATTGATATTAAAATTCATTTGGCCGATCGATGCGGTGTAATCTTTCCATAAGACACCTTCTATTTTTTTATGATTGAACAAAGCCATGGCCGTAAATGACCACCAGGGTAGTGGTGACGCCGCGGCACTGACCGACGCGCTGATATTTCGCATGCGTTTAAAATTTCCTTCCGTGTATATCACAGTGCCATCATTGGGATTGGCGATGAATAATTGTGAGAAATAATCACTGGTATTGCTATAGCCCAGCGTGGTGGTGATCATACTCTTAAATACATGGGAGAATTCCAGGTTCCAGGTATACTGCGGCCTGATGAGTGAGTTACCGCGTTGATAAGTGTATTTGTTGATGATATAAAGAAATGGGTTCAGTTTCTGGAAGGCTGGCCGGTCGATACGTCTGCCTGCTGAAAACATGAACTGGTGCAGGGAATCTGCTTCCAGGTTGACAGAAGCAGAAGGGAAAAGGCTGCTGTACTGCCGCGTGAAGGAAGAATCTTTTTGTTGACTATTGCCCAGCTGGTTCGCTTTGTAGTCGGTATGTTCGAACCGTAAGCCTCCCTGGAATGTCCAGCGCCCTGATTTTTTTTCAATATTACTGTAGGCAGCTTTTATGTTTTCTGTATACAGGAAATGATTGGTTTTTCCCAGGTCTTCCCGCCAGTTAACGCCGTCCTTATAAAAATATGCAGCAATATTATCTGTGTTGATACGGGAGAATTTCAAACCAGATTCCAGTTTAAATTCCTTGTCAAACCTTGCTGTGTGATCGGTCTTGGCTGAAAAAATATCGATCAGCGAGGGTAGGTCACCTTTGAAGGCTTCTTCATAACCACCCTGTGCGAGGAGTTGGTTTTGAAAAGTCTGGTAAGTGAAAATATCATATTTCAGCAGGTCAATGTCTGCACTTATTTCCTGCGAAGAATTGAAGCTGTGTCGGGCATTCAGGTTGATCGCGCCATTCTTCCACTTATTTCTGCTGGCATTATTGGTATGTATGACCGAGTCTGTGGCGCCAGTATCATCTTTCCAGATAGCGGTATTATTTCCGCTTCCCCTTCGTGATGAATATATCCCGGTCAGGGCTATACCAAGCGTAGTTTTTTGATCAAGGAAATAGTCCAAGCCGGTTCTGAGTGTGTGGTTGCGACCTTCACCCCTGAACATGGATGGCTGATCCAGCAGGGCTTCTATGCTTCGATCGGGTCTGTAGTATGAACGGAGAGCATATAGGTCTGTAAATCCTTTGTTAGCATTGAGACTATAGTTAAAGAAAAAATTCCAGTCACCATTCCTGTAGTTCAATAGCAAACTGTTGTTGTTTTTATAATAACGACCCTGCCCATAAGCCGTGCTCGCTGTACCGTTGAATCCTCTTTGTTTATTCTTCTTTGTTTTTATATTGATGATCCCTGCATTTCCTGCCGCATCGTATTGAGCCGATGGGTTAGTGATCAGTTCAATCACATCAATCTGGTTAGAGTTCATGCCGCTCAGCATGTTGACCAGGTCGGTACCAGAAATATATGCCGGTTTATTATCGATCATGATAAGAATGCCAGAGCGACCTTTCAGACTTATGTTTCCATCTTTGTCAACAGTAACACCGGGTGATTTTTCAAGTACTTCCAGCGCCGTAGTACCAGCATTGGTAATCCATGCTTCTACATTGATGACCGTTTTTCCTGGCAATTGCTGTATAAATGGTTTTCTGGACGTGACCGTTACACCCTGCAGGGAAATATTTGTCTGGTACAGAACCAAAGTAACTGCCTTGCCCGAATCTTCGGGTAATTGTAGCGGCGCTGAATAATGTATGTTATAGGACACAGAACTGGCGCGAATAATATAGTTCCCCGGAGCCAATTGCGTGAAATGGGCGATGCCCATAGAATCACTTACAGCTGCTTTTACCAGTGAAGAATCGGCAACATTCAAAACTTCCACGGTGGCGTCAGATATAGCAGCCTGCTTGTCATTTAAAACAGACACAGTCAGTTTTTCGATACCGGGTGCGAGCTGGGAAAACATGGAAACCTGGAGGGTGAGTGAAAACAGCAGCAGGTAGAATCTTTGCATACGGCTTAGATGAATGCTGTAAGGTAGCAATCCCCCACGCGCCTGCCGGTCGAATTTAGTTCAGCGGTGAAATAAAGTGGCTGGAGGGTTGAAGGAATTGGGGATTTGGGATCATTATTGTCAGGGGAACTCTGGAGTACTATAAACCA
>JAEZRB010000117.1 GCA_023412975.1 Bacteroidota bacterium | reverse complement strand
GGTACGACAAGTCAATCTACCGGATCATATCGTCAATAATGCGGTCATTGGGGATTTTGCCCGTTTCCTCCAGCATACGCATCTCCTTGGCATCGCGCAGAAAGTCGGATGCGAAAATGAAATCGTTGAGGCGTTGGTTCTTACTGAAGATGATCTCTTTGTTGGTGCCTTCCCATTCCTTCTGGCCCTGGTACATGTAAAGGATATAGTTGCCTATCTCCATTACACTATTCATCTCATGGGTGTTGACCACCGTGGTAATATTATATTCTGTTGTTATTTCCTGTATAAGCTTGTCAATTACAAGCGAGGTTTGAGGGTCAAGACCGGAATTGGGTTCATCGCAAAAAAGATACTTGGGGTTTAATACAATCGCCCTGGCAAGAGCCACGCGTTTTTTCATACCACCACTAACCTCCGCCGGGAATTTTTTATTAGCATCTACCAGGTTCACCCTTGCAAGTACCTCGTTTACCCGTTTAAGTTTGGTGTTATAATTATCCTTGGTGAACATATCCAGTGGGAACATCACATTTTGTTCCACGGTCTGGCTGTCAAACAGGGCTGAACCCTGGAAGAGCATACCGATCTCTTTGCGCACTTCGGTTTTTTCTTCGGCGTTCATGCTGGTAAAATTCTTGCCATGGTACAGGATTTCGCCGCTGTCGGGAGCAAACAATCCCACCATGCATTTCATCAGCACCGTTTTCCCGCTTCCGCTGGCGCCAATGATGAGGTTGCACTGCCCGGCTTTCATCGTCGCGCTTACGTCGTCGATCACCACCTTGTCAGAAAAACTTTTCTTTATATTTTTTACTTCTATCATCTAGAATCCCTGCTTTAGAGTAACAAGGCCGATAACACATAATCGGCAAACAATAAAAGAATACAACTAACGACCACAGCTTTTGTACTGGCCCGGCCAATTTCCAGCGCACCACCCTTTACATAATATCCAAAAAACGAGGGTACGCTTGAAATAATAAAAGCAAATGTATAGGACTTGGCCAGCGCAAAGATCACATTATAGGGGATGAATGATTCGTGAAGCCCCTTATCAAATGCCTCGTATGGTACTATACCTGTGAGATTACCTGCAAGACGGCCACCCCAGATACCGAGCGTCATCGCGATGACAACGAGGAAGGGGATCGTGAGTAAACCGGCCAGGATCTTTGGCATGATGAGATAGGATTTTGTATTGATCCCCATGATCTCAAGCGCATCGATCTGTTCACTCACCCGCATATTACCCAGTTCGCTTGCGATCTTACTGCCTACCACCCCGGCCAATACAATACAGGTAAGGGTAGGGGCAAATTCCAGGATCACGGTATCTCTTACGATCTGTGCGATAATGGTGTTGGGCAGTAATGGTGAAACCAGCTGGTAAGCCGTCTGGAGGGTTGAAACGGCGCCGATAAAAACTGATATGATGGTTACGATACCCAGCGAGCCGATCCCGATATCATTGCATTGATGCATAAACTCTTTCCAGTACATTTTCCCGTTCTCAGGTTTGGAAAACATACCTTTTAGCATCAACAGATAACGGCCAAGATCCTTAATGAGTTTCATCAGCTGGTTTGAACTGTAAAATACAATGAAATATCCATAAAGCTTTAGCTATGAATATACGCCTCGAACACACTTGCACTTAAATAGAACTGGTGACAGGCACTACATATCCCGGCTCACTTTTTTAAAGCGTTTCCACCAGGGTGAATTATCCACGATCTCTTCGGTACGTGAATTCTTGCACTTGATCTGCGCATCCACTACTGCTACCAGTGCCATATTAACAATACTGCGCACCGAACTTCCCAGTTGCAGGATATGAACGGGTTTTTTCAGTCCGAGTAATACCGGGCCGATTGCATCTGCACCACCCAGTTCCTTTAATATATTATAGGTAATATTACCGGAAGCGAGATTTGGAAATATCAGGGTGTTCACATCCTTGTCTACCAGTTCGGAGAAAGGATAATTTTCCTTTAAGAGTTGTTTGTTGAAAGCCACATTCGCCTGCATTTCCCCATCAACGATCAATTGAGGCATCTTCCTTTTTACAAGGACCCTTGCTTCCGATACCAGTTTGGCTTCGGGCGAATTACTGCTGCCAAAATTGGAATAGCTGAGCATGGCAATGCGCGGGATGATATTGAAATGCCGAACCTCTTTGGCCACAAGTAAGGTTATTTCTGCAAGCTCCTCAGCCGTTGGATTAAAATTGACGGTTGTATCAGCCAGGAAAAGCGGACCTCTTTTGGTCATCATCACGTACATACCCGCGATCTTGTTTACCCCGTCTTCTGTACCGATGATCTGCAATGCCGGTCGAATGGTATCAGGATAATTTTTGGTAAGACCCGATATCATCGCATCCGCATCTCCACATTCCACCATCATGCAGCCAAAGTAGTTTCGGTCGCGCATGACCTTCTTTGACTCATACGCATTGAAGCCACGGCGACTTCTTTTACGGAAGAAAATTTCAGAGTATTGATTTCTTTTTTCTTCCGTGCTGTCGCTTCGTGGATCCAGAATAGGCAGACCATCGAGCTCAATACCGTTTGTGGCGGCGATCGTTTTGATCCGGTTTTCGTCCCCAAGCAGGATGGGATAGGCTATGCCTTCTTCAAAAGTCACTGCTGCGGCTTTCAGCACTTTCACGTTATCGGCTTCAGCAAAAACTATGCGTCGCGGATCACGCCTGGCTTTGTTACCGATGGCGCGCATCACGTGATTGTCGATACCCAGGCGGGTTTCCAGTTCTGACGTGTAAGTCTCCCAGTCGGTGATGGGATGTTGAGCTACCCCGCTTTCCATCGCGGCACGGGCTACAGCCGGTGACACTGTCGATAATAGTCGTGGGTCAACGGGTTTTGGAATAATATAATTCGGCCCAAATGAAATTGTTTTTTCATTATAGGCCAGGTTAACAATATCCGGCACCGGGGTTTTGGCCAATGCAGCCAGCGCTTTCACCGCCGCCAGTTTCATTTCTTCATTGATCTGTGTGGCCCTTACATCCAGTGCGCCGCGGAAGATATACGGGAAACCAAGTACGTTATTGACCTGGTTGGGATAATCACTGCGGCCAGTTGCCATGATCAGGTCTTTCCTCACTTCGGTGGCATCTTCCCAGCTGATCTCAGGATCGGGGTTAGCCATGGCAAATACGATCGGGTTTTTTGCCATCGACTTCACCATTTCCTTCGACACCACATTTCCTGCACTCAGACCGATGAACACATCCGCATCTTTCATTGCCTGTTCCAGGGTCATCGCATCTTTGGCATTGGCAAACTTGGATTTTAGTTCGTCAAGATCGGTACGTCCTTTATGGATCACTCCCTTTCTGTCGAACATCGTGAAGTTCTCAAACTTTGCGCCGAGGGCAACATAGAGTTGCACACAGGCCATTGCCGCTGCACCCGCCCCGTTGACAACGTATCTTACCTTGTCGATTTTTTTCTTCTGGACTTCAAGCGCATTCAATAATGCTGCCGCGCTGATGATGGCTGTACCATGCTGGTCGTCGTGCATCACGGGGATGCTCATCGTTTCCTTTAGCTTCTTTTCAATATAAAAGCATTCGGGAGCTTTGATGTCTTCGAGGTTGATACCTCCAAAAGTGGGTTCCAGCGCTTTTACGATCTGCACAAACTTCTCAGGATCCTTCTCGTCGATCTCGATATCAAAGACATCGATATCGGCAAATATTTTAAATAATACACCTTTTCCTTCCATCACAGGTTTACCTGCCTCGGGACCAATATCACCCAGGCCTAATACCGCTGTACCGTTGCTTATCACTGCAACGAGATTGCCTTTCGCCGTGTATTTATATACGTTTTCCTTGTTGGCCGCAATCTCTTTACAAGGTTCGGCAACACCGGGGGAATAGGCAAGGGAGAGGTCTCTCTGTGTTTTGGCGTTCTTGGTGGGGATTACTTCGATCTTACCAGGCCTTCCCTTGGAATGGTACTCAAGGGCCTGTTGGCGCTGCAATTCGGTTTTATTCATGGACCGCAAAATTACAAAATAAAATTTCTATCCATTATTGGATTTAGGCGTGCAATGTATTGAGAAACAATTAAAAATTCAATTTTTTCAGAGAATCTCCTGGAAACCATAACCGCCATCGGTAAAAAAAAATTTGGGAATCTGAAAATCCTGTCTACATTTGTACTGTACTACTACAATAGTACACTAAAACAATAAAGCATGATCGCAATCCAAAACCTCCATTTTGCTTATAAAAAGAAAAAGGTCTTTAATGGCCTGAGTCTTTCCTTACAAGCCGGTCATATCTATGGTTTACTCGGTAAAAATGGTACCGGTAAAACCACCCTGCTCCGTAATATTTCGGGTCTGTTGTTTCCCGACCAGGGCGATGTAAAGGTGTTGGACTTTGTTCCGGGCAAAAGAAACCCTGAGTTCCTGCGGGAGTTGTTTATGGTTCCTGAGGAGTTTTATCTCCCCAACGTGTCGATTGAAAAATTTGTAGCCTGCAACGCGCCTTTTTACCCAAAGTTTGACCATTCCCAGTTTGAGGGTTACCTGAAGGAATTTGACATACCGGCTGACAATAAGCTGCAGCAGATGAGCTATGGTCAGAAGAAAAAAGCGCTGATCAGTTTTGGACTGGCGTGCAACACCTCGCTTTTACTGATGGATGAGCCTACCAATGGCCTCGATATTATGAGTAAAAGCCAATTCCGGAAAGTGATCGCCGGTGCGATCGATGATAATAAATGCATCATCATTTGCACTCACCAGGTAAAAGACATGGAAAGCCTGATCGATCGTATTACCATCATAGATGAAGGCCGGATTCTTTTTGATCAGACCGTTGACAGGATCACTTCCAAACTTAGTTTCCGCATTTCCTTCGATAGCGCTGAAGTTAGATCGGCTCTTTACCGTGAAGAATCACTGAAAGGAAGCGCCATCATCACTGAGAATATGGACAACGAGGAAGGAAAACTTGATCTCGAGATGTTGTACAAGGCTATAGTCACCAACGGGGAGGCAATCCGATCCGTATTCCAATAAAGAACCATTAACCATTAAACCTGTTCAACCTTCAAAATTATCACTCATGACTACCGCTTTCAATTCTTCCAGGGCCCTGCGACGAACCAGGAATGATAATGATGGCCTGAAGCCTGCGCTATTGTCACCGCTGACATTGCTGTTGCTACTGGCACTGCTCTTTACTTTTTTCCTGACCGCGTCTGATCGTGCAGATCAGCATGTTGCCGGGGAAAGGGAGATCATCCGGACGGAAATGACCAAAGAAGAAAAGCAAAAAGCGTCTGCGCTGCGGTATGAAAGAATCGTTACCAGCGCTGACCCGATCCGTTCAATTTTACAATAAGAATAGCAGTTCATAAACCTATTATTGATATGACAACGACTTTCAGTTTCTCCCGATTGATCCAGCTTATCCGGAAACACTGGTTTGAAAATTCCAGGCTTTATTTTTTCTCCGCTCTAGCCTTATTGGGGTTGATGGGACTGGTGTTTACCTTTTGGGTATTGACAGATGGGAACAATTTCCATGAGGATATCGCTTACCTCATCTTTATTGGAGGTATTTTCATTACAGGTGCTGTTTTTGCGAGCATGTCGTTTAATATGCTGGGTGAAAAACCTAAGGGTACCTACTGGCTGAGTTTTCCGGCAAGCCATCTCGAGAAACTGATCACGGTTATATTTTATACCACCATCGTGTTTACATTGATTTATTGCGCTTGTTTCTTCCTGGTGAAAACAGCGGCCGATTTTTATATCAATGACCTGGTATACCGGTTCCCGTCAAAGTATACTTACCGGCAGTCGGATTTTAGTGGTGGCTTCGGTGAAATGATGTTTAATACCATGTGTGGTTTTTTTGCGGTGCAGGCTTTTTATATCATGGGATCGGTTTATTTCTCAAAATATTCCTTTGTGATCACCACCATCATCGGTGCCCTGCTTATTTTCCTGTTTGTGTATTATATCTCGGAATTGTATTCCGGCAACTCTTTCGGTTCGAATCTGGCATGGCAGGGTTCAAGGCTCGTGGCTATTGATACTGCCAATCCCATGGCCTCCACCTATAAAAGTTATGAGCTTTCACCATTTATAAAAAACCTGCTCGAATACTCCACAAGGTTTATTTGGGCACCGGTATTCTGGGTTGTTGCCTGGTTCAGGTTGAAAGAAAAACAGGTCTGACATGGATATTAACGGAAGATTCAAAACAATTAGTGAATTGAAAAAAATGCATTATGCAATTTAATAATAGCGGACAGGCCATTTACTTACAGATCGCTGACTACGTGTGCGAAAAAGTATTGCTCAAGGAGTGGCTGGCGGAAACCAAAATACCCAGTGTTAGGGAATTGGCGGTTCAACTTGAAGTGAATCCCAATACGGTGGCCCGCACCTACGAATTCCTGAAGCAACAGGAGATTATTTACGATAAGCGCGGAATAGGTTATTTTATTACAGAAAATGGCCTTCAGAATGCAATGGCGTATCGTAAAAACGAGTTTACCGAAAAGGAAATGCCTGCTGTCTTCCGCATCATGCACATGCTTGGAATAGAGATCGAAGACCTAAAAACAAGGTTTGAAAAGTTCAAAAAAAATTACGCCGCTTAATTATAAATACGTTTTCATGAACACTAGCACCAAAATATTAGCTGGCTTTTTCCTGGTCGTCTTCCTGGTTCCGGCTATGATTTTTATGTCATTTAAAAGCAAGATCCGGAATGATGATTTCAGGATGATAAGCCGTGATTCGTTTGAGTATAATAACTGGGAAACCGGTAAGACCGAAGCGCTGAAGGCGATCAGGATTGTTGCTCCTGCTGAAGCAGGGTTCAAAGTGAACCTCAGCCAGGCCGATTCCGCATCATATCGTTACTACAAGGGGCAAAGCGACAGTATCAGCCTGAATCGCGAAGGCGATGTACTGGTCATTCGATATATCAGTACCGCAGGCACGGGTAAGGATTCTAATAGTGACGTTTATTTAAACCTTGCACTTCCTGACCTGGAGCAAATGGAGGCAGAAAACACGGAAATCAACCTGCTTTCTTTCGATTCAACGGGTACTAAAAACTTAAGCCTGGATTTGAAGGGGACGAGCCAGTTGAACATGGGTGCGCCAGATGACGAGGAATATCAACCGAGACGTGGCAGAAAGCCCATTGTGATGAATAACCTTTCCGCCAGGGTCGAAAACGGTGGCCTGTTCATCGGCAAAGAAGTGAACATAAAAGAAATGAAGGTGGATGCAGTTGGTAAATCCATACTTAATATAAGCACGCAGGCTATTGTGAGCCGTCTGCAGGGCACTCTTTCTGACAGTTCCACTGTAAATGCGGGATGGCATTACCTGAAGCAGCTGAACCAGCCTGTTGTGCAATAGAAAACGTGACTAACGAATTAAAATGATCATTATGCATATCCCGGTTATTGAAACCACCAACCTGAATTATTCCTTTCGCAATGGGACAAAGACATTGGATGATATCAACCTGGTGGTGCCGAAAGGAAGCATCTATGGTTTTTTGGGCCCCAATGGCGCGGGGAAGACAACGACACTGCGATTGTTACTTGGCCTGTTGAAAAACCAGCAGGGCAGGCTCCGCATATTTGGACAGGATTTTAATTCAAATCGGATCGAGATCCTGAAGCGGCTCGGATCCCTGATCGAACAACCCTCGCTTTACCTGCATCTTACAGCTAAAGAAAATCTCGAAATATATCGCCTGGTTTACAAAGTGGATAAAAGCCGTATCGATGAAGTGTTGAAGATCGTAGGCCTTGACCAGACCGGGAGAAAGAAGGCCAGGCAATTCTCGCTGGGCATGAAACAGAGACTATCAATTGCTATCGCCCTTTTACATCAGCCGGAACTCCTGATATTGGACGAACCCACCAATGGTCTTGATCCAAACGGTATCATTGAAACAAGGGAACTCATTCGCAAGCTGAACGTGGAGCATGGCACCACGGTAGTTGTATCCAGCCATATCCTCAACGAAGTGGAGAGAATGGCAACACATGTGGGTATCATACACAAAGGTAAAATGCTTTTCCAGGGACCTTTGAGTGAATTGCAACAGATGAAAACAAGGCAAACTTCGCTGGAGATCGAAACCAACGATAATGTATCGGCCGCAAGGTTGCTGGAATCTTACCAGGTCAAATCGGTGAATGGAAAATTAACACTTCCCTTTGAAAGCAGGGAACAGACTGCGGACATTAATAAAATGCTTGTACAAAGCGGGCTGGGTGTTTACGCGTTGCATCCGCAACAAAACGATCTTGAACAATTATTTCTTGACATCACATCTGTTAATCCATGAGTTTTATAATATCCACCAGGGCAGAAATTATCAAAACCCGGAGAAGTGCGTCTTTTTGGCTGAGCCTGCTTGGTTCGGCTGTAATACCGCTTATTTTCTTCCTGATTTATACACTAAAGCCGGAAAAGAATTATGCCCGTTTCGAATCGAATCCATGGGACTTGCATTTTGTCCAGGGCTACCAGGCTTTTTCAGCGTTCCTGCTACCGATGTTTGTGATCCTGATATGCAGCCTGATCCCCCAAATAGAATTTAAGAACAATACCTGGAAACAGGTTTTTGCATCACCCCAGTCGACCGGTAATGTCTTTTTTTCAAAGTTTGCATCAATACTGATGATGATCGTGTTTCTTTTTATCATGTTCAATGTGCTGATGGTGTTGGCGGGTGTGATTTCTAATTTGATTTACCCGAAATATACCTTTTTGGACAAGAGTATTGGCTGGATGATGTTGCTCAAACTGAATTTCAAAACATTTGTTTCACTGCTGGGAATTGTTGCTATACAATACTGGCTTGGGCTGCGGTTTAAGAACTTTATTGTCCCAATCGGGATTGGCTTGGGTATGTTGGTGGCATCGATGATACTTTCTCCTTGGGAGCATGTCGACAAACTGCCTTATGCTTTCCCATTTCTCACCTTCATGAATGTAAGTCAGGACAAGACCGAGTTAATGGGCCCCCTGCTGAGAAATCATGAGTTAAATTCCATTGGGTATTTTGCTTTCTTCACATTGATCGCATTTCTTGATCTACGATTTAGAAAAGAACGAGGCTAATTGGAGAATTTCTTGAGCTGACCAGGGTTTAGGTGTTAAGAAACCACAGCGCACACAGCGGTCACTGCGATGTGTACTGCGTTTTGTCTCATGATCTATTTTCTTAGCAGATTCTTCGCTGTGCTCTTCGAGCCCGCCGTGGTTCAATTTATCCATGCTTAAGAGACCACCTCCCAAACCATGCAACTCTCAGCCATTTTCAAGGTTTAAAGAATCAGATTCGGCGCTTGCCGGGGTTTGGAATCGTTCCAGGTTAACTTTTCCGTTTAGAAAGGCGCGGTTTTTGACTTTCTACACGGATTTCGTTAAAAATGTCGATGTTTGAGTTTGGACACAACGCCCGGCAGGGCAAATACGTTTATATCTAAATTATGGGATCTTCATATGAGAAATAAATTCAATTTATTGATTTTAGGGCTATTGGTCTTTGCTTTTTCGTGTAAGAAGAATAATGGTGACGATCAACCCAATCCACCGGCTGCTACCGAGGCGGATAAGATAAAAGATACCTCGATATCTTATGCCCGTGACATCTATTTATGGTACGGCCAGATCCCATCAGATTTTAAACAACGTGGCTATTCAGATCCCAACGAGATCATGGAAGCCATCCGGGTCTATAGTAAGGAACCCGGCTTCACTGCTCCGGTTGACCGCTGGAGTTTTGCCGTAAAACAGGCCGAATGGGATAATTTGAGTGCCGGGATCTCCAAAGATTTCGGAATTAACGTTTTTTTTCGGCAGCAAAATGATCTCAGGGTGCGGATGGTTGAGAAAGCATCTCCTGCCGGCCTGGCCGGTATACGCCGGGGCTGGCGGATCGTTGCCATCAATGGAGGTACTAACGTTACTACAGCCAACGCCGACGCAATCGTGAACGCGATTTATTACGCCAGTAATGTAACCCTGAAATTTGAAAAGCCTGATGGAAGTACGGTGGAGATTCCATTGACCGCAGCCTCCTACCAGGATCTGCCGCTCGCCCTTGACACTATATATACAGTTGGTGCAAAGAAAGCGGGTTATATGGTCTACAATTCATTCCTGGGCGATTCGCTTCAAACAATGACCGAGTTCCAGCGTGTTTTTAATCGTTTCAGTTCGCAGGGCGTGGATGACGTGATCCTTGATCTTCGCTACAATGGTGGTGGGTTTGTATTGTACCAGCGTGAGCTCGCCGATTACCTTGTAAGTAGCGCGGCCAATGGCAACCTGATGATGAAACAGGAGTACAACGAAAAATATTCCCAGTATAACAGCGCGGTCAATTATTCGAAGAAAGGCACGCTGAACCTGCCGCGGGTATTTATTATCGTGAGCAACAACTCCGCATCCGCAAGTGAGCTTTTGATTAATAACCTGAAACCTTATATGGATGTAATTCTCGTCGGACCGAGCCGCACTTACGGTAAACCAGTGGGATATTTTGCCATCCCGGTTGGTGACTGGTATATTTTCCCTGTATCATCCCGGAGCACGAATAAAGTCGGCCAGGGAAATTATTTCAATGGTTTCGAGCTAAATAATACTGTCGCTGATGGTCTTGACAAAGACTGGGGTGATATAACTGAATCATGCCTGGCCAGTGCATTAAAATATATCGGCACCGGCGCGTTCAGGATGCAGGCGGAGGAAGAATACATCCTCGATCCACAGATCAAAGCCACCAATAATAAGCTGGATAATTCCTTTAAGGGTATGGTGGAACCCAGGAAGTTCTGATCGTGGAATTATTGTACCTGGGGTAAAAGAGTGGTACAAGCTATTCTTCAGAAGAAGATTTTTTCCTGCGTTTTAAAAAACGTTTCCTGTCTTTTTTCGACATCGGCTCGGAGGATTTGAAACTCGTGCTATCTGCAATCACTTTTTTATCTATCACCCGGGCATCGGCTTTGGCAGAATGTTCAGCCGCTTTCGGATCAGACATTGCTTTTTCAATGCGTTCGCGATTACTTTGTGCAAATGAAAACATCGCTGAAAATAGAAGCGCTGAAGAGATGGCCAGGTGTTTTTTTATTCTCATATTACAAAGACGCCGGTTCAGGACCACCTGTTGTACGGCCATTTAAAAAAACGTTAAGAAAGATCGCTAAACTCAGCACTGGCACCCAGCCAGGCCATCATCCCCATGCCAGTTTCAATCGCGGACTCGTCAACATTAAAGGTAGGCGTATGCACGCCGGATACGATTCCTTTTTCTACGTTCATTACACCCAGCCTGTAAAAGCAGCCGGGTATAACTTGCGTGTAGTATCCAAAATCTTCCGCTCCCATTCGTTTTTCAGTTTCTTCTACATTGGCCGCGCCTTTATATAATTCTGCTTTCGCCCTTGCCATATTGTTGAGCGCTTCGTTATTGTAAACAGAAGGATAACCGATGTCGATATGCAAATCGATCTCACCACCCATACTCTGCACCAGGAGATGACAAAGTTGCCGTATCAATTCATGCGCTTTAAATCGCCACTCTTCATTCATCGCCCTGAAAGTACCTTTTAACTTCACTTCACCGGGAATGACATTGGTTGTCGTGCCTCCATTGAAAGCTGTGATGGAAAGAACACTTGGGTTATGGGGATTATTGTTTCGGCTGATTAGCTGCTGCAGTCCGATAACCAGGTGCGAAGCAATCAGGATCGGATCAATACAAAGATGTGGTGCCGCAGCATGGCCGCCTTTTCCTTTTACCGTAATATAGATCTCGTCGGCGCTGGCCATTACCTGGCCACCGCGAAAACTCATTTTACCAACTTCCAGCCCGGGATGTACATGAAGGCCAAATATCGCCGATGGTTTTGGGTTCTCCAGAGC
>JAEZRB010000071.1 GCA_023412975.1 Bacteroidota bacterium | reverse complement strand
TAGGTGCTTTGCACCAGGAAAACAAAATCGCCCCTAATACTTTCCATGAAAGTGGGGAACATTTCTCCATCGCTAAAGAGTTGAATATTAATCTTTCCCTGTTTTGTTCCGTACCTTTTGCAAATCTCGTTGGTCAACGAACCGGAGCTGTTGCCGGAAAAAATCTTGGCTGATTGCATGACTTGAAATAATGAACCCAAAGTACTCCCTTTGGAGCGGCGAAGATATTACTATCGCGGCAACCTTCACCCCTGCTCCGAAAAAAATCATGCATTCGCCGTGTTTACCTCACTACAGCAGCGGTGGAAACCTGTACAGGGAAGCTTTTTTGACCGGCCGGCTGTTCTTTTACTGCAATATCTTCGATGGGATCATCATTGAAACTGTAGAAGATGGATGAACAGATAAAAATGGAGAAAAACAGCACCACTACATACATAACTGCGAAGAACAGGATTGGATGCAATGCCCCTACTGTTGCTGATCTTTTAGTTCTCATAATACCGGATTTTGGTTTTCAGAAAAATTGGAATTGGGTGTTGCAACAACTCATGTTGTAATGCAGGAATAAAAATATTGGTTAATTTTTTTTTATGCAAGAGAATAATTACCCTATTAATCTATGGTCAAAAGACGATAGACCCAGGGAAAAACTACTCGCCAAAGGTGCAGAAAACCTCACCGATTCCGAATTATTGGCCATCCTGATCCACCATGGCACACGCCAGAAAACGGCTGTAGACCTGGGCCGGGAGGTTCTAAACCTGGGCAGAAACAACCTTAACGAGCTCGGGAAACTGACCGTCGCACAACTGCAGTCCGTAAAAGGCATCGGCGAGGCAAAGGCCATCACCATAGCCGCAGCCCTTGAACTGGGGCGCCGCCGCCAGGGAGGGTCTTCCCTGGAGCGATCGATCGTGACCACCAGTAAGGATGTTGCCGACTACCTCCAAAGCCGGCTCATGGACTACCGGCACGAGGTCTTTGGGGTACTGTTCCTGAACCGCGCCAATAAAGTGAACCATTTCGAAATCGTAAGCGTGGGCGGGATCACTGCTACCATCGCAGATCCCCGTGTTATCTTAAAAAAAGCCCTCGAATCCGACGCCGTCAACCTCATACTCTGCCATAACCACCCATCCGGCAGTCTCCGACCCAGTCGCGCCGATGAGGCCCTCACCTCAAAGATCAAAGAAGCCGCCGGCTACTTCGACATCAGGGTGGTGGATCATATTATAGTGAGTGAGGAGGGGTATTATAGTTTTGCGGATGAAGGGATACTTTGAGCTGGTTGGAAGTTCGTTGATAGTAGTTCGTAGTTAGTAGTTAGAAGTTCGTAGTTAGAAGTTCGTAGTAGATGAGAGTCTGATAAATTGAAATTTTTTAAAATGGGCTATTATAAAGATCTTATTGCTTTTAAGAAGGGGTACGAATTAGCGATGAAAATATTTATTGTTTCTAAAAACTTTCCATCTGAGGAAAGGTATTCACTAACTGATCAAATTCGAAGGTCGTCACGATCTGTTTGTACAAATCTGGCCGAAGCCTTTCGACGGAAGCAATACAAAAATTATTTCATTAGCAAACTAAACGACAGCATAACGGAAAACTGTGAAACGGAAGTGTGGCTCAATTTCGCGAAAGATTGTAAATATCTGACACCCGATGAACATCGGGATTTATCAGATACTAACACTGAAATTGGAAGACTTTTAGGGTATATGATCAACAATCACCATAAATTTTTATAAAATCAAAACCAACTGCTAACCGTGCAAAGCTTCAATCTCAACCCAATCCTTCCCAGGGTTTAGAAACTTCAACATAGACAGTGGGCAAAGCGAGGCGTGTGGCTGTTTAGTCTCCTGGACTATTCGCCGCAAAAAAGTCCCATTGGAAACAAACTTTGTCGATAACGCCATACAAACGACAAGGAACTACGAACTAGGAACTACGAACTAGGAACTAGGAACTAGGAACTAGGAACTAGGAATTAGGAACTACGAACTCCCGACTACTCAAGCCTGCGCCGTCGGTCCCCCAAAATTCAACGGCAACTGTATCTCTTCAATATCCTTGATCGTGCCATTGGTGGCTTCGAACTTTGAGATATTTTCTGTTAATGCCTTCATCAGGCGTTTGGCATGCTGGGGAGTTAAGATAATGCGCGATTTTACCTTGCTTTTTGGGGTACCGGGCATCACGTTGACAAAATCGATGACAAACTCAGCATGAGAATGGGTAATGATGGCGAGGTTGGCATAAGAACCTTCGGCTACTTCTTCAGATATCTCTATGTTGAGCTGATTGGGTTGGGGTTGTTCAGGCATAAAATGATTTCAATCTCAAAAATAGTCAATTTATTTTGCTCATGAAGCGACCTAAAACAAGTTGCCCCACGACGAGCAAATAGCAACATCGTGGGGCATTTTGTTTTCGTTATGGATTGAATACCGTAACGAATGTATTTAGCAGTACCCGGCTTAGAGTTTTTTCAGTACCAGCGGATAAGTACCACCGAAAGTACCCTGGTCAACCATATAAACAAGGTTGAGGGTTACTGTCTGTGCGCAGGGAGAAACAAAGCTTGCAGTTACCGCACCACCAGTTTGTACAAACGCACCGGTGTAAGTACCTACTGCCCATCCCCATGCAGCACCTGCGCTGGTTTTAGGAATAGAAACCTGGTTATTACCTGTATTAACAGTTACTACGATCGGGTTTCTAGGAGCTGTAGCCCAGGGATCAATAAACGAAAACTGGTTGTCGCTCACTTTAGTCAGCGTGACAATATCACCAGGAGACCAGTCAGCCCATGCGTCCTGTACCACTTCGAAGTCGCCCTCGTAGATGGAGGGGTCATATGCGCAAATAGCACCGAACCGTACCATATAAGAGTAACCTGGAACACCTGTTGGACCTGAGCTGGTAGCTACGCCACCGGCAGGGAATGCTTCCCATTTAGAGCCGCTTTTTGTATAGATGTCCACAGAAAAATCGTAAGCATCACCCACTGCAACAGGTGCACCAAACAATGTCTCCAGTTGAGCAGTGGTAACAGAATAAGATGCAGGCAAAGTCGTTACACCTGCTTGAAACACTTTTACATCTGTACCAGTGCCACCGTTCTTTCTCACTACCACATCCACCTTTTCAGGAGATTCAGAACCGGGACCGTCAAAAAACTCAGAGACAGTAAACTTACCCTGGAAGCTGGCGGGATTCAATACGTCGATGGCCGGGCTACCGGTATTATCGATGGTAGTCGCAATTACCGGAACTGACTCGATTTCGTCCAGGTATTCTTTTCTAATTGGACCATCATCCTTTGTACAACCTGTAATAACCAGCATTGCTACCAGTGCAACAGGGAAAAAGATGCTTTTTAAACTATATCTTTTCATATAATAAATTATTTAAAATTTTTTAGTTCAGGAATATCTCAGATTTACGGGAGCCAGAATACTTTATACTCATTCAGTACTTTCTGAGAAGGCGCATTGCCATTCTTGTTCAGTTCATCCTGTGACCATGGTAAAGAGAGCGGATATGCCGTACCATTCGATACAGGTACTACACCTGCACCAGTTCCATTGGAAGCACCAGGTACAGTAACACTGGTAACTGTGCCTTCCGGAGCGGGTCTGAACAGTTTGGGGAATCCGGTTCTGCGAATGTCAGTATAGTTATCAACAGAATTTCCAAAACGAGACAGCCATTTCTGAGTCATGATATGTTCCAGCTTTTCTGTAGCGGAAGCTGCATCAAACTCATCAAGCACGTCCTCTTTATAAGTTGTAGTCTCTGCCAGGCCTACAATTCCTGGTACCGATTGTGAAGGTTTTACAAAATTGGTGATCACATGATCAACCTGTGCAAAAGCAGCGTTCAAAGCATTGCTGAAAACAGTCCTTTCATCGCCAGGAGCCAGGCCTACATTGATCAGCTCAGCTTCCAGGAATAAACGGTCAGCATAAGTCAACATTCTGTGCGGAGCAGCGCCTGTTCCGGCGTTACCTGCGTTAAGTGTACCACCTGAAGCAGCGATCAATGCACCAGCGCCTTCATCATAACGGCCACCGATAGGATAGATACCCAACAGCGTGTAAGTATTACTGTTAGAACCACCTACACAGATACCGTTTGAACCGAACATGAGGGTGATGAATCCACCATCACGATAATCGGTACAGTTTTCAGGGTTGGCAGATGCTGATTTCTGGTTGTAGAAATAGTAAGGAATTCTTGGGTCAGTAATTCCGGTGTAGATATCAGGATTGTAACCTTTCATGATCTCATACATGCAGTGGCTGGGGATCTGTCCTCCACGCTGAGCGGCAGAGTAGTCACCATAACCAGGGTGCCTGTCATCAGTGCTTGTGAAAGGACCAAAAGGAAGCATAAAGCTTTCTGCCTGGGAATTGATCAGGGAAGCGGGGTTAGCGAGCAAAGCTGTTACTTCAGCAGAAACATTTTGCACCTTTCTGATCTGGGTGAGAAGTTTCAGTTTGATAGTATTCGCTGCTTTTACCCAATTGGTGGCATTGCCTTTATAAATGATATCATCTGCACCGGGTTTAACCTGTGGTGCGGGATTCTGAATATCAGCTATACCTTCATCCAACAGTGCAAGCAACTGAGGATAAATTGTAGCGTCATCATCAAATGCAGGCTGCCTGATTCCGTCTTTAAACTTGTTGAATTCGGAATAAGGTATATCACCCCAGATATCCACCATCATGCTGGCAGTATATGCTTTCAGTACTTTACCCACACCAGCGTACATAAAACGTTCGCCTTCGGTAGCCTGGGCGATCAGTACATCGAGGTTTGCAAGAATATTGAACAGGGTATTCCATGAACCATCCATACCGGAAGCAGTAATACCATAACGGTTAAAACCACCGTATTGCATTAACTGGTGTGTATACACGCCAAGTCCGTTACCGAGCGTTGTACCCAGGGCGAATACGCTACCTATCCGTTGTTCGCCACTTGTTAGCAGCGTCGATAGTGGTACGGCGGTAGGCCTGTTTAAATCTTGGTTTACATCCAGGTATTTCTTGCAGCCAGGCGCAGCCATAACCAGAGCGGCGAGACAAGAAATAAATAATATTTTAGTTTGTTTCATAATTAATAGAAATAATAGTTAGTATTTATATTAGAACGCCACATTGATATTGACACCATACCGTTTTGCACTGGGTGCACCGGTAATATCAAAACCCTGGGCTGAACTTGTACCAAAGGAACTAACTTCAGGGTCATAGTTTATGTGCTTGGGAGTACCAGGTGCAACATACCAAAGGTTACGACCACTAATTGATACATTGATCCTGTCTACTTTCAATTTGCTGATCAGGTTCTTCGGAAGATCATAGCCAATGCTGATCTCACGCAGACGATAAACAGAAGCATCATAGAATCCCATTTCACCGGCAGAGTTGGTTGCGAACGAACTGGCGTTAGCAATACCTGCCTGGAAATAAAGGTCATTCGTAGTCAGCTTGGTTTGGTTAGGCACTGTTTTGCCTCCAACCAGCAGCGGTACATAGATGGGATCTCCATCAGGACCAGTTACCTGGTTAGGATTACCATACAGACCTTTCAGTATCCTGTTTACTTCCCTGTCTTCAGTATCCTTAGTTACACCACGACCCAGCATGCTCTGGATTGATTCAGAGAAGAACAAACCACCTTTGGTAATATCAAACAATACGCTAAGGGTGATTCCTTTGTAAGATAAGTTGTTAGTAAGGCCCAGTTTGAAATCTGGTTCCGGATGTCCAAGCGCCACAGGAGTAGGATTCACAAATGGCCATCCACTATTGGGATCGATCAGCATTTGTCCATCGTCGGACCTGGCAAGCTTGGTACCGCGGAAATGGTTAAACCTTGTACCCGCTTCGAGGAATCCACCAGCAGTTGTATAACCAGAGAATGGAACCCTGTCTAAACCTTCAACCAGTTCTTCTACAGTATTAATGTTGTGTGTGAAAGCACCACGTACTTCCCAGAGAAGATCTTTTGTAACCACAGGTTTTACACCCAGGCCGATTTCCCAACCTGTGTTACGAATCTCACCCACGTTGGTGAAGTAAGACGAATAACCAGTTGTAGTGGGAACATCAATATCGAAGATCAGGTCAGTTGTTCTTTTATCATACCAGGTAATTTCTGCGTTGATGCGTTGGTTCCAGAATTGGAAATCAGCACCAGCTTCCACTTCACTGGTAAACTCAGGAGTCAGCTCCGGATCGTATGTTACAGTTCCTCTTGTAGCTCTTGGCTGACCAAGGAATGAAGTTGTAGAAAGGCTGAATACATCTTGTCCATTATGAGGGTTGGCATCATTACCCACCCTTGCATAACCTACACGAAGTTTACCATAATTCAGGAAGTTAGATTTCAGACCCAGCGCTTCAGACCAAACAAATGAACCGGAGATCGCGGGATAGAAATAACGGGCGTTATCATAAGGAAGCGTAGAGGTTTGGTCCATACGACCTGTCAGGTTAATGAATGCAAAATTCTTATAACCTACTGTCGCATCAGCAAAATAACCTACCAGCCTTCTCTTAGTCCTGCTGTCGCCGTTGAAGAATTTATTGTTAGTGTTACCCAGGTTATAAAGTCCAGGTACGATAAAGTCTACACCATATACCTGCTGGTAACGGGATGTTCTTTGGTTGATATCATTACCCACTTTAAAATCGAGTGTGAAATCATCACCGATCTTAGGAGTGAAGGCTGCGATCAATGTAGACTGAAGCTCCTGGTTTCTGCTAATAGTCTCAGTTATGTTACCAAGACCGTTGTCAGAAGAACCCAATGAGCTTTTATCGATGATCGCATCACGGAACAGCGAATATTGGTTAACACCCAATGTATAGCTGATAGTGATCAGGTTGTTTATTTTATAGCTTGCGCGGGCATTAGCTACGATGCGATCATCCCATGTTGTGATCGTGTTGTGCTTAGCTGCCCAGATGGGGTTAGTGTACTGACCAGTGTTGAAACCGATTTGGTTTCCGGCACGGTCTTCAGTTGGCCAGGCGGCAATATCCCAGTTACGAGCCTGGGTGAAAGTACGCCCCCAGCCGGTAAGGAATGACTGTACCTGTCCGAAATAACCGCCTATTTGTTTAGAACGTGTATAACCAATGTTAGCACCTACTGTCAGTTTACCAACTATCGTTTGACCACCGGCAGAGATATTACTCTTAGCATAGCTGGTGTTCATGATATAACCTTTCTGGTGCACATTAGAAGCAGTCAGGTTGAATGTTGTACCACCTGTACCGCCGTTTACGTTGATTGAATTTTCAAACAGGCGACCTGTTTCAAACAATTTTTTTACGTTGTCCGGAGCAGGCTTATAAGGTGCCAGGCCGCCAGGAAACAGTTCGGGATATGCAGCATACATAGCAGCCCATGTACCTGCAGGGATTGAGTCAATTCCTGAAGAAGAATTTCTAACAACACCACCACCGGCATCATAGATCACACCACGACCAAATGCAGCACCCCAGGAACCGTTAGAAGATTGAGTTCTGAAGTTTGCACCCGCACCATAAGTATCCTGAAAATCAGGCAGGTTAGCAATTTTCTCGATGCTGTAACCAGACCTAACATTAACATTCAGTGATTTAGCTCCTTTTCTGCCAGAGCCTGATTTTGTAGTTACCACTACCACACCGTTTGATGCACGTGAACCGTACAGTGAAGCAGCTGCAGCACCTTTCAATACGTTGATAGACTCAATATCGTTGGCATCAAGGTTGGCCAAACTTGTACCAGATGCACCTCCACCAGAGAAGGCACTACCGGCACTTACTTCAATATTACTATAAGGAACACCATCCACAACGATCAAAGGCTGAGTAGCCAGACCGAATGAGGCAACACCCCTGATCTGGATACGGGTAGAGGCACCGGGAGCACCCTGACCTACCCTGATGTCCACACCAGGTACTTTACCCTGCAGACCTTTCAGGATGTCTGGTTCAGACCTTTGCAAAACCACAGCAGGATCCACTTTCGAAACAGCGTATCCAAGTGCTCTTTGCTCTCTTCTGATACCCAGGGCGGTTACTACCACCTCCTGGAGTTCATCAGCCCTTTTTGTCAAAGCAACAGAAAGGTCACCGGCACCAGGTGTTGTAGTTACGGGATTAAAACCGATAGCTGTGATAGTTAACCGTGAACCTTCCTTAATTGTAATGGTAAATGCGCCTGCAGCGTCGGCAGTGGTCGCATTGTTAGTTCCGGTTTCAACGATGGACGCAAAAGGAATGACCTCTCCCTGGTCTCCTCTAACTACGCCCTTAACAGTTCGGGAATTTTGTGCAAATGCCACCACGGTGCATAACAGAAGCACCGCTAGCAGTGATGCAAGTTTTCTCATGTTAATGTTAGTTTAGTTTTTAAAACGATGAAATTCAATGCAAAAAAAGTGACTTCAGTTGACTAAAACCTGAAAAGAGACACCTTAACCATGAATTTTGCTGCGTCAAGATAGCTTTTTTTTTGACACTACAAACCGTTGATAAAAAAATAACTTTTTTTATTGGAGAATTATTCACATGCATTTAAAAAAAATATCATTTGAATGTAGCGTTAGAGCGTATGATTTTACGGTATATATATAATAAAGGAGTTGCTTTATGCAACTCCTTTATTATATAGTCTCAATCTTCAGACTTACCACTTAAAAAATATCCCAGAACAATTGGGTCTCTACCATGTCCCCGCCAATGGCCGCGGCGGCGGCTGTATAGTTCTCGGGATTCAGGGTTTGTTCATTAGCCGGATAAGGAAACCGATTCGGGAAGCCCGAATCAGGATTGGCAGGTGGTGTGATTTCAGGGAAATCCAGCCTGCGAACCTCCAGCCAGCCCGCCACGGGCCGGTTATACAATGCAATCCATTTCTGCAAGCCGATCTTATGTTTCCAATCCCCGGTGGCAGTATTATAATTCACCTGTGGCTTGGCCAGGTAGGTTGTTGCTTCAGCAGCGGTACCACCCCACTGTATAATAGAAGCGGTGATGGCATTATTATAATGCTCCTGCGCGGTTCCGCTCACTGTAAAGCCACGCTCAGCAGCTTCAGCACGGTAAAACTCGATCTCAACATAATCAAGCAACACTGATGGCGCATCGGGAGCTTCTACCACTTCGCTGGGTCTTGCAGTTTCGGCATATGTGTTATTGGCCCCAATCCTGCCACCTACCCACTCGCCACTATTGTTGGGTTCAAAAAATTCATCACGCCGGGGATCTCCCAAAGCGGTCAGCTGGTCAAGCAGGGGTTTGCCAGCTACCATATCTGCCCTTCCACTCTGAACCAGGTCAACCCAAATTGGGTTGGTATTAGGCGTAGTGGGCAGGTAATGAAATACCGCATCGTCTGCCGCACTGGTGAAGGCGCCGGCATCAGCCGATTCGAATGCAGCCCTGGCCTTTGACTCATCTACATCGGCGATCGTCATGGCTAATTTGATCTTTAGCGAGTTTGCAAACTTCTCCCATTTGCTTATATCCCCCTGGTATAGCAGATCACTTTCTGCACTGAACCCTTCCACTGCGGGATCGAGATCAGCAATCGCCTGATCGACCCGGACAAACAGGTCATCATAGATGGTTCGTGCATCATCATATTTTGGGAAAAGATTGTCGACATCATTTGACTCTGTGTAAGGCACATCGCCAAAAGTATTTACCAGGATGCTATAAGTATAAATCTCTAATAGCTCAAGGGTCGCGACCTGGTTCTTCAGGGTTTCTGCGGAGACAACACCAGGCTCCGTTTCATTGACCAGTCTTTTCGACTCTTTCAAATCGGCCAGCACATTACGATAGAGATTAAGCCACCAGGTCTGTGGTATGTTCCGAGTACCAAAATCATAGTTGGGTTCATCCTGGTAAGTGGTCGAAGCCCAGTGTTGTACTGTATAACGGAAAATATTCAGGTTCACATTACCGCTTGTTATTACATCCACCAGGTTTCTCATCCCGTTTGAAAAAAGCGTCTCAGCCGGAACCTCAGATGGCGCTTTTGTTTCCCGGTTGAACCGGGTTATATCCTTGGTACAGGATATCGCGCCAAGAAATATAAAGCAGGTTATTATTAAAATGTATTTTTTCATGGCTGTATCATTTAAAATTTAACTCTTAGGTTTAAACCAATTTGCCTGACTGTGGGATAAGCTCCACTCTGGTATCCCTGCGCATTTCCTGCCGACAGGTTTTCTTCAGGATCCGCATAAGGAAGATTTTTATGAATGATCCAGAGGTTTCTTCCAATGAGTGAAACGTCAATGCCCTTTACAAACTTTAGCCGGTCCATTAATGTACCCGGTAATGAGTAAGTAATATTTGCTTCCCTCAGTTTTACAAAACTGGCATCGTATACAAACTGAGCTGCAGGATTACGGGCATACCCATAGGTTCCAAAATCATTTTCCACCCTGATATCATTGGGCTTGCCATCTGCCAGTACACCAGGCATGATCACACCACCGCCTGCGCTAACAGGGTCGCGTGAAGGATTACCAAGGTCATTAAGTCCAACAGACTCAGGATAAATACCTGTTGCCAACCCATAATAGAGATCGAGTGAAAATACATCACCTCCATGACGCATATCTACTAAGAATCCAAGTGAAAGATTTTTGTATTTGAAAGTATTGTAAATACCTCCCACCCAGTCGGGATTGATATTACCAATCACGTTGTTGGTAGTAACAGACTGAAGATATCTACCGTTGGCGCCAACAATCTTGCCGCCATTATCGTGAAAGACCCATGTTTTACCCTGTATGGTACCATAAGGTTCTCCCAAAGATGCATTAATGGATACACCACCCTGGAAGGATGCGATCTGCAGGTTTTTACTTTCGCCATGCAGGGCTACTACTTTATTCCGGTTGCGTGTCCAGTTTAAATTAATATCCCACGAGAAATTAGTATTTCTCACCGGGGTTGCAAATACCGTTACTTCAAATCCTTTGTTCTGAACATCGCCGGCATTCAGGAATTTGCTACCAAAACCAGTTGCTGATGATACAGCCACAGGAATAAGTTGGTTCTTCGTATTGGTAATATAATAGCTGGCGTCAAAACCCAGCCTGTTGCGCAGGAATGCCATTTCCAACCCTACTTCCTTACTAAAAGTTCGCTCAGGCACGAGTTCATTATTATTCTTCGACACAGGAAGCGAGAATAAGGTTGCACTGCCAAATGGATCTGGCTTATCATAACTGTCTGCTGTTCTTCCCCAGGGTGCACTAATTCCCACTTCCGCGTAGTTGGCCCTTAATTTACCATGCGCTAACCATGGCACATTTTGGAGGTGATGGGAGAATAACCAGCTACCTGATACAGAATAATAGTTATAGGCGTTGTTTCCTTCCGGTAAAGTGGATGACCGGTCTCTTCTAAAGGTACCGTCGAGTGAAAGGAAATCCTGGTAAGTAAGCGTAAGACCCGCGAAATAACCATCAACCGCGGTCGGCGCATATACTTCTGTAGGTGAACTTACCGGGTTGAGTGAGTTGGCAATTGAATACAAACCTGGCACTACCAGTCCGCCGTTTGTAGAGGCGAAGATGCTGTTGATCGTTGTTCTCCGCATATTTACACCAAGCAATCCTTTAATATTAAAATCCTCGTTCAGGTCACGGTCTACATTACCCATGAGGTCGTAATTCAATTCCTGGAAACTGCGGTTGAATCTTGAGTATTGGGCCGGGTCAACACTTCCTACTGCAATTCTTTCTTCCTGTAGTTCATCATAAGTATCCAGCGATACTCTCGCGAGAAAATTAAGCCATTCGGTTGCTTTAAAATTCAATGCTACGTTACCGAATATGCGACTGCGGGTATCGTTCTGATAACTCTCGTGCCGCATAAAATAAAAATTGTCGGTATAGATCGGTCTCAGTCCTTCAGGTGTGGATGGATCACGCCAGTTCCAGGTAATATTCTGACGTGTGCGGAAATACGCATCCTTTTGCTCAAGTATATCCATATTTGTCTGGTACCACTGGCGGAAGTGCTGGTTTACATTCAATCCGTCGTAACCGGTACCATATCGGCCAAGGCCCTCTATCTTGGAATAACTCACACTGGCAGAAGCGTTCAGTTTACTGGTGAGATCGTAGGTAGCTCCAAAATTTATAATGTTCTTCAGAACATTACTGTTAGGTAATATACCTTCCTCATCATTTCGTGTATAACCAAGCCGATAAGTACCCCTGTCACCACCACCATCTAATTGGATGCTGTTATTGGTTGACCAGGTGTCTTCAAAAAAAGCAAGTGGGGAATTGGCTGCAGCCACCCATGGTCGCGGTGTACGATAATTGGGCGACGTGGGATCGAAAGCATCCCAGTGATAAACCATCAGGTTGGGATCAAACTTTTGACCATAGGAAGCATCCTCACTGGTGGGCACCACGAGATCATCAATTCCATCTCCATTGGCATCAAAGTAAAAGAAGCCGCCATTGGGATCGGGAGCGCCATATCCCGATGTGGCGTAGCCTGCACCATATTGATTCTGGTATTTTGCATAAGTGTCTTTATCGACAGTTCCGAAGATTAATCCGGAGTTGATCGTAACACCCAGACCTTTGCGACCTTTCTTGGTGGTGATCATGATCACGCCATTTGCTGCCCTCGAACCGTAAAGGGCTGAGGCTGCCGCACCTTTCAGCACATTGATGGTTTCAATATTGTCGGGATTAATATCCGCGGCTGCGTTACCATAGTCATAACCACCGCGACCCGTTGTTTGATTGGCCGTATTTGTTACGGAGTTATCAATAGGCACGCCATCAACCACAAACAGTGCCTGGTTGGTATTCGTCAGGGATTTGGTACCACGGATCACGATATTGGTAGAGCCACCGATTGAATTGCCCTGCCTGATCTCCAGACCTGATACCTTTCCTGATAATGCCGCGCCAACATTCGCCTGGCGCACATTGGTCACTTCATCACCGCGAACCTGTTGTGCTGCATAAGGAAGCGTATTCTTGGCACGCCTCACACCGAGGGCCGTAACCACTACTTCCTGTAAGGCACCCTGCAGTTCGAGGTTTATCGTGATCGTTGATGAGGGCCCTATTGTTATTTCCTTTTCGGCAAAACTGGCCGAACTGACAACAAGAGTTTGTCCTTCCTGTACCTGGATTGTAAAATTACCGTTGGCATCGGCTGATGCACCCGTATTGGTGCCTTTGATTGTGATGTTGGCAAAAGGAACGGGTACACCATTGTTGTCCCTCACCTGCCCGGTAACAGTTTTCGTCTGAGCGAATGCCAAAACATGACATAGCATCAGCACTGCGCACAGTGATGCGATTTTTCTCATGTGAATTTGATTTAGATGTACACAAATAAAAATGCCCCTCCGGCTTGGGAAACAGTGGCTTGTTGTTCAGATATGTAGTTTAACAGAGAGAGATCCAAATCTTCCTCAATTCTGCGCTAACCTTAGATGGGCAGTTAGCTCCGATATAACCAGTTAGTTATGGTTGCAATTGATGATAAGACACCCTGTTTTGGTGACTTGCTGCGTCAAAATTGAGCTTTTTTTAACATTCTCCAAAAAGAAAGAATCTAACAAACTTAAAATGAATTAAAATAGATATGCCACCTGCAACTTTATTTCCGATCTACGATTGCCCGAAATTTCATCCTGTCCGGATCCAATACTCTGTTTATCACGATATATGGTTTGTGCCCAGCGTAACCAAAAACTGAGCTTTTTACTCGCGTCATAGTTGATCGTGAAATAATAGCGAAGACCTTTATCATAAAAAACCGGAATGGAATAACTGTACAGCACATCGTTTTCATATGCATAAATTCTCGATGTATAACTATCTGTTTCAAAAAACTGCCAACGCATGATCCCCGAAAATCTCTTCATCAAAGGCTTGAAGATAACATCCATGAAAATGAGAAAGCCCTGTTCGGCTAATTCTTTTTCCTTTTTATTATACCATACCATCTCCACGCGGTTGCGCAGCGTTATCGCCTGACTGATCTTATTGCTCGCATGGATCCGCCAGGTTTGCCTGGGTATCGCCGCGAGTACATTCAACGCATGACCTACCCCTGCTATATTGACCTGTTTTGCTTCAGTTCGAAACCGGGTATAAATTTCGGTTTGCCGGTTAGGGGTATAGGTAAACTGCGCCAAAAACTCTTTTCCCACTCCGGGTGCATCAGCCTGGAATCTCAACCAGGGAAACTTGTACAGATCACTATATAAATCAATACGCCATGAGGGTAAAGGCCGTACACTGACCCCAATATAGAAACCATTTTCATTGCTGGGATTTGTATTTTCTGTAAATGCATTGGCGTTTACAGCCTGGTACTGCATGGGAATGGCACGATGGACAAGGGAGATATCAACACTTGGATCTACACTCAATAACATACCATGTAGAAATGCTTTGTTGAGATTTTTATCCATGGCGGCTTCGCCAAAAAGATGAAGATTCTTAAATGTGTAACTATAATCAACACTCAAATTATACCAGGACCTGCCGCGAATGGCGAATAAATTATAGGGTTCATCTCTTTTCCTGATGGGTAATGAAAAACGATAATACACAGCATTAATACCCAGATGCCAGGTTTTTCCATACCATTTCGAATTGCCTCCAAATGAAATTTGACGTAGCTGGTTGCGGTTGGAAAGTTCGGATTCGGTACGGTGCAGACCTGACATAAGTATCGAGGAGATATAATTCTCCCGGATCGCAGTATCTGTATTAATATTAGCACTTAGATTACGAAGCGAAGCAAAAGCAGTTGCTTCCAGGTTGCGCTTCCTAATGGTAATACCTATGCCGCGATTAAAATTATACTCTCCCGCAGAATGATAAGGACGTAATGTCGCCGATTGTCTTTTTACACCCATCACCTCAGCGCTTTTTTTAAAAGCAAGGCTTTGCCAATGGATAAGTCCCTGTCCCATGTTCACTGTGAAATCACCTAAAGCGATAGCTTTCACTATACCCGCATTCCTGGCAAACAAATGAAAAGAATAAAAATCGAAACCCTTAGACTGTTTGCCTTTAAAAAACTGCTCACCCGCATCTTTATCACCTACAATTCCGAACTGAAGGTTATTCTTATAGCTATAGCGATACCGGAAAAACACACGCTGCGGACTACCGGCATAAGCTGAGCCGTTTGCATTTTTTTCAAAACCCTTTTGCTTTTCCAAAACCTGCGATACGCGAAGCAATAGTCTATGAGTGCCACCAACGAACCAATCTGCGATATCCTCTCTCACCGATATCGGTGATTCGATACTGATAAATGGAAGCAGTTTCCTGATGGTTTGAATATCCCAGGTTGGTATGGCCTGCAGTTCATAAATATGTATGAGTTTTCCAAATATCCGACGATACGAAAGCAGGCTGGCTATCTGCAGATCTGTAAGTATTCTTAACTCACGAAGATCCTGCATATCTGCTGTGTTTAGGTTGACAGGGTTTGTTTTAAAAACTTCCAGTTGTTGCAGGTAAGAATCATCCTCGGTTTCTCCTTCTTCTATCTCGGCAAGATTCTCCAGTTGCTGCTCGGTCGTGGCAGGAACTTCCTGCGCGATGCAAAATTGATTTGAACAAACACCAAATATTATGAGCAAAAGCGTTTTCAATCTTCTTTTGAATTAAACTGGTAGATCAAAAGCAAACCTGGTGTCAGTCCCAACTGTGGGTGATAGGATGCGGTGACGTCAAACCTGGCTAATCTCCAGGAAAGACCGAGTCCAGTCCAGAAAGTCGTGGTGGCTGTTGATAAGCCAGCCCTCACCTGCAATTGAGTAATAACCCTGTATTGGACCCCTGCGTTTACATTTATGGATTGTGCTTCTTCCTTTACGATTTCGGCGCTGAGAAAAAATTTATCTGAAGCATCGTAACCAAATCCAAGCGTAAATACAGAAGAAAGTTTTTCCTGCTGTTCTTTACCAAAATTTCCACCAATGGGGTTATTGCAATGCAAACCCGTGTGCAGTTTATCACTAATGTGAAGGATCAAACCTGTTTCAAAACTGAGCGCAGACGCATTTCCATAACCCGCGATCTGTATACCGTTGTAATTGAATTGGGCGCCAACATCGATTTTTTTTCCAAGCCTTCTCCCATAAGCAAGGCCCAGTTGTGTTTCGTTGTAATCACTGAACCCGGCATACACTGCTTTCAACCCGAAACTACCGGATGCTGTAGGCAGACCAAGGACCGCGGAATAATTGTTGAGTTCTGCCAGCATGAATTTTCTTTCAGCATAAACAGCAACCGCGGCATTTTTTAGTTGAGCCAGAGCCGCCTGGTTGGCTGCAAAGGAGAAGATATCGCTATGTTCGGTACTGTATGCACCCAGGCCGGTGTAGACAGGTGTTAGCGGACGGTGAAGATTCTGGCTTTTCGCGACCAGTGTTACCAGCAGGACACAAATAATATTGGTGAATCGTAGCCGCAAACCTTCATTTTTTGGAATATGTAAGCTAGAAAAACCCGATGGCCGACCCAATGTGTTAAAACGGTAAAAAAACGTTTTTTACTAAGCCGGGAGCGGGTTGAGAAACAAAGTTTCTGTAGGTTTGCGCCATGCAAATTTTAGATGGAAAAAAAGCCGCCCAGGCTATAAAGGATGATCTCAGAATCGATGTAGCTCAACGTTCTATAGAAGGTAAAAAAATACCACATTTGGCCGCCATCCTGGTTGGCAACAACGGCGCCAGCGAGACTTATGTTGCCGCTAAGGTAAAAGCCTGTGAAGAAACGGGTTTTAAGTCAACACTGATCCGTTTCGACGAGACCATTTCTGAAAACAAACTGCTGGAAAAGATTGAAGAACTTAACCAGGATACATCGATCGACGGCATACTGGTACAGTTGCCGCTTCCCAAACATATTTCAGATGAAAAAGTGATCAACGCGATCATCCCCGAAAAGGATGTGGATGGTTTTCACCCGGTGAATGTGGGACGGATGGTACAAGGTCTGCCTTCCTATATCCCGGCTACACCATATGGCATCATGCTGCTGCTGGAATATTATAAAATTGAAACAAAAGGAAAACATGCCGTGGTTTTGGGCCGCAGTAATATCGTTGGTCGCCCCATGAGCGTCCTACTGAGTGGTAATACGAACCCTGGCAACTGTACCGTCACCATCTGTCACTCACAGACAAAAAATTTAAAGGAGATTTGCCTACAGGCTGATATCCTGGTGGCAGCCCTGGGAAGAGCCGAATTTGTAACAGCTGATATGATCAAACCCGGCGCGGTGGTGATCGATGTAGGTATTACGAGGGTAAAAGACGAAACCCGCAAAAGCGGATTTAGATTAAAAGGAGATGTTGATTTTGATTCAGTGGCACCACTTACAACCTGGATCACCCCGGTGCCGGGTGGCGTAGGACCCATGACCATTGCCGCATTGATGAAAAATACGTTTCAGTCCTGTGTATCGAGGAATTAGAGGAAGCTGTGAGCTACGAGCTATGAGCTTCGAGCTAAATCCATGTTACCGACAAAAAACATTAATAGCTAAAACACTCACAACTCACTATTCACCATTCACTACTCACTACTCACAGCTCACAGCTCGTAGCTCGCAGCTAGAAAAAATGCTCAACTCAACAAAAATACCGCTACTCACCCTCCCCGTCATGGAACACTTCTACACCCTCCAGGGCGAAGGTTACCACCAGGGCAGGGCTGCGTATTTTATCCGGCTAGGTGGTTGCGATGTGGGATGTGTGTGGTGTGATGTAAAGGAAAGCTGGGATGCAAAACTTCATCCTTTAACGGGTATAGATACCCTTGTTGAAGAAGTAAAGAAAACACCCGCAAGGATGGTGGTGATCACTGGCGGTGAACCATTATTACACAATCTCGATGCGCTGACGCAACAATTGCAGGATGCAGGACTGGAAACAAATATTGAAACCTCCGGTTCATCGCCGCTTAGTGGTAAATGGAACTGGGTTTGTTTATCACCAAAAAAATTCAAGGAACCCCTGCCTGAAGTGTTAAATGTTGCGAATGAACTAAAGATCATCGTTTATAATAAATCCGACTTTGCCTGGGCGGAAAAATATGCCGCACTGGTACCTGCATCCTGTAAGCTTTATTTACAACCCGAATGGAGCCGGGCCGCGCAAATGACGCCACTGATTGTGGATTATATAAAGCTTCATCCCAAATGGGAACTGAGCCTGCAGATCCATAAATATATAAACGTGCCTTAATATACCCCACGGCAGCCAGGCATGGAATAAAATGCAATTACCTTCGTTATTAGTACTCAATCCCGGTTCAATGAAAAAACTCGTTTTCTATCTTTTTTTCCTGGCCTTTGCCCAAAGCATTTTTGCCCAGAACTATGACCCTTCGAAGATTGACAAAAAAGCTTTTGCCTTTTACAACCAGGCCATGGAAAAAGCACAGGATGGCCTGTTGGACGAAGCAGCGGTATTGTTACAGAACGCCATCCAGGCAGATAACAAGTACCTCGATGCTTATCTTTCGCTGGCGGGAGTGTATGGTCAGCAGAAAAATTATAAAGCCAGTACAGAATATTATGAAAAGGCATTTGGGATGGACGCGGGTTACACTTTAGAATACAAACTCCCCTACTCCATCAATCTGGCCGGTCTCGGCGAGTTTGAAAAAGCATTAGCCGCGATCAATGATCTGCTGGAAAATGATCCACCGAAAAATTCAAATACATTGAAAGCCGCAGAGTACCGTAAACGTTGTTACGAGTTTGCGGTGGAATATGCGAGAAAAAACCCAAACAAGGATTATGTGTTTGCGCCGCAAAATATGGGTGCTGAAATCAACACTGCAGAGTCAGAATATTTTCCTTCCCTGACCATTGACGGAAGTGAGTTTATTTTCACACGCAGGCTGAATGGCACCAATGAAGATTTTTTTACCAGCAAAAAAGAAAACAGTAACTGGTCAGCAGCAAAACCCCTGGAAGGAAATGTAAATACGCCGCAAAATGAAGCCGCTCAAAACATATCGCAGGATGGCCAGTGGCTTGTATTTACAGGGTGTTACCGTCCTGATGGTTTTGGTAGTTGCGATCTTTATATCTCCTACAAAGAAAATGACGGTTGGAGCAAACCCATCAATCTTGGCGGATGGATCAATACCGACCAGTGGGAATCACAACCCTGCCTGTCGCCCGATAAACGCGAACTATATTTTGCCAGTCGCAGACATGGCGGCTATGGCGGTAGCGATATTTATGTATCACGACTTCTTCCAAATGGTAAATGGAGTGAGCCAGAGAATATGGGTGAAGGTGTAAACACCAGCGGTGATGAACAAAGCCCGTTTATGCATGCCGATAACCAGACCCTTTATTTCACTTCCAATTCCTGGCCGGGTTATGGTGATGATGATATTTTTTATATCAGGAAAGGTCCCGGTGGCACCTGGAGCAAACCCATCAATCTTGGCTATCCCATCAACACGATCAATCGTGAAGGCACTTTGTTTATCGGTGCCGATGGGAAAACCGCTTATTACGCGAGTGACCGCAGTGACAGCAAAGGCGGGATGGATATCTACAGTTTTGAGTTACGCGAAGACGTACGACCTTACAAAACTTTGTGGGTAAAAGGTAAAGTATTTGACAAAAAAACATCAGCGGGAATACCTTCTTCGGTGGAGTTAATAGATATTAAAGGCAAGCAGACCATTTCAAATGTACAAACTGATGAACAGGGGAACTATATGATCACACTTCCTGTAGGTAAAGATTACGCGTTCAATGTAAACCGCAAAGGCTACCTGTTTTATTCAGAAAATATATCGCTGAGTACAGACCACATGGATTCGGTATTCCAAAAAGACATTGCCCTACAGCCTATTGAAGCCAATGCTTCCATTGTATTGAACAATATCTTTTTTGATGTAAATAAATGGGAAATCAAACCTGAGTCGCAGGCCGAACTCGACAAGATCGTACAACTGCTCAACGATAATCCAACGGTCAGGATACAGATCGCTGGTCATACCGATAACGTGGGTAAACCATCTGAAAACCTCTTACTATCCAACAACCGGGCGAAAGCGGTGGTAACTTACCTGATCAGTAAAGGCATACAATCGCAAAGGCTTTCCGCAAAAGGTTTTGGGGAAGCAAAGCCGGTTGCCGACAACAAAACCGAAGAAGGAAGGGCCAGGAACAGGAGAACGGAGATGAAGGTCGTTAAATAAAATTTTGGTTTTTAGCCATCGTGTTTTTCGCTTTTTCTGGCGTTTTATCACCGGCGTAGTGCTGGACTGAAAAATTATTTTTGGCCGGAGACTATGCATCCCGACCTGATATACCGGCTGGCACTGACGCTGATCCCCCATATTGGCCCTATCCAGGCAAAAATTCTTTTGCAACATTATAACGCGCCTGATATTTTCAAAGCAAAGAAGCGCGAGCTTGAAAAAATTGAAGGCATCGGAACTATCCGCGCGGACGCGATCAAGAGTTTTAGCGACTTTAAAAAGGCCGAAGAAGAGATTCAGTTTATTCAGAAATTCAGGATCACTCCCTTATTTATTACTGATGAGCAGTACCCCAGGCGATTACTGAATTGCTATGATCCACCTACCTTATTATATTTTAAGGGATCGGCCGATCTGAACCAAAGCAAAATCGTCTCGATTATTGGTACCCGCAACAATACCAGCTATGGAAAACATATTACTGAGAAACTCGTGCAGGGACTAAGTGAGCAAAATATCCTGGTAGTAAGCGGGCTTGCTTTCGGAATCGATGCTATTGCCCACAAATCTGCCATCAAATACAATTGTGCTACGGTTGGTGTGCTGGCGCATGGCCTCGACCAGGTCTACCCCAGCCAACACCTGGGTCTTGCCAAAGAGATGATCAAATCTGGCGGCGGATTACTAACGGAATTTCGCTCTAAAACAGACCCCGACCGGCATAATTTCCCTACCCGTAACCGCGTGGTGGCGGGCATGAGCGATGCCACGATTGTGGTGGAGACGGGGTTGAAAGGAGGAAGTATGATCACCGCGGAACTGGCCAATAATTACAACAGGGATGTTTTTGCCATCCCCGGTAAAATAACCGATCCGAAAAGCGAGGGCTGCCATTTTCTCGTCCGCAACAACAAAGCCTGGCTATTGACTGATGCCTGCGAACTGCTGGAGATCATGGGTTGGGAGAAAAAGGCCCTGGGCCAGAAAGAAGCGGTGAAACAAAGAGCGCTATTTATTGACCTAAAACCAGATGAAAAGCTGGTACTCTCCCTCCTGGACAGGAAAGATAGCATGCATATCGACGAGATCAATGCCCAGAGCGGGCTCAGCAGCAGTTCGGTGGCCGCCGCCATCCTGAACCTGGAACTCCAAAATGTAATATTATCTTTACCGGGCAAGCTTTACAGGTTAGCCTGAAATTTGAGGACCGGGCAACGTAAAAGCTTGTTTTATTGTCATTAGGAGATGCCATTACTATTAATTATCCAGTGTTCATGAGATCTGCAAAGACCGGAATTATTTTCGTTTTAATATGTTTATCCGTCTGTGTAAACAAGGCTTTTGGGCAGCCCTGCACTAACCTGGGTCAAACTCCTTCAACCGCGTTCCCGGTTTGCGGTACTACAAAGTTTGTTCAGGCTAATGTGCCGATCTGTACCACAAACAGCCTTTTCGTGCCGGGATGCTCAGGCGGAAATGCTAACTATGAGAACAAAAACCCTTTTTGGTATAAGTTCACCTGTTACACTGGGGGAACCCTTGGTTTTCTGATTACGCCAAATAATCTCAACGATGACTACGACTGGCAGCTTTATGATATTACTGGACGAGACCCAAATGATGTTTTTACAGATAATTCATTGGCAGTTACGGGAAATTGGTCTGGGAATACATCCCTTTCAAGCGCCAGAGGTTATACCGGTATAACAGGAACCAACGCAAGTGGAATCAGCGTTTTTACCTGCGCAACCAATCCACAGGAACTTGGTGGCGGGCCTCCCTTTTCTGACGCGAGTACCTTTAATAAAATGCCTACC
>JAEZRB010000037.1 GCA_023412975.1 Bacteroidota bacterium | reverse complement strand
GCTTCCATTTGAAAAATTGATTGCACCCGCCATATTACTGGCAGAAAAAGGTTTTGTAATCAGCAAACGCGAAGCAAATGGATTGAACCGCCTGCAGGATGATCTGAAAAAATATAATACAGTGATGCCGGTGTTTGTAAAAGAAACACCATGGCAGGAAGGTGATACACTGGTACAAACGGACCTGGCCAACACACTGAGAAGAATCCAGGAAAAAGGTGCCGCGGGTTTTTATGAAGGAGAAACGGCCCGCCTGATCGTGGAAGAGATGAAAAGAGGCGCTGGCATCATCACACTTGAAGACCTTACTAATTACAAGGCAAAATTTCGCCAGCCACATAGCTTTGATTATAAAGGCTACAAAATACTGGGCATGCCCATGCCGAGCAGCGGTGGTGTTTTATTACACCAGATGATGAAAATGATCGAAGACAAAAACATTGCAGACATGGGTTTCCATTCTACACGTGCTGTACAACTCATGATAGAAGTGGAACGACGGGCTTATGCCGACAGGGCTGAATACATGGGTGATGCAGATTTTTATAATGTACCGGTAGCTACCCTTACCAGCGATAGCTACCTGAAAGAAAGAATGCAAAGTTATAACCCGCTTAAAGCGACACCCAGCACGGAAATAAAACCCGGTTCGGCACCCATTGCTGAAAGTGAAGAGACCACACATCTTAGCGTGATCGATAAAGATGGTAACGCGGTAGCGGTGACCACTACGCTCAATAATTCCTATGGCAGTCGCACCGTAGTGGGCGGAGCCGGTTTTTTTCTCAATGATGAGATGGATGATTTCAGCATCAAACCCGGTGTACCGAATATGTATGGCGCGGTAGGTGGTGAAGCAAATGCTATTCACCCCGGCAAGCGAATGTTGAGTTCAATGACACCTACGCTCGTGCTTAAAAATGGACAACCCTATATCGTAGTCGGCACACCCGGGGGTACCACGATCCCTACATCCGTTTTCCAGACCCTGGTGAACATTCTCGAATTCAATATGGGTACAGAAGATGCGGTATACAAACCAAAATTCCATCACCAGTGGCTGCCCGATCGCGTTGATATCGAGGAAGGCTTTCCAAAGGTCGTTGCAGATTCTCTTCAGGCCATGGGTTACACACTCCGGGAACGGGGCGGTATTGGTCGCACCGAGGTGATAAAAGTTATCCATGCCGGCACAGACCCCAAACCCAAATTCGAAGCCGTCGCCGACCGCCGCGGGGATGATGATGCGAGGGGATGGTAGGTTAGTCGGCTTGGCCGACGGAGCTTTAGCTATGGAGGGATACTAGATACTGGATACTGGATGTTAGATACTGGATTTATCAGGTTATGCGATAATATGTCTTTGCCTTAATCTTTTTATCAAGTATCAAGTATCCAGTATCCAGTATCTAACATCCAGCATCCCGCATCGCCAGACTGCTCCAGGTTTGCTTTGATGAAATTAATTTCTATTTTTACCCCCTTATAATCCAACCTCCCCACGAAAGTGGATGGCCGCAATCCCCTGTGCAAAGGCCTGATTTTCCGTAAAAATTTGTCGCAAAACTAAACACCGATCCGAACCCTGTAACCTGACTATTATGAGAAAACTCTCTGTTACACTCCTGCTGTGCATACTGGCCACCGCACTGTTTGCACAGGTACAAACCGCCATATTCGCCGGACCGCAGATCAGCTCTGTGAAATACACGATTCAAAGCAAAAAACAGGAACCCGGCAATAAATATGGCTTCCAGGTAGGCGTCCTGGTAAAAGTGCCATTTGAAAACAAACTCTATTTTGCACCGGCTGTATTTTATAGCATGAAAGGCTATAAAGTTGATCTAAGCCTGCCTTCTTTTCCCCCCGATACGCTGGCGATTGACAACGACACCCGGCTCCATACATTTGAGCTAGCACCGCTTTTGCAATATGATTTTAGCACCCAGCCAAACCATTTTTTTGTGAAACTGGGGCCCTCCCTGGATATCCAGCTTTTTGGCAAGGAAAAATTCAACCGCAGCAATCAGACAACCATAGAACAGGATATGGTTTTCAGCTTTACCCGGTACGGGCGTTTCGCGGCCAGCCTGATCATGCAGCTGGGTTATGAAACCGGTTCGGGGCTGATCATTTTTGCGCAGTATAACCACGGGATGGGGAGTATGAATAATGCCGATTTCGGTCCCCGGATCTGGCACCGGGCATATGGAATATCCCTTGGTAAATACCTGAACCGGAAAAAATAAGGGTATACCCACAAATATTGAAGTTATCCACATTAATATAGGCCGGCTGATTTGGAATTATCGGCATTTGGAGTATCTTTATCCCCTATAGAAAATCACAGAAAGCGCCGAAATTCATGCCCGTCCCGGGCATTGCAATTGAAACTACTCTGAAACAATATCCCGCGCAAAGATCACCCCAATTATTCGGTGAAACCATAAAACTAATCCTAAGACAAATTTATTGATCAACGTAATCGGATAAACAAAGACGCGTACCTACATATGAAGCAGATGTTTACCTTTTGGCTGGCATTTTTGACATGTTACTTATCCACAGCACAGGTTATTCTTACCGGGAACCCCATCGTTGTTGAAAACGCATTACCTGGGAATCATATCTCGGAATGGGGTGTTCCTGATTTTCGCGACAATCGCATCGCCGGCTTTAGCACAAAAATGAGTTTGAACAGCGGCGAGACAGTACGTTTTAAAATCGATGTACAGGGCGGCGCCAACTATTCATTAAGAATTTATCGTATCGGGTACTATAGTGGCAATGGTGCCAGGCTAGTGCACAACGCGGGTTCTTTATCCGGTACTGACCAACCGGAACCCTTGTATAACGAGGAAACGGGTATGATCGACTGCGACAACTGGAGTGAATCTTACTCCTGGGCTATTCCCTCCACCGCGGTATCGGGAATGTATATCGCCCGCATTGAAAGAGTGGGTGGCGGTAGCAATCATATCCTATTTATTGTGCGCAACGATTCCCACAATTCCGATATTTATGTGCAACTCCCTGACGCCACCTGGCAGGCCTATAATGCCTATGGCGGTTCTTCTTTATACGATGGCAATACAACCTATGATCAAGGTCATGCTACCAAAGTTTCCTATAACCGGCCTATTTTCCCATATAATGTATTGTTCAATACAGATGGTCGTGGTGCTGATTGGTATATGAATGCGGACTACCCTATGATCCGCTGGCTGGAACGCAATGGTTACGACATTACCTATACAAGTAGTAATGATGTAGCACGTAACGGCAACAAGCTTTTAAATCATAAAATATTTCTCTCGACCGGTCACGACGAATACTGGTCAAAGAGCATGCGCGACAATATAGAAGCCGCCCGTGACGCGGGTGTACACCTGGCGTTTTTTAGTGGCAATGAAGTGTATTGGAAAACAAGATGGGAACAAACTGTCGACGATGAGGATCGCGTGCTGGTCTGCTATAAAGAAGGTAACCTGGCCAATGGCGCCCAGGGCGAACGCACCTGCGGTTTCAAATGTGATGAAACTTCGCCTGAATGGACCGGGTTATGGAGAACAGGTGAAAACTATGATGCTGGTAAACCTGAAAACAGCCTGACCGGCCAGATCAGCTGGACCGAATCTCCACAAGATGGTTCTATAAAAGTGCCTGCTTTTTATAAAAAGCACCGTTTCTGGCGTCACACTACCATTCCCGACATGCAAGACGGGCAAACGACGACGCTCGCATCGGGCACACTGGGATATGAATGGGATTACGAGCAGGAACAATTTAAAGATTATTACCCCAAAGGGCGGATGACGCTTTCGAGCACCACATACGGACCGATTACACATAAGCTTTCGCTTTATCGTCACCCCGGCGGCGCCCTGGTTTTTGGTGCCGGCACCATTCAATGGGCATGGGGGCTGGACGGTAATCATTGGGGTGGAACGCCTGAGATCAATAAGAATATGCAGCAGGCTACGGTCAACCTGTTTGCTGACATGGGTGTACAGCCTGGTTCATTGCAATCAAACCTGGTTGCAGCCAGCCCATCCACCGATAATATTGCACCCACTTCTATTATTACAGCACCTGCCAGCGGATCCAGTTTTGCGGCCCGCGCACCTGTCACGATCAGTGGTACTGCCACCGATGCGCAGGTAGTAGCCGGTGTGGAAGTGTCTACCGATGGAGGAGTGACCTGGAAAGTAGCAGAGCTGGATAAACTGGATGGCAACGTAACTTGGACCTATACCTGGATCCCTTCTGCCATCGGTGTATTGGATGTAAAATGCCGTGCATTTGACGATACCGGTAACATGGAGATCCCTGGTACCGGTATATCTATCACCATTGATAATCCAGGTTTCCCCTTTACGATTTTCGAACCTACTTCTAAACCACTACTTCATTTCTGGGATCCACCGATCAACCTCGGAGTTCGTTTCAAACCAAATATCGACGGTTTTATCACTGGTGTTCGTTTTTACAAAGGACCCAACAATGACGGAACTCATATTGGCAACCTCTGGTCAAGTGATGGACAGAAACTGGCAGAAGTGACTTTTACCGACGAAACAGAAGAAGGATGGCAGCAGGCAATGTTCTCCACCCCGGTTCCCGTGGTAGCAGGAACAGTGTATACTGCGTCTTACTTTAGTCCTACGGGCAATTTCTCGATCGACCCGCAGTTCTTCGCCACCGCGGGTTACCCCGAAGGATCGCCCAGTGTCTGGCCGGTACAGGCGCTCTCCAATCCAGATGGCGGTAATGGTGTTTATGCCTATGATGTAGGGCCCGCATTTCCTTCCTCAGTATACAACCCTGCTAATTATTTTGTTGATATAATATTCACAAATACAATTGCAGCAGCCACAACGCTAAATGGCACTGTAACTCTGCAAGGCCGACCAGCTGCACCACACAGTGCCTGGGAGGTACCGTTAACAGTAGAATTTTTTATCCCGGGAAATACTACACCGGCATATGTCTACAATGTAACTACCGATCAAAATGGCAATTTCACGGTTTCCGACATACCTGCTGGGAACTTCCATATTGCTGTCAAGAATCTGCATACGCTGAAAAGGGTCAAAACGGGGCAGACTATAGCCGCGGGAGTTAATTCAATCGACTTTGGTGAATTGCTGGAAGGTGACGTTAATAATGACAATTTTGTAACCCTGCCTGATTTAGTTTCATTGTTATCTACCTATATCAAAACAGTTGGAGACCCTGGATACTTACCGGCCGCTGACCTGAACAATGATAATTTTGTTACAATATCTGATCTCTTGTTGTTATTAGGCAACTATATCAAACAAGGTGAAAATCCATAGACTCAATCGACCTGATAAAATCATTTATAATAAAAAGAAAGAAATGAAAAGTACTTTTACTGGTAAGATTGCTTTGAGGAAATATTTTCATTTTTGTTTCCGTGCTTTGCTTCCCGCCTTCTTTTTTCTGGGTGGATTAAACAATGCGTTTTCACAAAACTCAGTGGACGTTCTTATTGATCCCGCATCTACAAACGTAGAAGTTGGTGAAACTTTTACAGTGGATGTAAAGGTCGATTTTGGTACCGGTTCAATTGCGAGTATCAACGCATATGTATTTTTTAATACCCTGGATTTGGAAGTGGTATCACTGCCAACCGTGCCAACAGCTACAGACAATAACTTATTGCCTGGTGTTTCAATCGCGTTTAACTCCTTAGAAAATATGAATTCTACCGGGCAGATCAGGCACGGTAGATTTAATAGCGATCCCATGGAGGATGGCACTCACCCAAATGACGATTTTGTATTTTTTACAATTACTTTTAGGGCGCTTCGTGTTCCACCAGGAGGAACTACACCTCTAACATTTGGTACAACTTTCCCAACCGAAACTGCAGCCGGTGAATTTAACCAGGCAGACGCCCTGGACCAAACCATTAATGGTACAGTTGTTATCAGCGCAGTTGGATGTACTACCCCTTTAGCCACGATTAGCGCTCCAGGTGGCACCACCACCTGTAATGGCCAGGACTTCAACCTGATCCTCGCATCTGCAACAGGTGAAAGTCCATTTGATGTGACGATCGACGGCCCCGATGGAATAGCTACTTACGACAATATCACTGTAGGTAGCCCGATTACAATGTTTGCCCCGCCAGTAGTAAATATCTGGAATAACCCTACCCCCGTGACATTTGACGACAATTCATACACCCTTGGTACGCGTTTTACAAGTTCTGTTTCGGGCTTTATTAAAGGCATTAGATTTTTTGGCGCAGACGATATATCTGCGACACCAAGTGACTACACAGGACAACTTTGGACCAATACAGGCACGCTGGTAACTAGCGGCACATTTACTTCAGTATCTGCGGGCACTTGGAACGAATTACATTTTGCGACTCCAATACTCATAGAACCTGGTGCTATATATATTGTTTCTTATAATACCGGTACATCAAAGTATTATGCCAGCACATCGGCAGGTTTGGGCTCTGATTTCGTGAATGGCCCCTTGACAGCATTTGGTAATGGCGGCTTGTTCATTCCGGGAGTGTCACCAACCTTTCCTATTTTTTCCGCTGGACACAATTATTGGGTCGATGTTTTATTTTCACCTAATGAATACAGCTTTGAGCTGACGGGTATTACTGATGCCAATGGATGCGTGAATATAGGATCGCTGCAAACCCTCCCGATCACTTCGGTCGATTGCGAAGCATTGCCGGTAAGCCTGCTGGGTCTTTCGGCTACACCAAAAGATAATACAGTTGTATTGACCTGGTCCACGGCTTCAGAGATCAATAACAAAGGTTTCGAAGTACAACGTAAAACAGAAACCGGCGACTGGGTTGCCATCGGATTTGTAAAAGGCGCCGGCTCCAGCCAGAGCATGCACTATTACGATTACACCGATGGGAATCTCCAGGCAAACCGTTATTACTATCGTTTGAAACAGTTAGATATTGACGGCAGGTTTGAATATTCACCTGTTGTATCGGCCGTAGTAGGCAGCGCTGAAAAATTCAGCCTCGAACAAAATTACCCCAACCCATTCCGTACTGAAACCGTGATCAGGTTTACACTCCCCGGTAAAACCAATGTGAAATTGTCTTTGTATGATATGCAGGGCAGGCTGGTTAGAAATCTTTTCAATGGCTCTAAAGATAAAGGCACTCATGCGGTATCGGTCAATTCGTCGACGTTAACCAGCGGAATATATTATTACAAGCTCGAATCAGAAAATTTTTCGGCAGTGAAGAAGATGACGGTTCAATAAGAACTACCGACAGCAACTGGAGTTCACCGCTCAGGAAAATAATCCGGGGCTGTGAACTTCCGACTTTTTGAGTGTATGGCTTTTATATATTTGGATACTCCCATTTATCCAGTACCGTTGAATACCCGCTCTTCTATTCTATAAAATCTTCGGCCGGATCATACAAATACAGTTGTATAACTCCAGGCCCAATTACGGTATAGGCGAATTTTTAGTAGGCATACGTTTCGACAGCAGGAAATGCCATGACCATTAAATATTAGCGAAATGAAATCATTATTACTGATACCCTGTCTGTGCCTGTTGAGCGGCATACTTAGTGCCCAGACTTTTGCAGATCCCAATTTTGCGGCTATTCCCATCGGATCGGGCTGGGACCAGCCGGTAGGCGCGGTTTTCAATAGCACGGGCCAGCAATTATTTGTTTGGGAAAGAGGCGGAAAAGTTTTTGTATGCAACCGAAATGGCAGCGGCACCTACATCAAACAAACACAACCCGTACTGGATATCGGTCCCGAAGTAGGCGACTGGAGCGCACATGGTATGCTGGGTTTTGCCCTCGATCCAAATTTCGAAAGTAATGGCCTGATATATGTGATGTATGTTGTCAATCGTAACCACTTACTGTATTTTGGTACCGACCAATACAACCCCAATGCACCCTACAGCAGTATGGCCACCATCGGCCGGATAACACGTTACAAAACGATCACAAGCGGCAGCGACCTGGTGGCTGATATTGGTACCCGTTTTATTTTATTGGGTGAAACCAAATCTACCGGTATGCCGATCCTTCACGACTCACATGGCGTAGGCTCCCTGGTTTTTGCCGCCGATGGCACACTGCTGGCTTCTATCGGTGATGGTGCCAGTTATGAAGGCAATGATGCAGGAAGTTATCCCGGTACTTATTGGCAGGATGCCCTGGACCACGGAATTATCCGCGCGGAAGAGAATGTAGGCGCTTTTCGTTCACAACTAGTGAATAGTTTGAACGGAAAAATTCTTCGTATCAACCCGCAAACCGGCGACGGTATTCCCAGCAACCCTTTTTATGATCCTTCCGCACCGCGTGCGCCAAAATCAAGGGTGTGGGCCCTGGGCGTGCGCAACGCGTTTCGCTTCTCCATCAAACCTGGTTCCGGATCAAATGATCCTGCAGCCGGTGATGTAGGTGAAATATTTTATGGTGATGTCGGCTTCTCCAGCTGGGAAGAACTCAGCGTAATAACACAGGGTGGTCAGAACATGGGATGGCCGATCTACGAAGGAATTGAATACACGCTTGCTCCTGACGGTATAGGCCCGAGATACGTTGACCTGAATGTAGCAAACCTCGACGAACCTAACCCGCTTTATAATGGTGGTAGTTGTAACCAACAATATTTTTTATTCAAGGATCTTATCCGTAATGCTAACCCCGACCAGGACAAAACCGTATACAATCCCTGCAATCCATCGGAAGTAATTGGCAGCGGCAATCGTTATTATCATAAACGTCCTTCACTTGAATGGTCGCACGCACATAAATGGGCCAGGGTGCCGATCTTCAATGGCAACGAACCCGATGTGGCAATGATCGGGTCTGTGGAATCCGGTGTAACAGGTATTCCCTTCCCCGGCAGTTGCGCCGTAGGTGGTGTATGGTACGACGGTACGACCTATCCTGCTGAATATAAAAATTCATTTTTCACCGGTGATTATGCCGGTAACCCTGCTCCTCCTGTGTTTGTGAGCGCATGGTTAAAAAGACTCAAGTTTGATTATACCGATCATGTGGTGCAGGTAGAGAATTTCGCTTCTGATTTCAACGAACTGGTATGCATTGCGACCAATCCAATTGATGGAAGTATTGTGACGGTTGAACTTGCCTTGTCTACTGGAGTGAAGCAAATCGTATACGGCGGTAACCAGCCTCCCGTGGCAAAACCCGCAGCCGACAAGATTTACGGCCCCTCACCGTTGACGGTCAACTTCGATGGCAGCGCTTCATTCGATCCTACACAGGGTGGCAGCATCGTGTCTTATTCATGGGATTTTGATGGCGCCACACCAGCAACCAGCAATGTAGCCAACCCCGGCAATATTCAGTTTACCAGCGAACCTGGTGTGCCAAAAAAATATGTTGTCACTCTCACTGTTACCGATAATGGCGGTGCCACACATCTTGACAGTATAATCATTTCGGTCAATAATACCCCGCCTGTTGTCACTATCACCAGCCCGAGTATTACAACCTATGATCCGGGTCCTGACAATATTCAACTGGATTGCATCGCCGATGTAACTGACGCGGAACATGGCCCCGGTCAATTGAAATATGAATGGCAGACAACACTCCGCCACAATTCGCATGAACACCGCGAAGCGATCAAAAATGAAGTCAACAGCAGCACGATCATTCAACGTATCGGCTTCATTGGATCAGATGTGTACTACTGGCTTATTGAACTTACTGTAACAGATGATGCTGGCCTTTCAACAACAGCTGCAGTTGAAATTCACCCAAATATTGCAGGCGTACAGTCAACTTTAAATGGTTCAGTAACGCTGGAAGGCCGGCCTGCTGCGCCAAATGCACAGTGGCAGGTTCCCCTCGTAGTTGAGTTTTATTCGATGGGTAATATGAGTTCACCAGCATTTACGCGTAATGTGAATACAGACAACAGCGGAAATTTCACTGTCGAAAATATTCCGTCAGGCACTTATAAAGTCGCTGTAAAAAATGCTCACACGCTTAAAAAAGTAAGCGCTCTTGAAACCTTTAGTGTTGGTGCCACCAAAGACATCGACTTTGGAGTATTGCCTGAAGGGGATGTCAACAACGATAATTTTATCACCCTTCCTGACCTGGTTGCATTGCTTTCAAGCTACATTAAAACAACCGGTGATACTGGTTACCTGCCACAGGCTGATTTGAATAATGATAATTTTGTGACTCTGCCTGATCTTGTTCTGTTGTTGAATAATTATATCAAACAGGGAGAAAATCCATAGGCACAAATAATTACCCCCGATATAAAAAATGCCCGGCTCATTCCGGGCATTTTTTATATAATATACACGCAAACACATGAACTAATAGTATTATACAATTAAAACATTGCTTTGAACAATTAATGCAATTGATCTTGCGATTAAAACAGCTGTGAAGGAATCTAACGAACACCAAATATAAATTCGCACCTCAATCAACCGGGTTCACCGCCGGACTTTACTTAGTACCGTACCTGCATCCTGTTGATACATGTTTGCCTCGTAAACAGACAGCCAAAATCATTAACCAACTTTAAAACAGTATGAAAAGAATTTTTACCTGCCTGGCACTCGTGTGCCTTACCAGTCTCTTATTTGCTGCCGCACCCCCAACTGTTCCGGGCAGTGGCCTGAGTTTCTTCGACATCGATGGCACCCGGCTTAGTTTACGCTTCACATCGGGTAATGGATCGCAGCGCATCGTAGTTGTAAAAGAAGGCAGCCCCGTGACCGGCCTGCCAGAAAATGGCAGCGATTACACGGGCAACAGCAATTTCGGTACCGCGGGTACCGAATTTGGTCCCGAAGGAGAATATGTTGTCGCCACTAAATCAAGCTGGAACAGTTTCACCGTACAAAACCTTAAACCGGGTACCGTTTATCATATCGCCATTTTTGAATACAATGGCAGCGGCGCTACCGCGGAATATCTTACCCTGCCGCTTACCGGTAGCCAGATGACTGCCGTTGCTCCTACCGTTCAGGGTGCATTAAGTTTATCTGCAAAAACCGGGAACAGCGTTACATTAAATTTCACAAAAGGGAATGGTTATGGCCGTGTTGTTATCGCCAGAAAAACCAATGCAGTTAATGCCACGCCGGCAGACGTCACTTTTTACTCCTATGATGAAAACTTTGGCGGGGGAGCGAAATTAAACGACGACAACTTCGTGGTATATCGCGGCGCGGGAAGCTCGATAACTGTGAAACAACTCGAGCCCAATACGACATACCATTTTGCCATCTTTGAATATAATGGCAACAACTTCCCGGTTTACCTGAAACCCGGTGCAGTCTTTTCAACTACAACGGATGCCGGCCCATCGAGCCCTTCTTCGAATATTCAACTAAGTTTTGTAGAGGGAAATAGTTTTCGTGTTTCCTATACAAGGGGTAACGGCACAAACCGTCTAATTATCATGAGCAAAAATGGCCCCATCAGTTTTGTACCGGCGAATGGACAATCTTATGTTGCAAACCGCTCATTTGGAACGCCTGGTACAGAAGTGGCAGATGGTGAATTTGTCATAGCTGCCGCAACTGGAAATACAGTAGACGTGTTAAACCTCGAAGGCAACACAACCTATTATTTCCGTGCCTTCGACTATGATGTGGATGCAAACGGGAATACATACTATTTAACCAGCAGTTCAGCTACCGGCATCGGAAGCTCAGCTTTAATACCAACGCAAATCGGCAGCAATTTGAAAATTACAAACCTTACCGGAACCACTGCTTCCATCGGTTTGACACATGGCAGTGGTAGCATGCGTCTTGTCGTTGTAAAAGAAGAAAGCCCGGTAGATGCGGTTCCTGCTGACTATACCAATTATACATCCAGTTCCGCGTTTGGCAACGGCACGCAAATCACACCCGGCAACTTTGTAACGCATAGAATAAATGGCAACCCGTTTACTATAAGCAACCTAAGGGCCGGCTTAACCTATCATGTTGCCATCTATGAGTTCAATGGTTCCAATGCGCCGATGTATTCCCGCTCGGCAGCAACGATATCATTTACGATCCCGATTGAACCCACTAATTGCAGTACCGCTCCGTGGTCTACGTTTATTGAAGGCAGTTCACTTCGCTTTATCTGGACCAATGGAAATGGTGCACGCAGGATTGTCGTAGCCAGGAAAGACGCAGCCGTCACCGCGGCACCCGTCGACGGTGTCAATTATACTGCGAATGCAAAATTTGGACAGGGTGATGTTTTGGAAGACGGGCAGTTTGTCGTGTACAATGGTACAGGTACAAATGTTGACCTTGAAAACCTGGAAATAGGCGCGACTTTTCATTTCGCGGTGTACGAATATAATGTCGGCGCGAACAATAACCCCGATTATCTTACTTCCTGCTCGCTGAAGGGTTCTGCATCGACAGCAACAACGCCTACGGTACAAACAAGTATTATTGGTGCAACGAATATACAGGCCAACCAGGCGACGATCAGCTTTACAAAAGGAAACGGTGCAAGTCGGCTGGTACTGATGCGGGAAAACGAAGCGGTAAATAAAGCGCCACAGGATTATTCAAAATATTCTTATAACAGTGGATTTGGTATAGGCAATAACCTGGGTGATGGAAACTTTGTAGTACTTGTTTCAAGTGGATCCGGCAACTTTACTGTCACTGGATTAAAACCGCTGACGACTTATCATATCTCGGCATTTGAATTCAATGGTTCTACCACACCCGCATACCTAAGGGATGTACCGGCGGTCTACAATTTCACTACAACGGATGTTCCTGAAGCTTCCACGCCTACCACGCCTGCGAGCAACCCGTCGTTCTCCAGTGTTGATGGCAATAAGTTTACTTTTAAATGGGCCAATGGAAATGGAGAAAAAAGGATCGTGGTGATGAAAAAAAGTGAAGCGCCAAACTTTGTTCCTTCATCGGCTACAAACTATACTGCCAATAGTGAGTTTGCCAAAGGTACCGACCTGGGTGGTGGAGAATACGTGGTGTACAATGGATCTGCAGGATCAGTTGAGATCAGCAACCTGGAACATTCTTCAACTTATTACCTGAAAGTATTTGAATACAACGGTACAGGCAACCTCATACGGTATCTTACAGCATCTACTTTGACAGCGAACGATGCAACAGTTTCCGCTCCTGCCACCGCCAGCTTTGATGTCACGACAACTGTCGGCAACAATAGTGTGAACTTTAGCTGGGAAAAAGGGAATGGTGCCGGCAGGATCCTTGTCATGCGCCAGGGATCGGCGATCCTTTCCGCGCCTGCGAATCTCAGCGTTTACCCGGCCAACGCCGCATTTGGTACAGGTTCGCAAATCGCGGCAGGTGAGTACGTGGTTTATGCGGGCACAGGTAATTCAGTAACGGTGACCGGTCTTCCGGAAAATACTTATCACTTCAGCCTGTTTGAATACAATGGTAGCGCTGCACCTGTTTACAACATTGCACAACCCGCCACCGGTTCGGTAACGGTGGGCTCCACCCTGCCCGTTACGCTCACTTATTTTACAGCGGAAGAAAGCAGCGGCAGTGTTATACTAAAATGGGCAACAGCACAGGAGATCAACAATGCTTATTTCGATGTGGAAAGAAGTGTGGATGGGACTGCCTTTACAAAAATTGCGACGATACAGGGTGCGGGTAACAGCAATGAAAACCTGGACTACCAATTCACCGACTTCAATATCCCATCATCCGGTAAAATTCAATACCGTTTGAAGCAGGTTGATATTGATGGCAAATTTGAATACTCGAAAAGCGTTACGGTAAGATCTTCGGCGGCAAACCAGTCCATAAGCATTTACCCCAACCCCGCCAGGGATCAGCTGAATATTCTGCTGAAAGCGGAGATGAACCAGTCAAGATTAAATGTGTTCAATGCGGCTGGTGTAAATATGTATACCCTGCAGGTAAACCGCCAGGCTCAAATTGATGTGTCCCACTGGCCGAATGGCGTTTATTTTATCGTTATTCAATCGGGGAATGAAAAGATAAAAACCAGGCTTGTTAAGCAGTAGCAGTATATAGAGTGAATAAAGCCGGGGCCAGTTGGTCCCGGTTTTTTTTGTTAGAATATATGACACAGCATTCTTTTAAAAACAAAGTCTCCGCGATTGCGGAGGCTTTTACACCGGGATGTACAATTCCCGAACCACATTATCCAGATTTGAGAAGACATGCGAATCTTTTGACCGCATAAAGATTCGCAAGTCCTTTCTATTTATTGACTAAGAAGTATGAAAACCTGTAAAATTCAACAATGAAGCCTGATAAAAATTATCTTGGATTTATCCAGTCTCTAAAGCTGAAAACTGCTGATCATACTACCAACTAGAGAAAAAGACAATAACAGAGGTTTACTTCGATTTACGATTTTCAAAAGCTCCCCTGACAAATGTAAAGTACTGGCTTGTCAAAGTTATTTCTCGAAAACGTTTTCGTAAAGATTGTATTTTGAATGTACTTCATTTAAACAATTATCAGGCCCTGCTTCCTATTTTTAGGCAACAGATTGCAACATTCTGATTTGAATAAAGCCTCTTTTGAACAAGAACCTATATGAAATTAAGTTTTCTTACTCTGATCCCCATTTTAGTTATATTGAATAGTAAGGCTCAAACCATCAAGACCTATTCCCGTGAAGGCAGGAGCATTATTTTTACAGGCACACAAGGAGAACGTTTGCGGCTAACGCCATATGGAAATCATATTATCCGTGTGCAAAGGGTACGGAAAGATGAGGAGTTCTTCCCGGATGACAGGTATGAAATGGTGGAAACGCATCAATGGCCGGGGAAATTAATTGTAGCTGAACAAAAAGCAATTTTTAAAATTACTACAGCAACAAAGGGCGCCATATCAGTACAGGTAAGTAAATCATTTATGCAGCTTTCTTTTTCAGCAAAAGGGGCTGCTATTTCATTTCTTAAAGAAAGCGATGGGATAAGATGGGATGCAGATACGATCCGTGCGTCATTTGCCTATGATCCCAATGAACATTTTACCGGCCTTGGGCATGGATATTTTGGAAGAGAAGAAAGTATTGACCTGCGTGGTAAAATGGTGAGCCGTAACTACGGAACCGAGCATAGACAGCAGGCCCCATTGATTGTTCCTTTTTATCTTTCAAACAAAGGGTATGGAGTTTTCCTCAACAGCACTTTTCCCAATAAATTCAATTTTGGGAAAAATAACCTGTATGAGATTTCAATCCAGGGAAATGGCCGCATGGACTATTTTGTGATACTCGGCCCTGAATTTTCAACAATTATTGACCGCTATACGCAACTTACCGGGAGGCCAAGACTGCCACTTAAAGCATTCTTTGGACTGGCACTTTCTGACAAAGGAAATGATCACAACTCAAACGACCCTTCGGATGAACAATGGTGGAAAAAGAAAATCACTGAACACCGCAACGCAGGCTTTCCCCTTGACCATATTGTAAACGACAACCGCTGGAGAGCAGGAGGCGGACAGCGTTGCTTATCTTATTTCGACTGGGATACCATACGCTATCCTGATCCGAAAGAATACCAGCGATGGGTAAAATCAAACGGACTGATTACGACATTGGATTTTAATCGTTGTATCGCCGTTCAGAGTGAAGGCTGGAAACCTTCTTTCAATCTTCCACAGAATGAAGGCATTGATTTTAATACCAGCGCTCCCGATTTTACCAGGAAAGAAGTAAGGGATTGGTTCTGGAATATCATGTGGAAGAAATCGTTGAACCCTGCATTGGGGTATCCCGGCGATGCATTATGGATTGATGAATTTGATGAAATGGGAAAAGCTCCCGTTACCATGAAATTTGAGGATGGAACTACCTGGATGGAGAGGAGGAATTATTGGTTCTTCCTGATTTCAAAATCTTTGGTGAAGCAGGGCTGGGATAAATGTTTTAAAGGAACAAAAAGGCCTTTTGTATGGGTACGTGGCATGACGGCAGGTGCACAACGATATGCAACATTATGGAGTGGCGATATCAACTCCACTTACGAGGACATGAAAACACAGGTGGTGGGTTTGCAATTAGCCGGTCTTTCAGGTTTCCCATTCTGGGGACATGATGCAGGCGGTTTTCATTTGGGTGATTCACAAACTACTCCCAACGACTCGATGTACCGTCAATGGTCAATGGCATTTGGAAGTTTTACTCCTTTCTGGAAACCGCATGGAGTTGGAAAATCACGCTGGCCGCTTGACCGCCCGTCAGATGTACAACAAGATGCAAAGTTGTACAGTGAGCTACGTTATAAGCTGATTCCCTATATCTATACGTATGCCCGTAAAGCCAATGAAACAGGACTGCCAATGGCCCGTGCAATGGTGCTCGATTACCATGATGAACCATTTGCCTGGAAAAGCGATTTGCAATATATGTGGGGAAAGGAATTTTTAGTAGCCCCTAATTGCTCGGATAATAATAATGTTTCCGTGTGGCTGCCAAAAGGAACGTGGTACGACTTCTGGAACGATGAGCAAATAAGAGGTGGCAGGCTGATTGACTACCCTGCTCCTGTTGGTAAATTGCCATTGTTTGTAAAAGAAGGTTCAATTATCCCGATGGCCAATTATGCATTAAGCACGGCTGCAATCAAAAATGATAGTTTAACCCTACATGTCTACCCGGGAAAAGATGCAACATTTATATTGTACGAGGATGATGGCGTTTCAGAATCCTATCAGAATAAAAATGAAAAAAGAACAACTACTATTGGGTTTAAGCAGCCAGCTTTTTCTTTACATATTTCAGCGGCAGTTGGCAACTATAAAAATGCCCCCGGGCAAAGGGCTTACCAGGTTGTTTTTCATAATCTTTCAAAACCGGTTTGTTTTGAGGTAAATGGAGTAAAATTAAAAAAAGAAGAAATGTCCTGGGATGCGGAAAAGAAAATACTGACTGTTTCTATTCAACGATCATCCGTTTCCAAAGCGATCGTGCTCAAACGAACAGAAGGATGTCTATAAATAATAGACAGAATAATATTCAAACCACAGGATTTGCAAACTAATTTTTCACTAAAGGATAAAGTGATTGTTGTAACCGGGGCTACCGGTGTTTTAGGTGAAGCATTTGCCAATGGTATTGCTGATGCCGGTGGAACAGTGGGTATCTTAGGCAGGAATGAAAAAGTAGCGGCTGAAAGAACAGCGGGCATCATTAACCGGGGCGGCAAAGCCATTGCACTGATTGCAGATGTTACCAATGAGCAGCAATTGTTATCTGCAAGGGGAAAAATACTGGAAGCATTTGGAAAAATAGACGGGCTTGTCAATGCGGCGGGAGGCAATATGCCTGAGGCGGTGATACAACCCGAACAGGATATTTTTCAGTTGAATATTGAAGCCTTACAGCAGGTGATGCAGGCAAACCTGTTTGGCTCCATTTTGCCTACACAAATTTTTGGAAAAGTCATCCAAAATAATGGCCAGGGGAGTATTGTAAATATTTCATCCATAACAGCTCAATTGGCCATTACAAAAGTATTGGGTTACAGCCTGGCAAAAGCGGCCATCGACAATTATACAAAATGGTTTGCCGTTGAACTGGCAAAAAGATATGGTGATAAAATAAGAATGAATGCAATAGCTCCGGGCTTTTTTCAAACACAGCAAAATAAAACCCTGCTGACAAACCCAGATGGTAGTCTCACAGACCGGGGTAAATTGATCATTCATAAAACCCCGTTCACCCGTTTTGGACAGGCAGATGAACTTGTTGGTGCATTAGTATGGTTGTTAAGTGATGCTTCAAATTTTGTAACGGGAACAATTATAAAAGTAGACGGGGGATTTTCAGTTTATAGCGGAGTTTAAAAAAAGCAACAGAAGATGTGAAGGATGCAGCAACCATGGCGTTGGTCTGGCCCGAACGAACCGGTGAGTTTACAGGATGTAAAACAAACAGGTGCAACAGAAGTGGTTACAGCGCTGCATCATATTCCTCATGGTGAAGTTTGGACAGTGGACGAAATCAATAAACGAAAAGCAGAAATAGAAAATAAAGGTCTTGCCTGGCCGGTTGTCTGCACCGGTTCTTTGGGCGCTACTGTGGCAAATGATTTACCTGCCATGGCAAAGAAAACCGGCAACCGCATCCAGTTCATTCACCTTACTCTGCTATTGGCAAGATAAAGGGGCTGGCAGAAATAAGAGGTCTGGAAGAAGGTATTATTCGTTCGATGTATAATGATTGAATATGAAGAAATTCTTAGATGAAAATTTTTTACTGCAAACAAAAACAGCTCAGCGACTCTATCATGAATTTGCCAGGGACATGCCCATTATTGATTATCATTGCCATCTCCCACCGGAGCAGATAGCAAATGACCACCGGTTCGGCAATCTTACACAGGCATGGTTGTATGGCGATCACTATAAATGGAGGGCTATGCGTGCCAATGGAATAGACGAAAGTTACTGCACCGGAGTTAAAAGCGATTACGGCAAATTTGAAAAATGGGCCGAAACGGTTCCCTATACCTTACGTAACCCATTATATCACTGGACACATTTGGAACTTCAGCGTTACTTTAATATTGATAAAATTTTAAATGCTGATACTGCCAAAGATATTTATGATGAAGCCTCTGCCATGCTGCAAACACCTGAATACACTGTCCGCAACTTGTTGCGCAGGGCAAATGTAAAAGTGGTTTGCACAACTGATGACCCCGCAGATGACTTAGCGCATCATCAGAAACTAATGGATGATGCCCGGGAGCAGCGCGGACAGGAATTTGAAATAAACATCCTTCCCGCTTTCCGTCCCGACAGGGCAATGAATGCAGACGACGCCGTCTCTTTTAATGCCTATGTTACTTTGCTGGAATCCGTTGCCGGTATATCCATAAGCTCCTATAAAGACTTTCTTGATGCACTAAAGCAACGGCACGATTTCTTTGCATCCATGAACTGCTCTGTATCAGATCACGGGCTGGAAGAAATGTATGCAGAAGATTATACAGATGAAGAAATCGAACATGTTTTTGATAAAATCAGGACGGGGAAAGAACTTTCCTATACAGAAAACCTGAAATTCAAATCAGCGATGCTGTACCAGTTTGCTGTTTGGGATTTCGAAAAAGGATGGGTGCAGCAATATCATTTGGGCGCCATGCGTAACAATAATTCAAGATTACTGAAACAGTCGGGTGCTGATGCCGGTTGTGATTCCATCGGTGATTTCCCGCAGGCTAAGTCATTGTCTAAATTCTTAAACAGGCTTGATCAAAGTAACCAGTTAGCAAAAACTATTCTATACAATTTAAACCCGGCCAATACCGAAT
>JAEZRB010000021.1 GCA_023412975.1 Bacteroidota bacterium | reverse complement strand
TAGGGTGAAGGCCGGCAATGCAAAAGAGTTATTTTCCTGCCCCGATGTAGATGGCGGACTGGTAGGAGGAGCATCACTGGTAGCCGCGGATTTTATTGAGATCATCCGGGCGTTAAAATAATTCCCCTTCACTTAAAAAGCTCTGCATTACGCAGGATGATATTGTCCTTTGTATAGTTCAGCGAAGCCTGGTAGGCATTTTGCTGAAGCGACTGGTAGCGTTCAGGGGTAAGTGCTTTCAAAGTGCCTGCCAGCACTTTTATATCTGTGTAACGTGTGCAGGCTTTCTCCAGTTCATTGTCAAGGGAAAGGTTGTCTGGTGAGAAAAACGGTTTGGCATGCCTGATCGCGTCTGCGATATTGCCTGAAGTAGTACTGCGACCATAAGTTTCCGTCACACCATCCGAAATCATTGTCTCGTGTTGCAAAGGCATCCAGACAAAATGCGATTCGCTGATCACTTTGTCAAACTCGGGTTGGTTCACAACAGGGGTATGAAATATGACGAGGTTATTATTTTTCGCTAAGTAATTCTTACAACGTTCGAGAATTTCTTCACTATATCCCTTCCTGAATGCACCCAGCAGGGTGATTTTAATATCGATTTTTTGCCAGGCAGCTTCTGCCAAAAGATCAAATACCAGGTCATAGTTTCTTCTCCTCCGGTCAATAGAGCCGGGAATAGTCAGCTGTAGTTGCTCTCCTGCCGAATAGCTAAGGGGAGTGTAAGTTGCCGGATCAAAAAAGCTCCCAGGTATATTGAATACTTTTTTTGCAGCAGGAAATTTTGATTCCAGGTATGTCCTCATGGTCTCGGAAAGCACATTGAACATGGGAATCAACTTCATCAATTTTCTTTTGCCCCAATATCTTACCAGCCTTCTTATGCTCAATGCCGGTTTACATTCAAAAAATCCGTTGATGTCGTGAAGTGTTAATATTGTTTTGTGGAAGTTTAATCTTTGTAACCCATTGGCGTAAACGATGAAATTATCTTCAATAGTATCGAAATAATAGAGGTCGAAGTTTTCATCCTCTAGCGTTTTAAAGATGCGGGTAATAAAACCACGGTTGGGTTCGCCTGGTTGTTGGACCACCCAGGTGTATTCGCTTATTTTATTACCAAGCATCATTTCAAGTTGCTGGTAAGAGTCCTGGTCAATAAAGACGGTAATTTGATTTTGGCCATCGTCAAATAAAGACAGCAGGGTATAAGCAACCTCGAAATGACCTTTTTCTATAAGTGCGATCTTCATCTTTGCTGACCTGTTTTAAAGATTCATTTTGACCACAATTTCAAAATGGGTTATACGACTGCCCGCCAGCCAGTCCCTGAGTTCGCCCAATGAAACAAATTTCTCAAACAGCAGTTGCTCATATTCTGCTACGTTGAAGGTGGCGTCTTTGTCCAGCTGTTCGATCCGGGCCAGGCAATTATGAATCGCCTCGTGTCCATCAGGCAGCATGGCTTCAAATGTTAAACAGGATACTTTGCTACTTAGGCCTAGCAATACTTTTTCTTCCAGGCCTTCCACGTCTATTTTAATAAAATCAGGCTGGCCGTATTTTTCAATGAGTTGGTCCAGCGTAACGGTTTCTACCGGTACCCGCTCTGTAAAACTGATCTTTTCATTCCATTTTTCAACGTTGTCGTTTTCGAGAATTTCTTTCCAATTGTCACTAAGCGTATTAAATGCCGAAGCCGGGTGATGTATATGCATAAAGCTGGTCCCCGTAACATTGCTTACCGCTTTGTTTTCCAAATACACCCGGCTTTTTTTGTGACGAAAACGTATGCCCAATACTTTGAAGTTTTCTTTGTCGGGCTCCACACAGACAACTTTCCGGGCGATATGAAGAAAAGCGGCGGTTTTGTGGCCATCATAGGCGCCGATATCGAAGATTAGATCACAGGAGGAAAGAAAAGATTTGTAGAAATCGATTTCCTTTTTCTCATTGGCTATGTCTCCAGGTTTAAAAATTCTTTGATACAGGCGAAAGAAACGGGAATACTTAAAATGATAAAATATATTACATTTTATTAATATATACTTAATTAGTCTATTCATTTCGTGTTACAATGTCTTTGCCATCCTATAGAGAATATTCTTTATCCTGGTTCGAAGTTTTAATTTCCATTTTATCTTTTTTAATATGTTGACGTTTAAATGGGAATTTAATTCATTCATAAATTGAGATAATTCTACACCATCTTCTTCAAATACAGATTTATATTTAGTCAGGTGTGGTAATAATAAAGGGTCGTGTCCTCTTAAAATTTCCTTTGCCAATATCTGGCTAAAATGGATAAAGATTATCGGGTATTTTCCATTTATTAAAAGAATTCCATTTTGTAATTCTCTTTTACACTCATCTATGTTCCATGACGCTATATTACATCCTTTATGACGTAAAATTTTTACTGATTCAAAGAGTACCGGCATTGCATCAAGGTATTTCTGGTCATCATGTATACCCATGGACGGAACTTCACCCATTTTAAAATGACACGCATTTGCCCACCATTGTAAAGCGTCAGTCCCTTTTTGTGAAGCTCCGATAAAACCTGCATTGAATATCCCAGATGTAAACAACAATTTAAAACTTGATTCATTAATAAGTGGATCTTTTGTGTGCCAGTGAGGAGTCAGAAGTATACCTGCCGAATCAAGCTCTGCAAACAAAAAACTAAAATCATTGAAAAAAAAGATATCGCAATCCAAGAAGATGACCTTGTTATAGCTTTTATTTAGTAGGTGTAGAATAAATAAAGGCTTGGCTGCCCACCTGAAAAAATCCATATTGATATGTGCATACTTGTTATATATTTCGGTGATAGATATGTCTTCTGCTAGCTCTTGCGTTTTTACAAGATGAATACCGGAATATAGAGGAAGGTGATCGTCAATTGATTTATTATCGGCAACTAGAACATGGAGTGTTGCATTTTGATTATACTCGCGTAGTGATTTATATAGGGCGACCGAATGAGGATAGTAATCGGCAGTTATTATAGTGCAGAATGTGTTCATTGTAATTGTGAATACCAGGATGAGGTTTCGTTGATTTCAAATTTGGCCTTATAACGCTGATAAAAAAGTTTTATTTGAAAAACCCTTAGAAGTACCTTAAATGCTAAAGGCTTATCTAATGCAAAATAGTTTCTTGTAATGGCGAACATTTTACGCGGGCCATCCCTTAAAATGCCAAATGCCAAATAGTTAAATGCAAAATGTGTCAATAACTTTTTCCTATTGGTGATCATGGTATTATAATATAATAACTTTAGTATTTTAAAATACTCTTTTGTCGATATTATAATCGAGGTTTCGGCATTTAAAAGGCTTTGGCTATGAAAGCGGTATGTATTTAAGGCCTTTGGGATGTAATATATGTCAGAAAGAAGGCATAATCTTAAGAAACAGTACCAATCGGCGTAATAACGAAAGGTTAATGCTCCATCGATTATCTGCAATGCTAAATCCTTTTTGAAAACCGCTGCACTTACATTATTAAGGGTACAATCATATTTGAGGCATTCATTTATCTCGTGAATCCCGTTTTGCCAGTAAGCATGGCTCCATTTTGCGGTTTTAAAGATTGTATTTTTCCGATCGGAGAATCGCGTGGTAATTTGTTTACGAGTTACATCCAATATATTACTGTCACAATAGACTAATCCGGTTTTCGGGTGGCTATGTAAGGAATTGGCGCATTCTTCTAGGAAATGAGGATCTGCTATATCATCGCTTTCTGCTATCCAAATCCAGTCGCCTTTGGCAAGATGTATTCCTTTATGCCACTGAGCTACCGGGGAGCCACTGTTTTTTTCATTGACTATAAGGTGACTTATTTTACTAATTAGGCGATATTCTTCCAGAATTTCTTTGCTGTTGTCTGTAGAATTATCATCAAGCAGTATTATTTCGAAATCTACAAATGTTTGATTCAATATAGAATCTATCCGTTCTTTGAGGAACGGCGCATGGTTATAGTTGGGTATAATGACCGAGAAAAAGGGCATTAGCGTTAGAATCTTTTTGAAAATATTTTATATGCAAGTTTTGCCGGAAACAATATTATATGCCCGATCCTGTAACTTAAGGAGTTTTTTACGGAAAGTTCTTTCTCTCTTATGGCAGTTTCGAGAGTTCCTTTACTGGTAAACAGGCTAGATGGTAATGTTGGAAGTGCCTGATCAGAACAGAGGGCAATAAAGTATAAGGGTTCAATCGTCTCCATGGTCGATATTTTATGATAATCTCCTTCATAAAGTTTCAGAGAATTGCCGGAAGAATTTATTATAAGAGAAGCCGTCTGGATGCTTTGATAATGTATTGAATAAAATCTGAAGTGTTCGTTTAATAGCTTTTCTAATTCTGGCAGGTATAGTTCCTTTTTGTGAAACGGGTTTTTATAGTCATATACATCTGAATAAGATTTTTTATTGGGAGTGGATAGTAATAGGAGCCCGCCTGGTTTCATTACCCTTTTTATTTCACTTAGCATAGATGAATGTCTGGAAACATGTTCCAATGTTTCAAAACTTACTACAACATCAAAGTAAGCATCTTCAAAGGGAATATTTTCAACAGAGCCATGTTTAAAAAGTAAATTGTCTTTCTTATATTTTTGCGAAGCATGAGCGATAATTTTGTTGTCGATATCTACGCCGGTTACAAAACGGGCTGTCGCTGCCAGCAGGTTACTTCCATAACCTTCACCACACGCAATATCCAGTACTACCTTATTTTTTATATATTCATTTACAATAGCATATCGGTGTAGATGCTCAATGGTCGAGTCGTTATGAACGAAAGTTTCTAACCTTTCACCAGTCCAGTCTTTTGCCATGCTCAGATATTTTTGATCTCCCATTTCAGTAAAGGTCGTACCACACCCGGGAACTCCCCGGCGCTGTCGCCCCTGGCAGTTTCTTCATCAAACGCTTCGTGTATGGTAAATGTCAGCACGTCACGTTCATGGAAATGGATTATATTTTTAAGGTGATTAAAAATACCGCTGCTCACTACATAGGTTCCGAGGTTTAGCAAATTACCCGGTATCCATACAACAGACGTATAAATGCCTTTTGGATGAGGCTTACGATAAAATTCTGTCTGCACACTATGTGTGTCAAAAACGTTTACACCCTGCTCATTGTAAATATTATGTCCCAGCCAGAGTGTCTGGCCCTCTTCCAGTACTTCATATTCCATCTTGATGCCCACTTCTTCGGTCACCCTGAATGTCCCGGTACTATCGTTCGACCTGTTGATAGCTTTTACCGAACGAAGTTTTACATATTGATTACCAGGCCGCCGGTCTGAATCTCCCGACTGATCCGTTTTCGAATTGATCCAGGAAAAATAAGTCTGGATGGTTGAAGCGGGGCTGCCCTCAAAACTTATTTTACCGTGGTCGAGTAAAATACTTCTTGTGCAAAGGGACGTGATATAGGACATGTTGTGACTCACAAATAATATCGTTCGCCCTTCCTTTTGGCTGACCTCTTCCATTTTGCCAATACATTTCTTTTGAAATTCCATATCGCCTACTGCCAATACTTCATCTATCAACAATATTTCCGGTTCCAGGTGAGCGGCCACGGCAAACGCCAGCCTGAGTTGCATACCGCTACTATAATGTTTTAACGGGGTGTCGAGGAATTTTTCTACGCCACTGAAGTCCACTATGGCATCGAATTGTTTGACGATCTCGGCTTTTTTCAATCCGAGTATGGAACCATTTAGGAATATGTTTTCACGCCCTGTTAATTCAGGATGAAAACCTGTGCCTACTTCAAGCAAACTGGCCAGCCGTCCACGGATAATGGCTTCACCTGTAGTTGGCCAGGTTACACGACTGAGTATTTTAAGTAGTGTGCTTTTGCCGGCTCCGTTTCTCCCAATGATCCCGATCCTTTCCCCGCGTTCGACTTTCAGGTCGATATCCTGTAAGGCCCAGAAATCCTCGTGCCTGCTTTTGCTTTGAGAAAAAACGGATTTTACTCCATGGCTGATCACATCCCGCAGGGCGAGATAGCTCTCATTGCTGCGAAGTCTGTATTTTTTTCCGAGTTGCTTTATTTCGATGATCGGCTTCATGGTTTATACCAGGTCTGCAAAATAAGTTTCTGTTTTTTTAAAATAAAATAAACCAACTACCACGAAAATTAAAAGCGATACCAGGCTGATGAAAACTCCCGGCCAGTAGATAGTCGTATCACTCAGTGGCTGACGAAAGATCTCCAGGGCACCATTGAGGGGATTGAGATAAAACAAAGACTTTGCCCAGCCAGTGGTAATATTATGGATAGTATAAACTATCTGCGAACCAAAAAAAAGAAACTGTATCGAGAAGGGGAGCAGGTAGCGAAAATCGCGGTACTTCACATTCAATGCACCAATAAGCGTACCCACGCCAAATGAGGACAGGAAGGTCATGATAATGGCGAGGGGAAAATAAACCAGGGCTGACCAATTCAGCGGCTGGCGAAAGATGAGCAGCAATACAAAGAGTACAAAAAAGGCAAACAGGAAATCTACCAAAGCTGTTAAAAGCGAGGACAGTGGTATGAGAATGCGAGGAAAATAAATTTTTCGGATGATAGGCGCATTGGTAAGCAGGCTTTCACTGCTATTGGTGATGCCTGAAGAAAAAAGCCCCCAGAGTATGAGCCCTGAAAATGCATATACGGGATAGTTGGTTCCGGTATCGATTCGGAGCGTACGTGAAAAGATAAAATAGAAAATGGCCATCAGCAATACCGGCTGAAGAACGGCCCAAAGGATACCAAGCCAGGTTTGCTTGTATTTCACTTTGATATCACGCCAGGTAAAAAAGTATAGCAACTCCCGGTTGTCCCAGATCTCCGAAAGCTGGAAGGAAAGCGACCTGGCCGGCCTGATTCTTATTTCTGCTTCCTTCATAAGTGTATTGGGTTTGATTTGTAAATATAGGGAAAAGAGATGCTTATCTTCGGGGCGGTTAGCGTCCATTAACATGGCGGAAAAATATTTTATACAACAATATCTGGGGCAGCATTACCAGCATGGTGGTGCAGGCCTGGTGGATGCAGAACGAATATTGTTGAGCGAGGGATACCGGCCTCTTATGTTGCCACACCAGGACAACTTCTCCTGGTTAGCTAAGGGCGCCCGTTTCTTAAGCCTTTTCAAAATGGTGATTAAGGTTCGGAAGGGAGCTGATATTGTTTTTCTGTATCCCGGCTATGCAAGATTGGCCCAGTTGCTCGTCAGGTTATTACTCAGGTACCGTAAGGATGTCCGCCTGATCTGTTACCTGACCGATATCGATGGTATCAAAGATGGTGACGACAGTAAACTAAAGAAGGAGATATCCTTTTTCAAGCGCCTTAAATATTTCATTGTTCATAATGTGCGAATGAAACAATGGCTTAATGAAAATGTAGGTACGGTTCAGTCGGTGGAGACAGACTTTTTTGACTTCCTGTCGAGTCCATCCGTGCAGCCGCGAATAATTTCACCCAGTATCGTTTTTGCTGGAAATCTTTCTAAAAGTCCATTTCTGGAAAAGTTTGGACAATTAAGTCGGGGACACCCAGATCTGCATTTTGATATTTATGGGCCACATCAAACGCAAGAGATGCTCGCCCAACCAAACCTTGTATGGCACGGTGTGGAAGATCCACACGGGTTGCCGCAAAAACTAAAAGGATCCTTTGGTTTGTTATGGGATGGAACAAGCATCCAGGGGATGGATGGCAGTATTGGCAGGTATATGAAATATATCAGCCATCATAAGTTATCGTTATATATCCTCAGTGGTTTGCCCATCATTGTCCCTATAGAAAGTGCAGGTGAGTACCTGGTCAAAAAGTATAAGATCGGGTTTGCTGTTAAGGATCTGTCGGGAATCGAAGAAGCCATCAACGTTCTTTCAGAAGAGGAGTATCAGCAGATGCGAAAAAATATGCAGCCACTCGCGAAAAAGATAAGCACGGGTGGCTGCCTGAAAGATGCATTACAAAGACTATTGGCGGTCGTATAGATTCTAGATCTTTAAATTCTTCATATAGACTGCATTGGCTTCCACCGATTTTAATGGGGTGGTGCCTTCATATTTTTCCTGTTCCACGATATAGTATTCCATACCGTTTTCGCTGGCTGTTTTCAGCAATCTAGAATAATCGAGGCTGCCGGTACCCAGGTCAACTGATGCATCATGATCAGCCGGCGTGGCGCCTTTCGCACGGTCTTTTACATGGCAGAGCCGGAAGCGATTTTTGTATTTTTTCAACCAGGCCTCGGTGTCCTGTCCTGCCGCAGCTACCCAGTAAATATCCATTTCATAGTCAACCAGGTCAGGATCGGTATTATTCATCATTACATCCTGTCCAAGTTGTCCATCTACCGGCTCAAAGGAATATGCATGGTTGTGGTAGGCAAAACGGATCCCGTTCTTTTTACATATTTCTCCGCGTTTGTTGAATTCGTCAGCTGCCTTCTTAAAGTCATCGATTTTTTTCTGGGGTCCGAGCCAGGGACAGATCAGGTATTTCATTCCGATCGCGGCGGCATCGGCTGCTTTCTTCTCGAAATCTTTGTTGATGTCGCAGTGGCTCGACACGATCACCATTCCCAGGTCATCCATGTATTTTTTGAAATCGGTATTACTCATGCCCCAGAACATTCCGTCTTTTCCTTCAAAGCTTTCGATCTGCTTGTAACCAAATGATGCGACCTGCTTTAATACTCCTTTAGGATCCTTTGGTAAATCATCACGCAGTGTGTAAAGTTGAAGCCCAAAGGCAGCAAGGGCCGTACCGGCTGCTACAGTGCCGGCGTTGGCAGCAGTTGTATCTTCTTTGCTTTCTTTTTGATCATTGGAGGAAAGTTTGCAGGCCACAGGGCCGAGGGCAAGCAGGGCAGCCAGGTTGCCGCTCATTTTTAGAAATTGTCTCCTTTTGAAATCCATTGTTAGTTTTTTTGTAGTGAGTGAATTTATTCCGCCCAGGCCCTGTCACCTTTTTTATAAGGGAGAGCGCCGTCATATTTGCCGGGCACAGCCACATGTCGTAATGCTTTGGTAGCTCCCACCTCGGAAGTAAAGAAGCCAAGTAATGTCAGTTGTTTCATCATTGTATAATAATGTGAAGGTGAGGGCTCGAATTCCTTCATCTCGCGTTTTGCCTGGTCGCGCTGCTGCTGTTCCTCCACTGTTATCTTTTTATCGTATTCACGGGCTTCGTCGTCAAGTTTCAGCAGCAGTTCCTGCCGTTGTTGCGGCGTCGATTCCATGAAGGATTTGCCATTTAATTTCTTACTGGCCTCATCCACGGCAGAGATACCCTTTGTAAAAGCTTCCTGCTGGCGGGTGGTATAGCAGTCAGTAACATATACCTGCATAAACTTTCCTACCTCGGCTGCTTTGGCGCCAGGTGATGATGTGGCGGGGAGGATCGTCTCACCAATCTCATCCAGTAGTGAAATATTAGCCGGTGTAAAACCAACATCGGCTGTCCCGGGTGATTTACATCCTGTCAGGAATACTTCCCCACCAATAACAGCCCCACCGGTTACAAGGGCGATCATTTTTAATAGTTCTCTACGGTCCATTATAAAAAAGTTTAAGAAGTTTAATGTGGTTGAAAATGGTTTAATGTTGTTTGAAGCTTTGCTACAGGTTTCCCTTTTTCAATTCTTTCACCGCGAAATCCGCGGCCCTTGCTGTTAAAGCCATGTAAGTGAGCGAAGGGTTGACACAAGATGCCGAAGTCATACAAGCCCCGTCGGTGACAAAAACATTAGGTGCATCCCAAACCTGGTTATTGCCATTTAATACAGATGTTTTTGGATCGCGACCCATGCGGGCTGTTCCCATCTCATGAATACCCATGCCAGGTGCATAACCGGCGTCGTAAGCATTTACGTCTTTTACTCCGGCTGCTTCCAGCATTTCTTTCGCATCCTCCATCATGTCCTTGCGCATTTTCATCTCATTGTCTTTGATCTCCACATCCATTTTTAAAACAGGTAAGCCCCATTTGTCTTTTTTATCCTTATCGAGCGCAATGGTATTTTCATGATAGGGCAGCATTTCTCCAAAGGCAGTGATTCCTATGGTCCAGTTGCCAGGTTCGCAGAGCATATCTTTAAAATCAGCGCCCAATCTGAGTTCGGCTACTTCACGGCCCCAGCCCTGCCTGCTGGCACCTCCCTGGTAGCCAAAGCCACGGAGGTAGTCGCGTTTGTCATCATAAATATTTCTGAATCTTGGCACATAAACGCCGACTGGTCTTCTTCCATATTCATATCTATCATCAAAACCCTCTACACGTCCACCAGCGCCACAACGGAAATGGTGATCCATTACATTATGACCCAGTTCACCGCTGCTGCTACCCAGGCCATCGGGCCAGATATCGGTAGCGGAGTTCATCAGCACCCAGGTTGAATTAAATGCTGAGGCGCAAACAAAGATGATCTTCGCCTTGTACTCGATCGTTTTATTTGTTTCCGCATCCACCACTTCCACACCAGTTGCTCTTTTCTTATCCTTATCATACAGGATCTTCGACACGATGGAGAACGGGCGGAGGGTGAGGTTACCAGTCTTCATAGCCGCAGGAAGGGTAGAGGACTGCGTGCTGAAATACGCACCAAAAGGACAGCCCCGCCAGCAACGGTTGCGGTATTGACAGGCCACACGGTCCTGGTGGTTTTGCGTGATGTTGGCAGTACGGCCAACAAACATGTGCCGTTTATTTTTATAATGAGCGCGGATACGATTGGCTACATCTTTTTCTACAATATTCAGATCGATAGGTGGCATAAACTCACCATCAGGCAATACATCAAGTCCTTCTTTACTACCCTGTATGCCCGCAAATTTTTCAACATAACTATACCAGGGAGCCAGGTCGTCGTACCGGATAGGCCAGTCGACTGCTATGCCTTCTTTAGCATTGGCTTCAAAATCCCATTTATTCCACCTGTAACTATGGCGACCCCAAAGCAGGGAACGTCCACCCACATGATAACCGCGATACCAGTCAAAGCGTTTGATCTCAGTGTATGGATTTTCCTGTTCGTTGGCAAACATTCCCAGTACCGCTTCCTGCAGCGGATAATCTCTTCGGAGCACAGGATGTTCCTGGATCATCTTCTGAGTACGTCGGTTGCGGTGCGGAAATTCCCAGATCTCTGTATTGGCCGTTACATAGTCCTTAACATGCTCGATATTGCGGCCCCTTTCGAGCATGATCACTTTCAGACCTTTTTCGGTTAGTTCTTTTGCGGCCCAACCGCCACTAATGCCCGAACCAACTACGATTGCGTCAAACTGATTATCTGCCATGTTTTAAATTTTACCCTCCCCCTCCGGGTGGTTAGTGTTTTCAATCAGTTCTCCAGGGGTAGAGAACCTTTTTTTGAGCTTCGAGCTGTGAGCCGTGAGCCGTGAGCATGGAACAAAATTTTACACCCCGCTCGCAGCTCCCCGTTCATAGCTCGCAGCTTCCTACACATCACATATCAAAATCGCCTTATTCAAGGCTGCCAGTTTATCTTCATTTGTTTTCCCGGTAGAAATAAATTCCTGCGCTACATATCCTTTGTAACCCGTGTCCAGGATCGCTTTCATGATGGCGGGATAATACAGTTCCTGCGATTCATCAATTTCATTACGTCCCGGCACGCCGGCAGTATGGTAATGCCCGAAAAATTCATGATTATCGCGGATCGTACGGATCACATCGCCTTCATTGATCTGCATGTGATAGATATCGTACAGCAATTTAAAATTGGGCGAACCGATACGTTTGCAAAGTTCGATACCCCACGCGCTTTTATCACACATATAATCTTTATGATCCACCTTGCTGTTAAAAAGTTCCATCTGTATGATCACACGGTGTTTTTCGGCCAGCGACATGATTTGTTTTAATCCTTCGGTACAATTTTTTAACCCGGTTTCATCGTCCATGCCATGCCGATTGCCACTAAAGCAGATCAGGTTTTGATATCCTGCCGCGGCTACCAGCGGAATGGCGTCGGTAAACTCTTTGATCAATTTAGGGTGCAGTGTTTTGTTGTTCCAGCCATCGGTGAGACTAATCTCACCCGCCGTATAGCACATGGAGCAGTGAATACCGTGTTTCTTCAAAACCGGCCATTCCTTTGGTGATGCCAGGTCAATAGCTTTTAAGCCGAGCTTTTTTACTGCCACACACAGCTCTTCCAGTGAAAGATGGTTAAATGTCCAGGCACAGACAGAATGGTTGATATTGCCTTTCAATTTGTGATCGTTCATACCGGTTGCCAATGCCTGCATCGTGGGTAAGCCTGTTACAGCCAGGGAACCTGCAGCAATCTGTTTTAATAGTGTCCGTCGGGTAGTATGAGATTTCATGTATATCGCTCCCTACAAGTTACAAATGATAAATCATAGTGCCTGTCCGGCTGTCAAATTTGTTTTTTTTCATTTCTGAATAATGCCAGGAATAAAAGAAATACTGCTGCCGCAATGATAGCCGGGATAAGCCAGATCATCCTGTAATCATATACATTGTCAGCGATCTTGTAAGCATCGGTGATCCAGCCGGCGATCTTAAAGCCGATCAGCATCCCGATACCATAGGTTGCCAGGGTAATCAATCCCTGTGCGGCACTTTTATATTTTGGACCGGCTTTGGAGTCGGTATAAATAAAACCTGAGACAAAAAAGAAATCATAGCAGATACCATGCAATGCAATACCCAGTATCAGCATAAAACTAAGTTCGCCGGCATTGCCATATGCGAATAACACATAACGCAGGGCCCAGGCCAGCATGCCGATCAGTATGGTGGTCTTGAAACCGAATTTCTTGAAAAACAGGGGTAGCAGTAATAGGAATACTACTTCTGAAATTTGCCCGATAGTCATCTTACCTGTCGGATTACTCATGCCTGCATTAGTCAGGAAAGGGTGGGCATTTGAATAATAAAAAGCAAGTGGTATACAAATAAGAACAGAAGAAATAAAGAAAATAGCGAAGTTGCGATCCTTTAAAAGTTTTAGTGCATCCAGGCCAATGATCTCCCTGATGCTGACCTTTTCTTTGGCGCTTTTTGTTGGAGGTGTTTTAGGTAAAGTAAAACTGAACAGGCCCAGTGCGAGTGAAACGATAGAAGACATCAGGAATGTATTTCTCAACAGTCCATTGGCGGTGTTTTCTTCAGTATCCCAATGGAAAGCATAACTGATCATAAGTCCTGCCACGATCCATCCGATAGTGCCCCATAACCTGATGCCCGAAAATTCTTTTTCAGGATCATTCATCTGGCGAAAAGATACCGAGTTGGTAAGCGCGATGGTCGGCATGTAAAGTATCATATAGATTAAAACATAGGGATAGAAAACTCCAATGTTGTCTGCATTATACATCTGGTACATAAGGATAGCACCTATGATGTGTAGCACACCCAGGATTCGTTCGGCGTTGATATACCGGTCTGCAATCAGGCCTATGATAAAAGGTGCGATGATGGCGCCCCAGGACTGCGTGGAGAAAACGTCGCCTATCTGGTTGCCGGTTGCATTTAAATTGGTACCGAGAAAAGTTCCCAAGGTTACGAACCATCCACCCCAAATGAAAAATTCAAGGAACATCATCAGCGAAAGCTGGACACGGGTTGTTAGTTTCATAAGTTATTAGTTCTTTAGTAAAGATTAAACGGCCTGTAATACCGGTTTCTTTTTATTACGCATATAAAAATACAAGCCGGTGAAGGCGACAATCAGTATAATGGGTATCACGAGCGTTGCGTTGATGATCTCTGGACCCGCAGCTTTGTTAGCTTCCGCAACCGCCGCTTGCATTTCTGCAGTGGCTTCGGGTGCATTGTAAGCCTTGATATCGGCACCTGCTGGAAGCTTGTTGGCGATAAGCCTGTCGTAGAAACCGCCCATAAACATCATGTAGATCGAAACGGCAAACATGCCCGCACCGCCCATCAGGTTGATGCCGACTGCGCCGGTTTTGGGTAAATATTCAGAAACAAAACCCAACATCGTGGGCCAGAAATAACACACGCCGATGCCGAACACCACAGCTCCCAGGAATAAAGTATTGCCTGAAGTATTACCCAGTAGGTACAGACCGATGGCAGAAATAATTGCCGACATCAGCAACACGCCCTGCGGTGCCAGCCGGTGTACAATTGGACCTGCAAAGGCACGCCCTAATACCATCACACCTGTTGATACGGTCAGGATCAAAATAGGATTGTCTGAAACGTTTTTGAGTAATACATCTATCCACTGACCGGTAAATAACTCAGTGATGGCGGTGCCAAACATGCAAATAAGCATGAAAATAAAAAGGGGATTGGCCAGGGATTTATACATTTCCCCGGTCGTAATGCCACTCGATACACGCTCCGTGACCGGGAATTTCAAACGGGAGAATATATATCCATAGATAAGTGTTGGCAGGATCATCATTGCCATCTGTACCTGCCAGTTGATACCCGCCTTATCGAAGAAATAAACGATCAGGGTTCCGATAACGATGCCCCCCGGAAACCAAAGATGAAAATGGTTAAGCTTGGTGGTTTTGTTGTCGGGATACAAAGCTGTTACCAATGGGTTACATGCCGCTTCCACCGTACCAT
>JAEZRB010000344.1 GCA_023412975.1 Bacteroidota bacterium | reverse complement strand
GAGCAACTCCGGCCAGGCCGATGCAGGCACTTAGCTGAAACTGCTGGCTGATGGTCAGGGGGCGGGGATTCACCACCACACTCAATATCAGGCTGGAGTCAGGAGATGTGGTCCAGGATTTCCCACGCTGACCTTTCCCTGCAAGCTGTTCATGCGCAAAAAACGCAGTACCATGTTGTGCCAAACCAGCACGTACCTGCGTCAGGGCATAATTGTTGGTACTGTCAACGGAAAGGAGCTCAATAAAAGGCTCTCCAATGCGTGTGTCTGAGGAGGGTTCTGGCAATTAATTGCTATTTTTGGGCAAAGTAAATATGTTTAAGGCTAAGGATGAATTGTTTAGAATAAAATCTGCTTTTTACAAACCTTATCCCGGCCTACACATGATATGATAAACTAAAAAACGAATTCATTATTGGAACAACTTGCTGTTTTATCTACGCGTAAAGTAAAAAGTGCATCCCGGTTAACGCAACGTTCAAAGATTATCAAAACAATTATTGCAGCTATCCAGGAAAAAAAGGGGGAGAATGTGATCTGCCTTGACCTGCGTAAGATCAACGAAGCCGTCGCTGACTTTTTTATCATATGTGAAGCGGGTAACCAGCCACAGATCAAAGCCATCGCCGACAATGTGGAAGAAAAAGTGAAGAAAATCTGCCACGAAGACCCATATCATCATGAAGGTTACAAAGCCTTGCAGTGGGTGTTGGTGGATTATGTGAATGTTGTGGTACATGTGATGCTGCCGGAGACCCGGAAATTCTACAAACTTGAAGAAATGTGGAGCGACGCCTCGGTATTGAAATACGATTAATGTTAAATGTTAAATAGATCGAACTTTTTCTAATAAAAATTATTAATTAGCAGGAATACAGACATAATTATGCCGCAGGAACCATCCTATAATAAAAACGAAAAGAGCCCGAATCCCCGATTTGGCAACCGCCCACCCGGGGAAGACGGTCAACCACCACGAAAAGGCCCCAAATTCAGTATATATTGGATTTACGCCATCATTTTCGCCGTGCTGATCGGTTTTCAACTTTTCGGACCATTTTCATCCAATACAACACAGGTAGACCAATCCTATTTCCAGGAAATGCTGAAGGATGGTGATGTAGAGAAATACGTTGTTGTATCCAATCGCAACCTGGTAAAAATTTATATAAAGAAAGGATCGTTACCAAAGTATGCCGACAAGCTCGAAAAGGGTGTGGTGAAAGCCAACCCCGAAGGGCCGCATATGAGTTTTAAGATCGTTTCCGGCGATTCTTTTAAAGATGACATGCGGAAATTTCTTGCCGACAATAATATCACAAAAGACGTTGGCACTGTTGAAACAGAAAGTGACTGGTTTAGCAAATCCCTTTCATTTTTACTGCCGATCCTGCTTTTTGTTGGACTTTGGATCCTGCTTATGCGTAAAATGGGTGGCGGTGCCGGTGGTGGCGCCGGTCCGGGTGGCATCTTTAATATCGGAAAATCAAAAGCGACTTTATTTGATAAAGGAACAAAGGTCAATATCACATTCGCGGATGTAGCCGGTCTCGACGAGGCTAAAGTGGAAGTGATGGAGATCGTTGACTTCCTGAAGAGTCCAAAAAAATATACAGCCCTTGGTGGTAAAATTCCAAAGGGTGCATTGCTTGTAGGCCCACCGGGTACTGGTAAGACCCTGCTGGCAAAAGCGATGGCAGGCGAAGCGCAGGTGCCTTTTTTTAGCCTCAGCGGTTCTGATTTTGTTGAAATGTTTGTAGGTGTAGGCGCAAGCCGTGTTCGTGACCTGTTTAAACAAGCGAGGGAAAAAGCACCCTGTATAATTTTTATCGATGAGATCGATGCTATCGGCCGGGCAAGGGGAAAGAATGTGATGATGAGTAATGACGAGCGTGAAAGCACCCTCAACCAGTTACTAGTGGAAATGGATGGTTTCGGAACTGATGCGGGTATCATTGTGCTGGCGGCGACCAACCGCCCCGATGTGCTGGATACCGCCCTGCTTCGTCCGGGTCGTTTCGACAGGCAGATATCGATTGATAAACCAGATGTAAAGGGTCGTGAGGCGATCTTCAAAGTGCATCTGAAGCCTATCAAGATATCAGAGAAACTGGACGTACATAAACTGGCAGAACAAACACCTGGGTTTGCCGGCGCTGATATTGCCAACGTTTGTAATGAGGCCGCATTGATCGCCGCACGTAAAGGAAAAGAAGCGGTCGACATGCAGGACTTCCAGGATGCGGTTGACAGGGTGATTGGTGGTCTGGAAAAGAAAAATAAGATCATTTCTCCCGAAGAGAAAAAGATCATCGCCTATCACGAAGCCGGTCACGCGATCTGCGGATGGTATCTTGAACATGCTTATCCACTGTTGAAAGTTACTATTGTACCACGTGGCACCGCAGCCCTGGGTTATGCGCAGTACACACCGAAAGAACAATACCTGTATAATACCGACCAGCTTAAAGACCAGATCTGTATGACACTGGGTGGAAGAGCCAGCGAGGATATATTCTTTGGAAAGATCTCCACTGGTGCTCAAAACGACCTGCAGCAAATCACCCGTACAGCTTATGCTATGGTTACGGTGTACGGTATGAACGATAAGGTCGGTAATGTAAGCTTTTACGATCCTCAGCAGGAGACTTCTTTTACAAAACCCTACTCGGAAGAGACTTCAAAATTGATTGATGAAGAAGTCAGAAGCCTGATCGAGACCTCTTATGAAAGAACAAAGAACCTGTTGATGGAGAAACGTGAGCAGGTGAGGATTCTGGCTGAAGCGCTCCTGGATAAAGAAGTATTGTTCCAAAGCGATGTAGAAAGCCTGATTGGCAAGCGGCCATTTGAAGAAAAAAAATCATTGGTTGACGATGAGGTGATCCCCGCGGAACAGGGTGAAATCTCGGCAGGTGTGCCGCCCTATGATAGCGACGTGACGAAGAAAGCCCTACCTTAAAGGGTTTAATATGTCAATAGATTTAATACAGTTGTGAACTCATGAATGTTTCACCTGCAAAAGAAAATATACTGAAGAGAATTAGAAAGGCGTTGAGTCACTCAACGCCTCTTCCTTTTCCTAAAAGCGAGGGAAACGATTCAGTATTCCAGCCTGAGCAGCAGGAAAAGGAAATTGAATTCGCCGAACAGTTTACCAGGTTACAGGGGCGTTTTATTTTTTGCATCAACCAGCAGGAGCTTGCGTTCCAGCTTAGCAGCCTTGTAAAAAAAATGGATTGGCAAAAGGTGTTTTGTGTGGAAGATGAACTGGTAAAAACAGCCGGTTCGCAGTTTGCCGATCGGATCGTGAAGAAGGGACTGGCTGATTGCGATGTTTCGATTACGGGATGCGAATGCCTGGTGGCCCGTACGGGTTCAATCGTCATGAGCGCTGCGCAGAAAAGCGGCCGCAATACCAGTGTTTATGCACCTATTCATATTTGTATCGCTTATTCCAGCCAGTTGGTTTATGATATCAAAGATGCGCTGCAGCTTGTAAAGGATAAATATCATCCCGCATTGCCTTCGCTGATCACCTTTGCTACAGGGCCCAGCCGTACTGCCGACATTGAAAAAACCCTGGTTGTAGGCGTGCATGGACCCCGGGAAGTTTATTTATTCCTGGTGGAGTCCTGATTATTTTGCCAACCGTTGTATTTTTAGCATATGACAAATCATGCCTCGTACTATCTATTCGTCTATGGAACACTTCGCAGCGGATTTCATAACCCCGCCTACGAATATATTAGCCGCTATTTCAATTTTTTTGGCAACGCAAAGGTAAAAGGCCGGTTATACGATCTCGGCGAATATCCCGCGGCTACTCCCACCCACGATGATGCATTTATATCTGGTGAATTATACATCATAAAAAATGAGAGAGAATTTTCATGGGCCATCGGTCAGCTCGACGATTATGAGGGCGTAGTAGTGGAATCGGGCGAACAGCGCCTATACCGCCGCGAAATTGCTGATGTGTATATAAATGATGCGATCGTTCCTGCATGGGTTTACTGGTACAATGGTGATCTCAGCGGCAAACCTTTTATCAGTTCGGGAGATATAATGGATTATCTAAAGAAAAAATGACCCTGAATAAAAAGATCTATTTTCTCTCCGACTTTCATCTTGGAGCCCCTGACCATGCAAGTAGCCTGGAAAGGGAGAAAGCTGTTGTCGAGTTCCTGGACTCGATCAAAAATGATGCTTCCGAGATCTTCCTGGTTGGTGATATGTTCGATTTCTGGTATGAATACCGGCAGGTAGTTCCAAAAGGTTATGTGAGACTGCTCGGTAAACTTGCCGAACTCACCGATATGGGAATTCCCATTCATTTCTTTGTCGGCAACCACGATATGTGGATGAAGGATTATTTTCAAAAAGAATTGAACATTCCTGTTTATTTCGCACCAAAAGAATTTGTGCGGGGGGGCAAAACATTTATCATTGGCCACGGCGATGGACTGGGCCCGGGCGACCATGGCTACAAGCGCCTGAAAAAAATATTCCGTAACCCTGTTTGCCAATGGTTGTTTGGCATTTTGCCACCGGTAGTGGGGATGGGTATTGCCAACTATATGAGCCGCCGGAGCCGTGCCCAGACCGGTGCTTCAGAGGAGGTTTTTCTCGGCGAAGAAAAGGAATGGCTGATCATTTACTGCAAGGAAGAGTTGCAAAAAAGAAATATCGACTTTTTTGTGTTTGGGCATAGACACTTGCCCATAGATTATCGTCTTGGTAATAGCCGGTATATCAACCTGGGCGATTGGATACGTTATTATACCTATGCTGTCTTTGACGGCACTCAACTGGAATTAAAGTCATTTAAAGGCCAGGAAGGAAAAATCATCCGGAATTAAAATGGGAAAACGATTATATACAGTTTTGGTCCTAATGTTTGCTCTTGGATCGGTTCACGCCCAAACAGAAACCACTTTCCGGCTGGAAAAGGTTATTACGGGCGATATTGCTGCGTTTACCGTTGACAACCTCGACAATATTTACCTGCTTAGCAGCAGCAACCAGGTGAAGAAGTTAAATCCCAACGGCGATTCAGTAGCCATATTCAACGACGTAAAGAAATTTGGCCAGGCATCCCTGATCGACGTTTCAAATCCTTTGAAAGTCCTGCTTTACTATAGCGATTTTGCCACAGTCGTTGCGCTGGACCGGCTTATGACGATCCGCAATACGATCGATCTCAGGCGCTCTAATATTTTCCAGGCACGGGCAATTGGACAGTCATACGACAACAAGGTTTGGATCTATGACGAGGTAGATAACAAACTCAAAAAAATTGATGAGGAAGGTAAGCTGCTGTTGGAGACACCCGATTTCAGGCAATTATTCGGCGAAGCGCCATCCCCCCAGAAGATATTCGACCAGGATCAATTAGTTTACCTGTACGACTCAGCCAAAGCTGTTTTTGTTTTCGATTATTATGGAGCGCTGAAAAATAAAATACTGATTTCAGGCTGGCAGAATTTCAAGGTCGCGGGAAAGTATATTTTTGGTTCCTCCGGTAATAAGCTGTTCAGGTACGATATAACAACTTTCCGTGTAGATGAATGGGTGTTGCCTGCTGCCCTTCACGAAAGCATTTCTTTCAATTTCAGCGCCGCCCGACTTTATGCCCTGAAAAAAGACCGTATTGAAATTTATAGCTTTCACTAAACGAATGCTGAATGGATTTGATAATTTCGAGGCATAATCGTTTTCTTCTATGGATCAGTTCCTTGACCAGGTTTGGCTCGACAATACGATCAGGAGTTACCTGGTTGTAGTCGGGATTATTTTGTTTGTAGTCCTGGTTAAAAAATACGTTGCTCATTATATTGCCGGCATCCTGTTTCATTTTATCAGGGCAGTCTGGAAGGATGTCGATAAAAGATCTTTCACCAACCTGGTCTCCAGGCCACTTGGAGTATTCCTGGCTATATTTGTCTCAATCGTCTCTATCTACAAACTCAATTTCCCAACGCAACTGGATGTAGATATTTACCGGCTCACCTTAAAGGAACTTCTACACACCATCGCTTCACTGGTGCTGATCATTTCATTTATCCGGCTTTTACTAAGAATAATTGATTTTGTTGCTCTGATCCTGAACACCAAGGCTGATCGTACCCCGGATACCACCGATAACCAGCTTGTCGTTTTTTTCAAGGATTTTTTCAAAGTACTGATCATTATCGTCGGCGTGCTGATGGT
>JAEZRB010000210.1 GCA_023412975.1 Bacteroidota bacterium | reverse complement strand
GGCTGCGGGCCATCGATGGAGTGGGATATGTAAAAGGAGGTATCTACGCGGCCGTGATCATCATGGCTATTTCAATCGTTGCGATTGCGATGTCGAAAGAGACCTTTGGTAAAGACCTCAACTTTGTAGAAACATAATCAGCGTTACCTGCGGGGAATTATCATGAAGACAGTTTCTATCATAATTATAAACTTTAATACCTCTGCCGTCACGCTCAAATGCATAGAAACCTTAATGCAGTATTTCCCCCATCGTGATCTGAATCCCGAAGTGATTTTGGTGGATAATAACTCAGCTTACGACGACTACGAAAACCTAAAACAGGGGCTAGTAGAAAAATTTAGTACGGTTAAACTGATCAGGCGAAAACTAAATGCGGGATTCGCAGGAGGTAATATGACCGGTTTTGAATACGCGACCGGGGACTACTTAATGCTCGTAAATAATGATGTTTTCTTTACGCATGATATTTTTACACCCTCGGTAGCCTATCTCGACAATCATGCGGATGTTGGTGTGTGTGGGGGACTGCCGCTCCTTGAAAACGGGAACAGGATACCACCATTTGGACATAATGAAACCTTTCTGTATAAGCTTTTGGGTAACTGGCTATATGAAAAGCTGGTTCCTGGGGTTGCGAAGAAAGAGAAAGAGTATACCGGGCCAACAGAAGTGGATTATGTGCCGGGATGTTATATGGCTTTCAGAATGGATGTTTTCAGGAATATCGGGGGGCTCGATGGCAATATTTTCCTTTACTATGAAGAAATGGATATTTCGGAGCGGTTGCGAAAGGTAGGATTAAAGACAATGTATGTTCCAGGGATGGAATATATCCATGCCACAGGTTCCAGTACCAGTCGAAACCTCAGCAGGAAAAAGGAATTAATTATCTCGAACCTGTATGTTGTACGAAAAAACCACGGTTATCTTCAATACCTGTTGTTGAAAGTTTTTTTTATGATCGTTTATTTTTTGAAGGCTTTGGTGAAGTGGCGATACTTTAAGCTGTGGTGGGTGATCATGACGATGGGCAGCCCATTGGCGCATTCCATGCGACACCAGCAAAAGATATCTGAGCGTTAAAAAGAAAAAGAAGGATTATTGCTGCGATAAATATTTGTCTATGCCTGCTTCCGCAAACGTCAGTTTGTTGAGTTTGGTTTGCTTTTCCAAAAACTCATTCTGGTGTACGTTTTCCCTCGATTTGTAATCGTGATCCAGGTGGTAACAGACAGCGCTATACACAAGTCTTTTAGCTTTTAGTCCCACGTTGTGAAAACGCATGGCCAGTTCTGAATCTTCAATTCCCCATCCAAACATTTGCTCGTTGAACCCGTTAACCCTGATAAGATCATCTTTCCAGTAAGAGGTATTGCAACCCCGGAGTTTAGGGGATATCTCGTCGAAATCTTTTCTTTTTTCAGCAATACGCAGGTAGCGAACGCGGCGGAACCGGTTTTTTATCCCTCTTGAAAAAAAGTGAAAGTGGATCTTCTTCTTTTTCAAAACGGCAGGTACGTAAGATTTTTTCACGTGCACACGGGTTCCAAATAAATAGTATCCCTTATTGGCAAAATGAAGGTGGTCGTGGACGAAATCCTTATGAAGAAAGATATCGCCGTCAATCTGTATGATATAATCGCTTTTCGACTGCGCTATTGCTTTGTTTAGGATGATCGCTTTACGCCAGCCTTCATCTTCATGCCACACGTGGATCAGTGGTACAGGAAATTTCTTCGAATACCTTTCAATCAGCTCTTTGGTGGCAGGTCCTGATCCATCATCTGCAATGATCACTTCTGATGGAAGTGTGGTTTGGATCAGCACGCTGTCGAGGATCAATTCCAATGCTTCCGGGTAATTATAAGTAACAATGATCAGTGAACAGGAAACAGCCACGTGTTGAGTTTATAAGATGAATAAGGATATTTTATTAGTCCGTAAATATATAAAAATAAGCAGGAGTTGGTTCAGGTGCGCCAGGGGTGGATTTCAAATTTTCGCTTGATCAATTTATCCCATTAACCATTAAGAACCTCTGTCCAACCTTATTACCTAAGTAGAAAGCAATTTTTAACAATACCCAACCTTATTCCCTTATCCCACTGAAAAATAAGGTAATAAGGTTATTTACTGTTGTGCTTTTAAGTTACTAAGGTAATAAGGTTTTGAACCCAGCCGGATTGAAGAACTTTTCAACGGTTAAAGCGAAAATTTGAATTGCGCCCGTGCGCCATCCCTCCGAAGATTTTTCAGGTTTCATCCAACTCTCGTTATTTTTGTTTCTAAATTAATCTTATGGACATTTCTAAAGCGGCAGAGATTTTCCGTCAGAGTATATCGGACTATCATCTTAGTGATGATGTGGATACCGTGATGAAAAATCCATATGCAGCTGGCAGCATTGAAAACCTGCTCTATGAGAAAAACTGGATCGACACGGTGCAGTGGCATTTGGAAGATATAATTCGTAACCCCGAAATTGATCCTGCGGAAGCGCTGGTGATCAAAAGAAGAATCGACTCATCCAACCAGAAAAGAACAGACCTGGTTGAATATATTGATAGCTGGTTCCTGGAACAGTACCAGGATGCGAAAATTCAACCCGGTGCCACGATCAATACCGAAAGCCCGGCCTGGGCTATAGACCGCTTATCCATCCTGGAGTTAAAGATTTATCACATGAAAGCGGAAGTTGATAGAACTGACGCCGATCCTGCCCATATCCAGAAATGCCAGCAAAAGTTGGATGTATTGCTCACCCAGCACACTGACTTAAGTTCAGCCATACAGCAATTACTGGATGATTACCGGCAGGGAAAGAAGTATATGAAAGTTTACAGGCAAATGAAGATGTACAATGATGAAAGTCTCAACCCGGTGCTGTACGGTTCGAAAAAATAGTTGATTGCAAACTCCTTCACATATTGTCGTATTCCGTTTTTCAGCTCTAGGTGATGTAGCCATGACCGTCCCGGTTTTAAGATGTTTACTTAACCAATACCCGGGGCTGCATATCACTGTAATTTCCCAGGCATTTTGCAAGCCTTTATTTGATGATATAGAAGGACTTGATTTTTATGGTGTGGACTTTAAATCCCAGTATAAAGGTGTATGGGGTATAAGAAATTTGAGCAAAAAGATCAGGGAGGAGATACCCTTCGACGCCGTTGCAGACCTGCACAATGTGATCAGGTCAAAGCTGCTACGTTTTTTTCTTCGTCCTAACAAAATCGCTGTCATTAATAAGGGCCGGAAGGAGAAGGCTTCATTAACCCGGCCTCGTGACAAACAATTGCGACCATTAAAAACAGGTTTTCAGCGATACGCTGATGTTTTTGCCGCGCTTGGCTATCCAGTTAACCTGGTGTTGGAAGAGGGAATAAGGCATACGGAAACGACAGAAGGTGTATTTCCTTTTGCAGAACAATCAGGAGAAAAGGTTGTTGGAGTCGCCCCATTTGCGAAACATGCAGCCAAACTCTATCCCCTGGAAAAAATGCGTGAAGTCGCCACTATGCTTGCAGGTGAAGGTTATAAGATTTTGTTGTTTGGCTCTAAACAGGAGGCTGCTGTATTGGAGGAATGGTCAAAGCTTAGTGAGAATATCTTTTCGATAGCCGGCAGGTACAATTTTAAGGATGAGCTGGGACTGATCTCGCAGCTTGATTTAATGGTCAGTATGGATTCCGCAAATATGCATCTTGCATCTTTATATGGTGTGCCGGTTGTTTCGATATGGGGAGGCACTCATCCTTTTCTTGGATTCTATGGGTGGGGCCAGCCTTATGACTATGCGGTACAGGAGGATCTTCCCTGTCGACCCTCGTCTGTTTTTGGCAACAAGCCGTGTCCTCAACACGGCGCTCAGGGATGTATGCAGGGAATCACACCTGAAATGATCGTGGAAAAAGTCAAACAGGTTCTGCGGTCCTGATATCTTCCAGGAAAACCTTGAGTTTGTTTTTCATCAGTTCAAAAGAGAGTTTACTGTAATACTCCGAATATTGTTTTTTGATCTTGTAGGGATCATAATTTTCCGGGTAGAGTTCCGGGTAGTAATCCTGGATATGCACTGCTACATGTTTGTTTTCGTCGACCAGCATATCCCAAAGCGTCTTTGGGATCCATGGACAAAAGACGGAGAATGTCGGTATGCCTAAAGCCTTGGCCATATTCACTGCGCCGCCTTCATTGCCGATTAAGGCTTTACAATGTTTCAATATCGACACAAATCCTCTAAGACCCGGGGCATATAAATCAAAGACTATTCTACGCTGTGTTTCTGGTTTGCATAAATCAAAAATGAAGCGCGCCTCTTCTTTTTGCGAGGGCAGGTAATTAAATAACAAAGCAAAATCGGTTTTGGAGGCGACATAATCAATCATTTCGGCCATAACGGGTGACGGAAGGCTTTTTGATTCACTGCTGCCCAGGACACTGATCATTACCACATCTTGACCGGTAGACAGGTGCTGCTGTAAAGTATTTAAGCCGTCTTCTGTTTCCTTTTCTGTAAGGTATATTTTGGGAAAATGGATGGGCGCGATTTGTCCCGTAACCATTGCCGCCAGTTCGAGGCGAAATAACAGGGCTTCATTACTCGTTCCTTTAGCGGTGGGCACCATATGGGTATAAAAAAACCTGGTGTACCATTTTTTCTTACCTATGATTTTTGCTGCTTTGCTAAAAGTGGAAATGATAATACTTTCCCATTTTCCATACGCATCGATGACGATGTCGTATTTATTCCTTGCTAGTGTTTTACCAAAGTCAGAGAGAGAAAAAACGGTCTTGTATTTTGTTTTGTCAAAGGCGATGACCTTGTCGATGTAAGGATTATGCAAAAGTATGTCGGTTGTATTGCTATGTACCAGGTAATGTACTTCAGCGGTCGGGTAAGTCAATTTTATCGCCTGGCAAATCACAGTACTTAACAATACGTCACCTGTCATTTTCTGTTGAATAACAAGAATCTTCATATAACTTAATAAAGTAAATACATCCCGAATGGCCGCGGATCCAGGCATTGAATGTTGTAGCCATTTTTTTAACCAAGCCCATTTTCAAATGCAGGCGCTATCATTGGAAAATTAAAGTTAATGGTATCGAAGGTACAATGTATAGGGAAGATGGAATTTTTAACCATATAAAAAGAAAGGTTGAAGCCACAGGGCGGCCTCAACCTTTAAACATGGGAAAAAGAATTTTTTAGAATAGCGTTGCTATTTTTTGCCACCAGGGCTTTTCTTTTTTGGGGAAAAACAGCGGGTAGGCGGTGTATGCCTGAATTTCCAGGAGAATTTCTAGTTCCAGCAGCGACCTTTCCTCGGGCGTCAATTGCTCTTCGGATGAAGTGCATGACAGCCAGGTTTGTATTTGCCGTGTTTCGGCAGGGTGAGATTCGCCATTGATGTAACGCTGCAATTTTCGATGTAGAATTTCCGATTTCATTGATACTAATTTTTGGGATAAGACAGAAGGTTGATGATTGATAATTTATTGGTAAATGACTGCAATAGCCATTTTACTGTCGATAACGTAGTTTGAGCGGCCATGCCGTTTTGTCCTGATTGCTGGCGGATCAATTCCGAACGCGTGTTGATCACGGTGTACTTCCCTGAAATGGGTTTCCTCGCTGCAAGCAAAGACTCAACACTGAATTCCTGCCCAAACCTTTTTTCAATGATCTCATGTGCACCTGGTTGTTCCAGTTTCTCGCTGAGTGATTTTACAACCAGCTTTCTTACCTCTGCGTACAGGTGTTGTGAGAGAGAAAATGAAACGGGTAAAGAGTGCCGTTGTTCCCACAGGTCGATAAATATAGTTCGGACAATTTTTTTCGCGTCAGCGGGCGATTGAAGTTTGCGGACACTGTAGCGATAAAGACTGTGCCAATAGTGTCGATACAGTTCTTCGAAAGCTTCTGTGTCATCAAGACCAAGACGGTCAACTAGTGACTGATCGGGTGTTAAGATCCTGCTCATAGGGGTACATTTAAAAGTTAAACAATTCAGGGTATTGGAATTGTTTTCGCAGGAGATCGTGAGATTTTAAAACAAGTTTCTCGGAGGAAATCGAATTTTGAAAAGGATGTTTCTCGCAGGATAGTACCCGGCACTACCGGGATAAGAGGAATGAATCGAATGCTAAACTAAACATCTTGTTTTAACCTTGCAAGTGTTTGAAATGTTTAGTTGTACACATGGGGAATCTACGATTTGCACGATAATTAATTGTATCTAAACAGGATAACACGGAAAGCCCGGATGTGGATATTTTAAAGGAATGGTTAAATCGTATTTATCCGAATGGCTTTTATTACATAATCTCACTTAATTCAAGCCATCGTAGTTCTTTTTCATCGAGTAGTTTGGTGATCTCTCCAATTCGCACAGAAAGTTTTTGTAGTTCATCAAAACTGGTCTGGCTATCGCTCAACTTTAATGTGACTGAATCTTTTTCGCTGGTCAGGTCCGCTATTTCTTTTTCAAGTTGTTCAAATTCTCTTTTTTCTTTGAAGGAAGGCTTTCTTTTTTCAGGCTGATTTGCTTTTTCCGGGGTAGTTTGTTCCTGCCTGGTTTCGTTACG
>JAEZRB010000188.1 GCA_023412975.1 Bacteroidota bacterium | reverse complement strand
AAGCGGCCGGGAGTGGGCCAGGTGGGAATGCCTTCAAACATTACGGATGTGGCGCCTGCGCTAAGCGGACCATACACGATATAGCTATGGCCGGTGATCCAGCCGATATCTGCAGTACAAAAATGTACCTGGCCGGGCTTGTATTGAAATACATTCACAAATGTATAGTTGGTCCACACCATGTATCCACCGATGGTATGTACTACTCCTTTTGGTTTACCGGTGCTTCCCGAGGTATAAAGAATAAACAGCGGATCTTCTGCATCCATCTCTTCCGCGGGAAAAGAGACCACGCCTTCTTTTTCCACTTGCGCTTCGGCATGTTCCATTTCATCTTCCCACCACACATCGCGTCCTTTGATCATACTTACAGGAGTACGTGTGCGTGTATAAACGATCACTTTTTTTACGAGATTGTTGCCGATCAGTGCATCGTCAATTACTGATTTGAGTGGAATGTCTTTGCCCCCACGGTAGGCGCCATCGCAGGTTACAATAAATTCTGCTTTAGCATCATTGAGTCTATCGGCAATACTTTGCGCTGAGAATCCACCAAAGATCACGCTGTGGATGGCGCCGATACGCGCACAACCCAAAACGGCATAAGCCAGTTCAGGCACCATGCCCATATAAATACAAACCCGGTCGCCTTTTTTTACACCATTATTTTTTAGTACCTGTGCAAACTGGCAGACACGCTTGTGCAAACGGTTGTAAGTAACAATTCTTGTTCTCTCTTCGGGATTATTGGGCTCCCAGATGATCGCGGGCTTCTCACCCAGATCAGCCAGGTGACGGTCGATACAATTTTCTGTAATGTTTAGTTTGCCGCCTGCAAACCATTCGACACGTGGTTCTTTGAAGTTCCAGTTTAAAACTTTATCCCATTTTTTTCGCCATTCAAAATGGCCGGCGATATCGGCCCAGAATGCTTCAGGGTCCTCTACACTCTTTTTGTAATCTTCCTGATACTGCTGCAATGAAGTGATCTGATACGGGTATTGCATGTCATCTATGGTTTAAAACCTTAAATGTACAGATTCAATCGTAATCAAAAAAAGTCGCTTAATGCGGCAATGATTGCTAAGTGAAGAAAAAAGCCCGGGAGATTTTTTAAAACCTGCCGGGCTATAGTGGTATATGTAATTTTCTAATTTATCGTTGTATTACCAACTGCTGCCGCTCCATAATGGCTTTTTCGTCTGCAATTTCTACAATATAGGTGCCCGTGGCAAGGCCCCTTGTATTTACACGCGCCTGTCGTGTACCTGCCGGGTATTGAAAGGATAAAAAATATTTTTTTCATGATAAGCGGTTTGATGAATGTCTGGAATACGATGTTCGAAAAGCCCCCAAACCCGAAGCTAACCTTGAATAACAAGTTCGCTCATATATTTCAGTTAAACAATAAGGGGTTAGGGTCCATTCCAAATTTTCGCTTAATCAGTTTATTCTATAATAATAATCATCAGGAACGGCGGGTTGACCTTATAACCTAAGTAAAAAGCCATTTTTAAAAGTCCCCAACCTTATTCCCTTATCCCGCTGAAATAAGGGAATAAGGTTATTTCCTTTTAAGCTTTTTATGTTACTAAGGTGATAAGGTTTTCGTCCCCAACTATTAAAAATCTTTTCACCAGCTAATATTTGCAGTGGTAGGCGGGCTGTGTCTATTTTTTTTGCATTCGGCAAAACTAAAGCAGCCTAATATGGCAATGGCAAAAAGAAATTTCCTCATAGCGCAACGATTTATAAAAACGGTTAAGTCATCTGTTACAAGTTTACCCATTCATTTACTAATACCTAAACATTCCTTTAATTTTTTAGGCACAATAGTCATTCTCTTCGTATTTTAAACGCATGAAACCAACTAACCCGTCAAAGCCTACCGGAATTTGGAAAATCATATCCGCTTCATCCGTCGGCACTATGATCGAATGGTACGACTTCTATATTTTCGGTATGCTGGCGAAAACAATTTCAACACAGTTTTTTCCCGAAGGCAATGCAACTGCCGCTCTATTAAGTACACTGGCCATTTTTGCGGCGGGCTTTATCGTGCGGCCTTTTGGTGCACTGGTTTTCGGCAGACTGGGTGACCTGGTTGGTCGTAAATATACATTTCTGCTCACCCTGGTATTAATGGGTGGCTCCACTTTTCTGATCGGCCTGGTTCCATCCTATTCCTCCATCGGCATTGCAGCGCCTATCCTGGTATTACTGTTGCGACTCTTGCAGGGTCTTGCCCTGGGTGGTGAATATGGCGGCGCCGCTACCTATGTGGCCGAACATGCACCTGTTGAGAAACGCGGCTTTTACACCAGTTGGATACAAACCACGGCCACACTGGGCTTATTCGTTGCCCTGGGTGTAATCATGCTGGTGAAGATGAATATGAGCGACGAACAGTTCAATGCACACTGGGGCGGCTGGCGCTATCCTTTCTGGATCTCGATTGTGCTGGTGGCTGTATCCGTTTACATCAGGCTAAAAATGTCGGAATCACCTTTGTTTTCAAAACTGAAAACAGAGGGCAAGACCTCCACCAACCCGCTTAAAGAAAGTTTCAGGCATAAATCGAATTTTAAAATGGTGTTGCTGGCGCTCTTTGGCGCCGTTATGGGACAGGGTGTAATTTGGTACACGGGCCAGTTTTATGCGCAGAGTTTCCTGGAAACGGTTTGTAAGATCGAATTCGAACAAAGCCGGACGATCATGCTCTGGGCTATTGCCTTCGCAACACCCTTCTTCCTTTTATTTGGATGGTTAAGTGACAAGATCGGGAGGAAATGGATCATGATGGCGGGGATGCTTTTGGGCATACTTACTTACCGGCCCATCTTCAATACCTTTTTAGAAGATTCAAAGATTGAGACAGCGTTTGCGGGAGCCGCTTTGCCGACCACAGATCCTCAAATCCTGGAAACAAAAAATCCTAACGACTCTACAACGGTGACCTTATCAAGATTGCATTTTGAAAATGGTGCAGCAGCTACGGCTGTAAAGACAGTAATAACGAATTCTAATATTGAAAATAATCCGGGAGCTGGCAATACGCAATACACCGACAAACATTTGCCAGGTGGCACTTATTGGAAATTTGTAGGCCTGGTATTCCTGTTGATCTTATATGTTACGATGGTATATGGCCCCATCGCGGCATTCCTGGTTGAATTGTTCCCGACAAAGATCCGCTACACGTCCATGAGCCTACCTTATCATATCGGTAATGGTGTGTTTGGGGGACTGGTACCTTTTATTGGTTTGCTACTGACGACTACATATACCAAAGACCCACTGGTAGGACTCTGGTACCCGATCGGTGTGGCGGCGCTTTGCCTGGTGATAGGCAGCATTTACCTGAGCAACAAAATAGACAGGGAAGTAAACGATTAAACGGTCACTTTGAAAAAACTATCATTAAACCTGAAATAATTATTAGCATGAATGCGATAAAAAAAATACTGGGAATTGTGTGGCTGCTCCTGGCGCCGGTGGTAATTTATTTTTTGGTAAGCGGTGCCATCAGCTATATCGATCCTTCGGGAGTGAAGGATATCAACAACCCCGTGATCTGGATCATCATCATTGCTATCTTCACACCTATTGCCGTTGGACTAATGATATTTGGCTGGTATGCACTTAAAGGTGAATACGATCACCTGCCGGAAGATTCTTCAGTACTGTAAGGATTCAATATCATTTTTTGATCGTCGCGCCAATTGTGTTGGTTTGGGCAGGACTACCATTACCCCGGCACTGAAGGCAAAGTTCTTGTTCAGATCATCGGAATCTTTGAATTTAACCGCCACCAAATCGGTTTGTACGAACAGGTTAACAGGGCCTGACATTTTATAAGTGACGCCAACACCGCCACCAAAAGCGAAACCGTTACCAGTCGATTTATACCCGCCATACTTATACTTCTCACTAGCCAGCCCTGCTAAAAGATGTACATCGGGCACGATCTTGCGGTCACAGTTATTTACATCGCCAAATAGATATGTCCCTTCTATCATAACAAAGCTGCGGCTGAAATTTGCCTGTTCAACTTTTTTGCTAAAAAGACTGGCATCAATACCTAAACTTACACGTTGGTTAATATGATAGGCAGCGGTGAGTTTACCTCCCCAAAAAGTTTCCTTGTCCTGGCC
>JAEZRB010000150.1 GCA_023412975.1 Bacteroidota bacterium | reverse complement strand
GCGTTAGAGGTTCCTCCATCTCCAAAAGTCCAGGCCGTATTGATGATAGGCTCATTCTTGGTAGTAAAGTTTCTGAACGTTACAACACCCTGGTCGCAGAATTCTTTTTTATCCTTACCAAATAGTGGGATCGCACCGAGTACATTTATTCTCGTACCGCCATTGATGGCAACTTCACAACCTGAGATGGTGTCATAGATCACCAGGCGCGGTGTATTGAAGCTTGGCCGCGAATAGAAATGACTAAGGGTTGTCTGCTGGCTCGAGTCGACTGATCCATCTCCAAAGAAGAAATGGAATTTAAACGCAGGTGGAACCGTGATCTCAAAGTCCACGTTTAACGAGTTACACGCCGTAGTAACGGGACCATACGAAATACTGGCTGATGCCAGCGGATCATATATCGATACGGAAGCCTGCGCCGAATCCATACATCCGCCGGGTCCTACTAAATATAATTTTGGGATAAAGCGTCCGTAATCACTATAGAAATAATTCGGGTTTTGTAACGTGGTTCCGCCGCCATCACCAAATTCCCAGTAAAATGAATGGTAGTCGGCACCCTGGAAGGTAAAGCTTGTTCTGAGTGGCGGACAAATCGTAGTAGTGTCATGAATGGCAAAAGCTGCTTTTGGACTCCTGATTTTGATATAATCCACCTTGGTCACAGAATCTTCACAACCTGAAATATCGCGGATCTTTAATTTGACTGTATAAGTCGAATCACCCATCGGGTAACTATGGTCAGGATGTTGCGTGGTGGAAGTACCACCATCTCCGAATTGCCAGAAATAGGAAAGCCCTGCACCTGAAGAAGTATCAACAAATGGGAGCGGTGCACCTGGACAGTAGAAAGTGTCGGCACGGAAACCAACGATGGGATTGGTAACCAACAGGTCTGTTGGTAGACTAAAGTTATCAGTACAACCCGCCGCATCTGTTATTTTCAGGGATACGTTAAAGCGCCCCGATTTTGCATAAGTATGTGTGAACGGCGGTGCCGTGAATGTCTCTTTATTACCATCACCAAAATTCCATTCCCAGCTTACAATATTAGCGGTGTTTGGAGTCGACAGGTCGTTGAAAGTAACGGCTTTGTTTTGACAGCCTCCCGCCGTGGCAGCTTCAAACCGTGCCTCAGGTCCGGTTATGCTAATATAGTCTGCCACATTTTTGGTATCCGTACAATTATTAAGGTCAAGTATCCTTAGCTGCACATCATAGGTGCCGGTATTGGCAATGGTATGCGACACGCTCCGGGTGCTGGCCGGTAAGACAGTTCCACCAACGGTCCAGGTATAACTTTTTATAACGTTTGGATCACTACCGATGGCCTCCAGTTGAAATGAATCGCCCTTACAAACTGGGTTTTTATCAATCGTAAAATCAGCTGCCTGGGGTGGTACGATCAACACTTCCCTGGTGATAGAATCAGCACAATCCCCGTTGACCACGATCAGTGTCACTTCATACCTGCCTGGCGCCGGATAGCTAAAGGGTGCACCGGGTTCAAATGTTGTGAATTCGGTATTGGCGGGATCACCCATTTTCCACAAATAAGTAAGCGGCGTAAGTGAATTGTCAACTTTACTTGTATTTCTAAATGTTACAGATCGGTCTGTACAATTTATAGTTGGGATAAATTCAGCAACTGGGGGTTTAACATGTATGGTTTGTGTAAAGCTGTTAATACAACCATTGTTTGAAACCGTCAGTGTGACATCGATATTTCCAATTATCGTGAATTTGTGTGTGGGATTTTGCTGGTTCGACGTTCCATCGCCAAAATCCCAGTGCCAGGTTACGTCGGCGCCTGGCGTGGTGATAGCTTCTCCGGTGAACCTGAACGTTTCACTGGCGCACTGGTCCATAGGTGTAGCAGTGAAACTTACAGTAGGAGGCGTTCCCACCAGGATCCCTTCCGGTATCGATACTGTGACTACGCAGCCACTCACTGTCGTCACCGTTAGCGAGAGATCATATTTTCCGGTGGCATTGTAAAGATGTGGCGGTGGATCCTTTTGAGTAGAAGTGGTTCCGTCACCAAAATCCCAGAGATAAGAAGCAATGGAATCCAGGGTATTTATAGTTGCCTGTGGTATGAAGGAGAACGGTACGCAACCGCCACGGGCACCCGTCAGTTCTACCGTTGTTTCCTGTATTTTTATTAAAGCGGGTTTTGTGATCGTGCTCTGACATCCAGACGCTGTTGTTACAGTTAGAGTCACGGTATGTTGGCCGGTATTTGTATACTGATGTTGCGGATTCTGCAGGGTTGAAGTTGTACCGTCGCCAAAATCCCAAAGCCAGGATGCACCTCCGGGAGTAAGGTCTGTAAACTGCACATTGAATGGTGCTGAACAGGAGGTACTATCATCTACACTGAAATCTACTGCCGGTTTATCCTGCACTACTACAGTTTTTGTAACGGAGTCGGTACAATTTGAAAAGAAATTGATCATTTTCACATTGTAGGTTCCTGCCGTCAAGAATGTTTTAACCGGGTTGGTTTGCGCGGAAGTAGTACCGTCATCAAAATTCCAGAAGGAAGCGTCAGGTGCCTTGGAGGATGCATTTAAAAAATTAGCTGGCTGACCGATACAGGCGTAATCAGGACCGGTAAAATCTGTTTGTGTTTCGGTAATGGTAACCTGTTTGGTGATGGTGCCGCTACAACCAAAATCACTTTGCGCGTTCAGTCTTACATTGTAAGTATTTGCTGCATTATAGGTAACCGTTGGATTTCGATCGGTTGATGTTTGACCGTTTCCAAATGTCCAGCTATAACTAATATTACCTGGTCCCGAAGACTGGTTACTGAAGTTAACAGTAACAGGCGCGGTACAGGTTCGACCCAGTGTAAAGCTGAAATCAGTGGACACTCCATCAACCACCCGGACAAACCGGCTGCGGGAGATGGTTCTTTTACAACCATTGCTGCTGGTTACTACCAGGGTCACCGTATAAAATCCGGTATTAGTATAGGTGTGTGATGGGTTTTGCTGGGTGGATGTACCGCCATCGCCAAAATCCCATTCCCAACCGGTGATAGTTCCTTCCGAAGACGTCGAGCGGTCTTCAAAGTTAACTTTAACCGGTACGCAACCCAGGGTGATGTCGGCGCTAAAGTTGGCGACGGGAGAGGGATATACGGTGATATAATCAATTCTTTCTATCTGATCGATGCCGTTTGCATTTCTCACTACCAGTTTCACTGAGTAAACTCCTGGGGTACTAAACGTCACCGTGGGGTCCTTTGAAGTTGATAAAGTACCATTGCTGAACTCCCAATTCCAATCTGTGGGATTACCAGTGGAAATGTCGGAAAACCTTACTGTGAGCGGCACACAACCTGAACGGGTATTGGCGCTAAAATTAGCGTTGGGGGCCTGCCCAAAAACAGAAGTAGCCCCAAATATTGCAAACAGGAAGACAAGAAACGACTTGCCGGCGTGTTTATAAATTCTCGTTTTCAGTACGTTTAGTTTTTAGCTATTCTTTAAAACGGCCTTTGCCTGCAAAAATTATCTTTTTCCAAGCAAAAAGAATGCACAATCAACAGAAAATGAATTTCATCAACAATTTTTTGTTGGGTCTATCAAAGGAGGTGGAAATTAACAGGAGGCTGCCGCGGGGGCCGTCGTTTTAATTAAAGCTTGTCCAGCCTTAATTTTTTCTTATCGGCGCCGCCTGTCTGGGAGGCCTCTACGAAAGTCCAGCTATTCTTGTCGATATGCCAGCTTCCGTTTATAAGATCCAGAGGATGGATGGCGCCTGTAAAATTTGCAGTAATGGTCATAGTATGGGGATCCCCGTTCCATGTCCCTGACTTTTCCACTACTCCATCTTTTATAGCGTCAACCGTATAATTTTTGTGGTATTGAAACTTAAACCCACTAAACTCAGTCGTGATCACAGATCCATTCTTTTCAAAAAACGTTATTTTCCACTGACCATCAGTCATCGCAGAGATAACTGCGTTTTCCTTGAGTTTTTCGATGGTTTTTTTACAACCACAACAGAGAAAAACCAGGAAAATAACTGGTACAAACTTTCTCATAGGCAGTGTTGAGCCGCCAAAATAAGTCTAAGTTTTTATACTTGCAATAGTAGTTTACCCGATTTTGGGTTAAAGGATAGTTTTAAATCCTTGAAGTGCAAAGAATTGGACTAATTAGGAAACCCCGGATCGTTGATGATCCCGGAGATCTGTTCATGATGACGCGCACTATGGGCTGAAATATACAGGATGAACTGGTAACAGTCGAGCCTACCTATAGGCAGCGTTACAAAATGATTACGAAGATCGGCGGTGGTGGTTTTCATATACTTCAGCGACTCGGTCCGCGCCTGTTTAAAAGCTGCCCGGGCTTCCTCCATACTTTTCCAGGGGGCTTTTGCCGGGTTAAGATGTGCGGGGCTTTGCATTTTATTAGACCGGTCGGCCAGCATAGCCAATAATTCTTCGTCGGTAAAGCTCAGCCCGGCTCTTTCCTCTGGACTGGAAGGTTCTTTCATGGCCTTTTCCAGTATTTTCCACGATTCTATTTCCGATAAAACAATATGGTAATAGCATTCCCGAACGCTCCAGGAGCCGCCGGAGTTTTTATAATCAAGTTGCGACCGGTTTAGTCCCTTTAAATCCTTTTTGAGGTTTTGCTTGGAGTTTTTCAGGTAATCAACGGCGGCCTTTCTCTCTTCCTTGGTGGGAGCAGTATTGCTGACTGTGCCGGCAAATCCGGTAACTACTAATAATGTAAGGAGAATACGGCCTTTGGTTCTTTTAAGCATGACGATCAAAATTTAGTGATCAGGTGGTGGTGGTCGCGTTCCCAAAGAACAAAGAAACAATATTTAAAGTTAATCGATTTTTTAACTCAATTTAGATTTCAGTCACAGGTAAAAAATCCGGTCGATCTTATCGTTAACTTGCCTGCCAGGTATAAATTTTTTCTCATGCAAATTGGAACTATCGTCTCATTTCTTGAATCAAAAGCGCATCCTACCCTGCAGGAACCGTACGATAATGCCGGGCTGATCACAGGTGATGCCAGCCGCGAATGTACCGGCATCATTTGCTGCCTGGATTCTACCAGTGAAGTTATTGAAGAAGCCATTGCCAAAAAGGCCAACCTGGTGATCGCTCACCACCCCATAATCTTTGGGGGTTTGAAAAAGATCAATGGTAAAAATTACGTGGAGCAGGCTATTATCATGGCCATTAAAAATGATATCGCGATCTATGCCATTCATACAAACCTCGATAACGTCATTGCTGGTGTAAGCGGAAAAATGGCCTTGCTGCTAGGCCTCCAGAACCTGCAGGTGCTGGCGCCAAAGCGGCAGATGCTGAAAAAATTTATTGTTTTTGTACCGGCTGACCAGGCAGACGGGGTCCGGGACGCAATATTCCAGGCGGGAGGTGGCCATATCGGGAACTATAGCGAATGCAGTTTCAATACAGTGGGTACCGGCACCTTTAAGGCCAGCGAGGGTAGCCAGCCTTTTTCCGGTGAGATTGGGAAGCAACACCAGGAGAAGGAATTAAAAATAGAAGTAATATTTCCCGGGTATCTCGAGCATGATATAACCAGTGCGGTGAAAGCGGCCCACCCTTATGAGGAAGTTGCATTTGATATTATTCCACTGGCTAATAACTATTCCGGGATCGGCTCAGGTGTGGTGGGTGAACTTCCGGCGCCAATGGATGAGGTGGCCTTTCTTGAGCACCTGAAGTCAGTATTCAGTTTAAAACTGGTCCGTCATACCCGCCTGCGGCAAAAGCAGGTAAAAAGGGTAGCCCTTTGCGGCGGCGCTGGTAGTTTTTTGATTAACAATGCTTTAGGGGTCGGTGCCGATTTCTATATCAGCGCCGATATTAAATACCATGAATTTTTTGACGCCAATGGCCGTTTGGTGGTCGCCGATATCGGGCATTATGAAAGCGAACAATTCACCATAGACCTGCTACAGGAAATTTTGGTGGAAAAATTCCCTAACTTTGCCGTCCTTAAAACAGGAGTAGTGACCAATCCCGTGTATTATTCCTGAGCCTTTAAACTTCAAACAAAACAATGGCACACGTTAAAGAATTCTCAGTCGAAGAAAAACTCAATTCTCTTGTTACCCTTCAGAAAATAGAAAGCAAGATGGATGAGATCCGTATACTGAAAGGTGAACTTCCCATGGAAGTAGCTGACCTGGAGGATGAGATCCAGGGACTGCATGCACGCCAGACCCGCATCGAAGAAGAGATTAATGGTGTCACTGAATTTATCCAGCAAAGAAAAGATGCGATTAAGGAATCAGAGGCGCTTATCAAGAAGTACGAAAAGCAAAGCGACAACGTAAAGAATAACCGCGAATTCGAAGCGATCAATAAAGAAATTGAAATGCAGCAGCTGGAGATCAAGCTGGCTGAAAAGCATATTAAGGACGCTACAGAGGAAATTGCAGAGAAAGCTGTTTTGCTGGAGAAAGCAAAGAAAAATATCGCCAGTAAGGAAGCTACGCTGGCCAACAAAAAAAGCGAGCTCGAGAAGATAATCGCTGCCAACGAAAAAGAAGAGAAGCATTTTAATAAATTGGCCGGTGAGGCCAGGGAGCAGGTAGATGCCAGGCTGCTGACCAGTTACGATAAGATCCGCAAAAGCTACCGTAATGGTCTGGCTGTAGTGCCTGTGGAAAGGGATGCCTGTGGCGGATGTTTTTATTCTATTCCTCCCCAAAAGCAAAGCGAGATCAAACAACACAAAAAAGTGATGGTCTGCGAAAACTGCGGCAGGATACTGGTTGATGAAGAACTTAGCAACAATGTAGAAGTGAAATAATAGTATTTTCTTTTTTTATTTTCCCCGTCCGCGTAAGCTGGCGGGGTTTTTTTATTGACGAATGCCGTGTGTTACTTAATTTGCTACCATAACAGGAGTAAAACGGTTTATTCATCTTCAGATGCTACAAAAACTCACGATACATAATTACGCGATCATTGATAAACTCGAGATTGATTTTTCCGAAAAACTATATGCCATCACTGGCGAAACTGGTGCGGGTAAATCAATCATTGTTGGTGCCCTGGGTCTGATACTGGGTGAGAGGGCGGATAGTTCGGTGCTGGTCAACAAGGAAAAGAAATGCATTGTGGAAGGCAGTTTCCTGGCGGAAAATAAAAAAGGTGTCAGGGCATTTCTCAAAGACAATGAACTGGACGCGGGTGAAGAGGTGGTCGTTCGAAGAGAGATCAATACCAGCGGGAAATCCAGGGCCTTTATTAATGATACCCCGGTCAACCTTTCACAATTGCAGGAGCTGAGTAGTTTGCTGGTCGACCTGCACCAGCAGTTTGACACCCTTGAGCTGGGTGACAGCGATTTCCAAAGAGAAGTATTGGATGCCCTGGCCGGCAATGCGGACATTCTACAGGAGTATGCTTCAATTTTTAAACAATGGCAGGCTGTCAGCAGGGAATGTGACGCACTTCGCGAACAAAAATTACAGTTCGACAAAGAATCGGACTATAACCAGTTTCAGTATAACGAACTTGAAGAAGCCGGTTTTAAAGAAAATGAGTTGGAGGAAATAGACAACGACCTTAAACTGCTCAATAATGCTGAAGGCATTAAATCGGTCTTGAACAAAGCCCATTTCGAATTGGGTGAAAATGAAAACCCGGTTGTTCAACAGGTGAAGAGCCTGTACAACCAGCTTCATCCATATCAATCTTTCCATGCCGACCTGGAACCTTTACTACATCGCCTTCAATCGACGCAAATAGAATTACAGGATATAGCTGATGAGATCGGAAGAATCAATGATCGTGTGCAATATGACCCGGAAAAAATTGAAGCACTCAATGAACGTCTCTCCATGGGCTACCGTTTGATGAAGAAACACGGTGTACAATCCACCTCGGAATTATTGGTGATTCAAAAGCAACTCGAAGAAAAACTCCAGGCAGTACTCAATATTGATGAACTGATCGGCGCGAAGGAAAAGCAGGCGGGGCAGTTGCAGGAGCAGGCCTTGAAGATTGCGGAAACTATTTCCAAAGCAAGGCAAAAGCAGGTAAAACCTTTTGAAGAAAAAGTGAATAAACTGCTGGTGCGGGTAGGTATGCCGAATGCACGTATGAAAGTGGAGATCACCCAGCAACCCGAACTCAACGCGTATGGAATAGATCGTGTAGAATTTTTATTTAACGCAAATCTCCCTGTCGGGGAAACAGGCAAAAGTGGATTGTTTCAACCGGTACGAAAAGTTGCCAGTGGCGGCGAACTGAGCCGACTGATGCTTTGTATAAAATCATTGGTGGCGCAATCCATAAACCTGCCAACCATGATCTTTGATGAAATTGATACGGGAATATCCGGTGAGGCGGCGCGGCAGGTGGGAATTATTCTACGCGAACTGGCAACAAGGCGACAAGTGATCTGCATTACACACCAGCCGCAAATTGCAGGTAAGGCCGACGCGCATTTTTTTGTTTACAAAGAAGTAGTAAAAGACCATGTAAAAACTAACATTCGTCTCCTGGAAACCGAAGAGCGAATCACTGCTATTGCCAGGATGCTGGGAGGTGAGAAGCCGACAGCAGCGGCGATGGAGAATGCGAGAGAGATGGTTAGTCAATAGTCTTTAGTCGGGAGTCGTGCTGGATACTAGATGCTGGATACTAGATACTGGGATGCTGGTATAGTTGATAGTCGGGAGTGGGGCGCAACTTAGATTGATGCTATCGTGGGTGATTGTGAACGGCTTTAGCATACAGTATGAAGTTATTGCAAGAAAGAACTTCCTATTTTTGCCGCAATTAAAATTTAAACCAATCAACTATGGCATATAATCTATTAAAAGGAAAAAGGGGAATTATAACAGGTGCACTTGATGCGAATTCCATTGCCTGGAAGGTAGCAGAAAAAGCGCATGAGGAAGGCGCCACATTTGTACTGACCAATGCACCGATTGCCATGCGTATGGGTGAGATCAAAAAACTGGCTGAAGCGACAGGTTCGGAGATCATTCCTGCCGATGCGACGAATGTGGATGAACTGACCACCCTGTTTATAAAATCGCAGGAAGTACTGGGTGGCAAGATCGACTTTGTGCTGCATTCGATCGGCATGAGTGTAAACATTCGAAAGAATATTCCGTATACAGATTCCAACTACGATTATTTTATGAAAGGCATTGATGTGTCTGCCATGTCTTTTCATAAGATGCTGAGCGTAGCACGTAAACTGGATGCGATTAATGAATGGGGTAGTGTGGTTGCGCTTACCTATATGGCGGCACAGCGTACGTATCCTTTTTATACCGATATGGCGGATATTAAAGCTATGCTTGAATCCATCGCTCGCAGTTTTGGTTATCATTACGGTGTTGAAAAGAAAGTGAGGATTAATACCGTTTCCCAATCACCAACCAAGACCACAGCAGGCACGGGTATAAAAGGTTTTGGTGATTTCTTTGATTACGCGGATGCTATCGCGCCCCTGGGTAATGCAACTGCTGAAGACTGCGCAAATTACTGCATTACACTTTTCTCCGATCTTACAAGGATGGTGACTATGCAGAATCTTTTTCACGATGGAGGTTATTCAACAACCGGTGTTAGCACGAGTGTGTTGGAGAAACTGGGCGTGGAATAAAAATAATAAAGAAGCCTCCCGATGGAGGCTTTAATTTTTTCAGGCTGTTGCTCAATGTTTAGTATTCGTCTTCATTGAAAAGAAAATCTTCCTGGGTAGGATAGTCAGGCCAGATGTCTTCAATTGTCTCATATACATCCTGACCTTCGTCTTCGAGTTCCTGCAGGTTTTCCACCACCTCGATTGGTGCGCCAGAACGGATCGAGTAATCGATCAGTTCGTCCTTGGTTGCAGGCCAGGGAGCATCTTCAAGATAGGAAGCCAATTCTAATGTCCAAAACATACTCGAAAGGTTTAATGAATTAAAAATCCGGGTTTTGAGGGCAGGGTCTACTACCCCAATTTTCCGCAAATGTAGCAGTATTAACGAATTTTCCAAATCCTTAGTTGTTAGCCGGATGTTGAATAATTTCATAAAGTTTGCAACCCACCGGAAAGCCGTTTTGCCTTCAGCCGGGTTTTTACTGATATTTGATTAATTTAAAAGGATTTAATTGATGATTTCCGGCAAAAACATACATAAAAAGTTTGATACGGTAGAGGTCCTGAAAGGGGTAGATATGGAGATTAAAAAAGGTGAGGTGGTCAGCATTGTTGGCCCCTCCGGGTCGGGAAAAAGTACCCTGCTGCATATCCTCGGCACCCTCGATAAAGCCGATTCCGGAATCGTGAGTATGAACAATACCCAGGTGCATACCCTGACCCCAAAAAAACTGGCTGCTTTCAGGAATAAACATATCGGGTTCGTCTTCCAGTTTCACCACCTGCTACCCGAATTCACCGCCCTGGAAAATGTATGTATCCCCGGCTGGCTGGCTGGTCGTAACAAAAACGAAGTAAAGGAGGAAGCGATCCGCCTTTTGCAGATGCTCGGTCTTTCGCACCGGATGGAAAATAAACCCAACCAGCTTTCAGGCGGGGAGCAACAACGTGTTGCCGTTGCCAGGGCCCTGATCAATAAGCCAGATATTGTGATGGCGGATGAACCTACCGGCAACCTGGATTCGGCTAACGCCAAAGATCTTCACCAGTTATTTTTTAAACTCCGGGATGAATTCAACCAGACCTTCCTGATCGTTACCCATAATGAAGAACTGGCGAAACTAAGCGACCGGGTACTTCATATGAAAGATGGGAGGATCGTTAGTGATCTGTAAGGTCAGTGCACAACTATCTAATGTATCCATTTATCGAAGAGTAGATTTGAATTGTTTCTTATACCCTCGGTTTCCAGGGTTGGTCCGCAATCCCTAATTGATGTCCAATGTATCGGGCCAGCGTAAAAAGATAGTCACTTAAGCGGTTCAGATATTTCGTTATCACAGGATCTACTTCATGATTATCTATTGAGAGCCTTACACAACAGCGTTCTGCACGACGGCAAATGCAGCGTGCAATATGCAGATGGGAAACTTGCGGATGACCACCTGGCAGGATAAATGATTTCATAACCGCCAGCGTATCCGTCATACGGTCAATTTCTTTTTCCAATAACTGAATATCTTCTTCTTTAAGATCAGGGATCTTCATTTTTGTTTCCTTTTCGGGATCACAGGCGAGGGCCGAACCCATAGTGAATAAGCGATCCTGGATCTCCTGTAGCGTTGTAGTGCTGTCTTCGTCTGTCAGCAGGTCTTTACATAAGCCAATATAGGAGTTCAGCTCATCAACTGTTCCATAGGCTTCTATACGTAAATGAGCTTTTGAAACTTTTGTACCGCCGATAAGGGAGGTTGTTCCCTTGTCACCTGTTTTAGTATAGATCTTCATTGACATGCGAAGCGGATTTTTAGTATAAGAAGAATCCAATGATGAACGCTGAGTTATCCCGGATTAATGAGGCGCATACATGCCCACGTTCTCGTTCTTTGTATCTTTCTCTATCACGCCATCGCGCAGGCGGATGATACGATGCGCATGGTTGGCAATATCTTCCTCGTGCGTAACCAATACGATCGTATTGCCTCCCGAATAAATGGTGTTGAATATCTCCATGATCTCGTAGGAGGTTTTTGTATCCAGGTTGCCGGTAGGTTCATCAGCCAGGATTAGCGCCGGGTCATTTACCAATGCCCTGGCAATAGCCACCCTTTGCGATTGACCGCCACTAAGTTCATTAGGACGGTGATGACTGCGGTCCGAGAGATTGACCATATCAAGTACATGCATCGCTTTTTCATTACGTTGTTTTTTACTCATGCCCGCATACACAAGCGGGAGGGCAACGTTTTCGAGGGCAGTTAACCGTGGCAGCAAATTGAATTGCTGAAATACAAATCCGATTTTTTTATTACGCACTTCCGCAAGCGCGTTGTCTTCCATTTTACTTACATCAACCTGGTTCAGGATATATTTTCCCGCAGTTGGTGTATCCAGGCAGCCCAGGATATTCATCAGCGTACTTTTGCCTGAGCCGGAAGGACCCATCAACGCCACGTATTCATTCTTAAATATGTCGAGTGATACGCCTTTCAATACTTCCAGCACATTCTTTCCCATGTAGTAGTTCTTACGAATACCTTCGAGATGTATGATTGGCTTTTTTTCTCCTGTGGATTCCTGGTTATATCCTGTTGTATTTACCGTCATCAAGAATAGTTGAGTACAGTTTATGTTTACTGGTTCTGTATTTTTTCGTTCGACTGACCAGGTGCTTTTATCACTTTAGGCACTTTAAAAAACTGGTCGTCGTGGGAGGGAGCATTCTTTAAAGCTTCTGTACGATCAACCGAACCTTTCACCACATCTTCGCGCAACACATTTACTTCATCGCTCATATGCAACATCGGCTCAACTCCTTCCAGGTCAAGTTCATTTAATTTTTCGACAAAGACAATCATTTTTTGCAGGTCTTTTTTTATTTCCTGTTTCTCTTCGTCATTGAATTGCAGCCTTGAGAGATGAGCCAGTTTTTCCACCAGTTCGTCGTTGACTTCCATCTGGCAAATATAGTAATTGGGGATTTGTACCCGATAGCTATCCGGTTGGGATTTTGGGGGGATTTAAGATAAGCTGGGGAAATGCTGGTGGCTACGAGGACAACCACTGATTTTACTATCTTCGCCGCCTTATGGAGAAGGGGAAAGAAAAAGTAATGAGTGGTATTCGCCCCACTGGTTTTTTGCACCTGGGCAACTATTTCGGGGCGTTACAGAACTACGTAAAAATGCAGGATGAGTATGAGTGCTATTTCATGGTAGCTGACTGGCACTCATTGACCACGCATCCGGATACAAAGGAATTACGAAGCAGTGTACTCAGGGTGTTGGCTGAAAACATCGCCGCCGGGCTCAACCCGGAGAAAGCTGCCCTGTACCTTCAAAGTTCGGTTCCTGAGATTGCTGAACTGTACATGTTGCTGAATATGCTCGCCTATAAGGGTGAACTTGAGAAAACAGCCACATTTAAGGATAAAGTAAGACTACAGCCGCAGAATGTAAACGTTGGTTTGCTGACTTATCCCGTATTGATGGCCGCAGATATTCTTATTCATCGTGCGAAGTATGTGCCGGTGGGAAAAGACCAGGAACAACACCTCGAGATCGCGAGAAATTTTGTGGATCGCTTCAATCATCGTTACAGTGAAGTGTTCCCAGATCCCTATGCTTTTAATTTCGGTGAAAACCTGTTGAAAGTACCAAGTCTCGATGGCGCCGGCAAAATGAGCAAGAGTGAAAACCAGATGGCTACGCTTTATCTCGCAGATGATGATGAACTAATCCGGAAAAAAGTAATGAAGGCCAAAACCGATAGTGGTCCTACATCGATGAATGCTGAAAAGCCGGATTATATCGAGAATATTTTTATGCTCATGAAGCTGGTAAGTGCGGAAGAGGTATGGAAGAAATTCGATGCTGATTTCAGCAACTGCACGATACGTTACGGTGATATGAAAAAGCAACTCGCAGAGGATATGGTTCGGTTCATCAGGCCCATTCGCGAAAAGGCAGAAGCCATTTACCGGGACGAAAAATACCTGGCAGACGTGATTGAAATGGGTCGCGAAAAGGCGAGAAAAAGCGCAGCAGTCACTATAGACCTGGTTAGACAGGCCATGGGAATGAAGTATTTCTAATCCCCGTTTAAATTGATTGCCGGTATTTTCAGGATAATTTTATATTTATCTTTCCGGCCTTAGACCCCTGACCCCGATTTTTATGGCAAAAACGAAGAAACCAAAACATATTGCTGTAGCAGGCAATATCGGTGCTGGCAAAACCACCCTTACCGAGATGCTCAGCAAGCACTATAAATGGATACCGAATTTTGAAGATGTGGATCACAATCCATACCTCATGGATTTTTACGAGGACATGCCACGGTGGAGTTTTAATCTTCAGATATATTTTCTCAACAGCCGTCTACAACAACTGGTGGAGATCCAAAAAGGCACGGAGACCGTGATCCAGGATCGCACCATCTATGAAGACGCCAACATCTTTGCTCCCAACCTGCACGAGATGGGACTGATGAGTAAGAGAGACTTTGACAATTATTATAATTTTTTCCAGACACTTAAAACACTTGTTCAGCCACCCGACCTATTGATCTATTTGAATGCTTCTGTTCCCACCCTGGTGGGCCAGATCCAGAAAAGAGGCCGGGAGTATGAAGAAAATATCCGGCTTGATTACCTGAAACGCCTCAACGAGTACTATAATAAATGGATAGACGGATACAAAGAGGGTCAATTGCTGATCATTGATGTGGATAAAAACAAATTCGCGGAGAAAGAAGAAGACCTGGGCGAGATCATAACTAAGGTGGATGCCCAGCTCTATGGTCTATTTTAACTGTTTTTAGGCTTATCAGTCTGCCGGGAAAAACTAACTTGTGAACAATCCGGGCCCGGTTTATGAGGGCGATAACGATAAAAGTATTCAGATGAAAGCTTTACTCTTTGTTTTTGTGATATTCCTGGCTATTTCGGCTCAATCCCAGTCATTAAAGGAAGCGCTTTATGGCGGTAAACTAAAAGCCGATACCTGCGCCGTCATCCGGAAAGGGGATAGTGCCACCATCCGGGAGAATATGGCCATGAAGGCGGCTGAAGTGGCCACAGAAGATTCCATGAAAAAAGTAGCAGCTGATTCTATCGTACAGGAAGCGCTGGCCGCGAAAAAGGAAAAAGCGCTTGCTGCTGGTGAAGACACCACTTCCATTACCCTTACAGCTGCCGATACAGCTGCGCTTACTGCACCGGTAGTGGATGCAACGCCTAAAGACAACAACACGATCTGGAAATCATTTATAGACTCACTTACTCTTACCATCAGGTCGGAAGTAATACCCTCACCTAAAGTGAAGAAAGGCGCCTACTATGTGTTGGTTGAATACGATATCAAGCCCGATGGGGATATTCATATCAAGAATGTGTCAGTAGACCCTGAAAGTTCTTTCCTGCAGCAACAGATAAAAGACAGGCTCACCCTGGATGCGCCCAAGCTCAACCCGATCATAGATGCCAATGGACGCGCCAGGAACGTGGCCCGAAAACAGGTGATGAATTTTGACAAGTAATGCGAGGGAAATGGGAATAATGTGATCGATCAGTAATCAGCGTAGCTTTTATATTCTTCAAGCAGCTGGCTGATCTTCTTTAACCATTCCATTTGTTTTTCTTTGAGAATGCTATGATTGGTCTCACGGTCATAATCATTTTGCATATTTTCTTTTTCCGTGGTTATTCGCTGGTAGATGTTTTTAAGGTCTTCTTTAAAATTATCCTTATCAAATTTGTATGCTGACATTTCGCGGTTGAGCTTGCGGGCAAATATTTCAGCAATATCAAAATGTCCCTGCTCGTGCGCGAGGATATAATCCGTCTTGTGCAGACCCCATGATTTATTTTTCGAAAAACTACAGGTGATCTTATAGCCAAAACCTTTGCTATTGAAACTATATTCAATGCCAAGATAGGTAGCTGTGGAGGCAGCTACATCGGACCCGGGTTTGGCAGCGCCTTGATAATCGGCCCAGGTAAGTTTGCGGTCGGCGCTCCAGTGTATTAACTCTTCATGATCCGACTGGCCGAATATAAAGGTGGAACAGAAGAGGAATGAAATGGCTAAGACTTTTCGCATATTGACTATAAACGGGGGTCAATACGCAAAAGTTGCAACAGGAAAGTGAAATTTCATAAAAAATGGTGACGTTCGGGCCATTTTCACGACCCCGGCTGCTTAGATCCTGGGACCTGCAGCTATAATTTCGGCACTCACCCCGTCTTTGTATTTTTCAAAATTCTGTATAAACAATTTCGCCAGGAAACGGGTCTTTTCATCATAGGCTGATGGATCGGACCAGGTATTACGTGGATTCAGCACTTCCGCCGGTACGCCGGGACATTCCAGTGGCATGGCCATATCAAATATGGAATGTGTTTCGAAACGTGTATCGTTCAGCTTGCCCTCCAGCACCGCGGTGATCATGGCGCGGGTGTATTTCAATTTCATCCGGCTACCAATGCCATAGGGGCCGCCTGTCCAGCCGGTATTGATCAACCAAACATTTACTTTGTTCTGCAACATTTTTTTGCCCAGCATATCGGCGTATTTGCCGGGATGCAGCGGCAGGAATGGCGCACCAAAGCAGGCGCTGAATGTGGGTTTGGGCTCGGTAACACCAGCTTCCGTACCGGCAACCTTTGCGGTGTAACCGGAGATAAACTGGTACATGGCCTGGCCAATCGTCAGTTTTGCGATAGGAGGCAATACACCAAAGGCGTCGCAGGTGAGGAAGAAGATATTCCGTGGCAAACCGGCTATCGACGGTTCCTGTGCATTGCTGATATAATTCAGCGGGTAAGATACCCGGGTATTTTCTGTAATGCTGCTATCCTCAAAATTGATCTTATTGGTTCCGGGGAAAAAGCGGGTATTTTCTACCAGGGCGCCTGGCCTGATAGCATTGTATATCTCAGGTTCTTTTTCTTCTGTAAGATGGATGGTCTTGGCATAACAACCACCTTCAAAGTTGAAGATATTATCTTCTGTCCAGCCATGTTCATCATCGCCGATCAGTTTACGACTTGGGTCAGCGCTCAGCGTGGTCTTACCGGTGCCACTCAATCCAAAGAAGATGGCCGTATCGCCTTTTTCTCCCACGTTGGCACTGCAATGCATGCTCAGCACATTTTTTTGCTGTGGAAGGATATAATTGAGAATGGTAAAAATGCCTTTCTTTATTTCACCAGTATAGCCTGTGCCGGCGATCAGGATTGTTTTATCACGAAAAGAAACAACCGCAGCGTTGTGCTGGCGGGTGCCACATTCTTTAGGATCAAGTTTCAGACCTGGTGCGGAATATATCTGCCAATCGGGGGTGAAATTTTCGAGCTCTTCTTCCCCGGGACGTAAAAACATATTGTAGGCAAAAAGATTGTTGGCCGGATTTTCATTTATGATCCTGATATTAAGGCGGTATCTCGGGTCGGCACAAGCATAGCAGTCACGCACCCATAACTCTGGCAGCGATTGATAATAGTCCAGGATCTTTTCACGGATGATATCAAAGTATTTTTGATCGATCGGGATATTGAAATCATTCCAGTGGATATGCTCAGCAGTCTCAGGATCCTTTACAATAAACTTGTCTTTAGGAGCGCGTCCGGTAAATTCCCCGGTATGGATCACCAGGGCGCCGGTATCATTGAGAACACCGTTTCCTGTTCTTACTGAATCCTGGACCAGTTCATCGGAGGTGAGCTGGTAGTGGATGTTTTCATAATTTTTCAAACCAAGGCTTTTTAAGTTTTCCGGGGGTACAGTAACGGTCGTGCTGGCCATATTTGCAATCTTTTGTTTAGGAGAGCAAAAATAACACAGAATTAGTGTGAAATACAAACGGGTGTTCGCACGACACATTGAATTTGCTTCGATAAAAAAGCATGAATTTAGTTTTTGTTCAAAAAATTTGATGTTTATTGAAAAATATCAATTATTCAACCTTCTACACCTAATAAAATACATTTATTGTGATTCATAAATTCTAAAGCCCGAATGGACAGGCCTTTATATCTTTATCGCTTTAAGCAGGCAGATAGGATTGGTATCAGCGATCCCTTCAGCAGGCTGGTCAGACTAATAAAAATCAAGTATGAAAAATTTGCCGCTCAACCCAGAGCTATTTCGGAAAAACCGGGAACGGTTTATAGGTATGATGAAGAAAAACGCGATCGCAATTATTGTCAGCAACGACGAAACACCAAGTAATGGAGATGCTATTTATCGTTTTCGCCAGAATAGCGACCTGTACTGGCTTAGCGGCGTGACGCAGGAGGATAGCATGGTCATATTATTCCCGGATAACCCGGATCCAAAATATCGTGAAGTACTGGTATTGGTAAGACCCAATGAGCTGAAGGAAAAATGGGATGGCAAAAGGTTGAGAGCGGATGAAGCACGACAACTCAGTGGGATCCAAACCATCGTATGGCTTGATACTATAGATGCTGTATTACAAACATGGATACACCTGGCCGATACCATTTACCTGGATAGTAATGAGAATGACCGGAAAGCAAGTTTGTTGCAGACCCGTGACTACCGATATATCCGGGATATAAAGAAGCGTTATCCCCTGCACCAGTTTGAAAGAGCTGCGAAAATATTTAAGGAACTGCGGGCTGTGAAGACTTCTTTCGAAACAGAAGTCATGCAGAAAGCGATCGATATTACGGAGAATACTTTCCGCCGGCTGTTGAAGTTTATCAAACCGGGTGTGATGGAATATGAAATTGAAGCCGAGATCCTACATTCTTTCCTTAGCCAGCGGGCTACCGGCGAAGCGTACAGCAGCATTATCGCCAGCGGCGACAGGGCACGTACTTTACACTATGTGTTCAACAACGAGGAGTGTAAAGATGGTGAGCTTATCCTGATGGATTTTGGGGCAGAGTACGGTGGATATTGTGCTGACCTTACCCGCACAGTGCCCGTAAATGGGAAGTTTACAAAACGACAAAAAACTGTTTACAATGCCTGTCTGCACCTGCATGATTTTGCAAAAAGTCTTTTGAAGCCGGGTATCAACATCATTGACTACACCGATAAAGTAGGAGAAGAGGCCACGCAACAATTCCTGAAAATTGGGCTGCTGAAAAAATCGGATGTAAAGAATGACGATCCCGAAAACCGGGCCTATCGGAAATATTTATACCACGGAATCTCCCACCATCTCGGCATCGATGTACACGACCTGGGTACGCGGACAGAACCGCTGAAAGCGGGTATGGTGCTGACGGTAGAACCCGGGATCTATATCGAAGAGGAGCAAATGGGTATTCGTATTGAGAATAATGTCTGGATCACGAAAAATGGGAATAAAGACCTGATGAAAAATATCCCGATCACTGCGGATGAGATTGAAAGTTTAATGAAAAACCGCTAGTTCGGAATTCACAGGGTGGAACATGAGTTAATTTCAGGTTGAAAATTAATAGCGTCAAACCTTTCAGTGCCGGACCATTAAGGATGCTTATTTTTGGCGCGACGAATGAATACAATATCAATAAATTCCTTTAAACGGTCTTACTGTTAATAGTCGAGGAATATCGGCCATTGACTTTCGATTATCGACTTATATGAAACAAATACCGAACCTCTTCACCCTGCTTAATCTTGTTTTTGGCTGTCTTGCCATTGTCTGTATCCTACAAACAGGCGAGGCAATTGTATATACGGATGCCACTGGATTTACAACTGTAAATATGCCGGAAAAGATTGCGATGGGTTCCCTGTTCATTTTTGCCGCAGCCCTTATTGATTTTCTGGATGGATTTGTCGCGCGCCTTTTTAAAGCCACGTCTGAAATGGGTAAGCAACTGGATTCGCTGGCGGATGTAGTTAGTTT
>JAEZRB010000120.1 GCA_023412975.1 Bacteroidota bacterium | reverse complement strand
GGTAGTTGTGACCCCATTCGCCGGCAATACCCTGTCTCCCATTCCATACATGCCCGTCGAAAATGATCCCACCTCCGACACCGGTGCCCATGATAATTCCAAAGACTGTCTGGACTTTCAAATCCTTTTCTTTTACAACTCCCCAAACTGTCTCTGCTAAGGCAAAACAATTAGCGTCATTGGCCAATACCACTTCAAAACCCAGGCGTTGGCGAAGGTCTTTTTCCAGTGACATACCATTTAATGCTGTGCTGTTGCAGTTCTTCATGGTTTGCAGTACGGGATCCAGAACACCTGGTGTACCAAAACCAATTCTCTCGGGCTGGAGTCCTGACTCTTTGGTCATCTGTTGCACCAGTTTGACGATCTGGTCGAGTATATTCTCGTATCCTTTGTCGGCTCCGGTATCAATTCTAGTTCTTAATATAGGACGGGCATCCTGGAGTGAGGGAAGTATAACACCTTCTATTTTTGTGCCGCCCAGGTCAATTCCCCATATTGATTTTTTCATACAATCGATTTGTACGGGGGAAGTTAAAACATTTTAAATATAGGGTAAGTCAGGTCGCCTGCAGGTAAAACGAATCAGAAATTAAATCCCGCTTTCAAACCTAAAAACGAATAGGTTTGCTCAGCTTTCCAAAGCTCGTATTTTGCCTGAATGTCGAGGCCTAATACACGCACCCCAATACCTGGTGAAAATATAAATGCTGATTCATCGCCGCCCGTGAAGCGGGCAACCCCTGATTCAAGTTTAGCATACAACGCGGGTATAAAGCGATACTTTAAACCAACCCGTAGCGGTACGGCTTTAAGTGAGGAGTAGTCTTTTGTTGTTTCACCGGTAAAAACGGATTTACCTTCAAAATGCATATAGCCCACCGAACCCGTGAGGCCGATCTTACCCAGCCGGATATCGGCGCCCAGACCCGCACCATAACCGTTTTTATGGGTATCTTTAAAACCACCCGCAGGAGAAGCCATCTCTGCATACGGACCCAGGCTGAATCCTTTTAATTGTGCATGACCTGCCAGGGAAAAAAGTACAAGCGCGATAATCAGGGCTATTTTCATAAGGGCTTTCACAAAAATGGGCAAACTTCCTGCCACGCAGTATTTAACATAGTGAAAATGCTGTTAAGGGGAAATAATAGGGTTTTATTAAATTTAACTGGCATATTTTCTGGGGCAAATCCAGCAGTATTTTATTATGAAACACTTTATCATTAGTCTCATCCTGGTGGCAACTGCAGGCGTAGCGATGTCGCAGGAAGAACCCGCACTTAATGTCCAGGAAATACTGGAAACGAAGAATTTTATTTTTAAGGCCGAAACCGTCAGCCCGGCCCGGGGCCGGACCCGGCAACTTACAACGGAGTATGATGTCGTGGTAAAACCTGATACCGTAATATGTTATCTCCCTTATTTCGGTCGTGCTTATACAGCTCCCATCGACCCCTCAGAGGGTGGAATAAAGTTTACCTCTGCCGAGTTTGAATACACACTAGAAAAAAGGAAAAAAAAGCGCTGGGATCTTACTATAACTCCAAAAGATGCCAGGGACGTACAGGCACTATATTTCACGATTTTTGACAATGGCCGGGCTTCATTGCGCGTTAATAGCACCAACAGGCAGGGCATTTCTTTCAACGGTTATGTAATAAAAGGAAAAGCCGGAAAGAGAGGATTTTAAGATTCCGAATCTCTATTTTATTGATAGAAAAACAAAAAAAGGGACATAGTGCCAGGTTGATTCTTATGCACTTTGTCCCTTGTTATTTGCACCCTGCCTGGTGGCGGGGGATTTAGCCACGGATTACACGGATTCCACAGATTGATTTCTCTGCCGGGCTTCAGAATACTTAAGCCTTGCTTACTTAATTACGCCGCATCCGATCCTTGAACCAGCATCGCCGGTTGGCTGGGTCTTGAAATCATCCACACCACCATGCACAATGATGGCTTTGCCCAGGATATTTTTACCAGGAGCACCGCCCAGGGTCCACAGATCGGTTTCGATCTTTACTGAACCTTTGCCTTTTGAATCCAGTTTTATATTACCTATATCGCCGGAATGAAAACTGTCACTACCCCATTTACCATGTTGTGCGTTAGTAGGATTCCAGTGACCATGCGCCATTTTACCGTTATCGCTGCAATCGCCATGTTCGTGGATATGCACGGCGACTTCTTTACCAGCTTTAGCAGCAACTGTAATTTCGATATTCATTTTTACCTTCCCATCACTACCTGTTTCAAACTTCGCGGTACCGCTTAAAGCCGTGTCGGGATAGGTGCCGGTGAGGACGGCTTCCGCTTTTTCAACAAGTGCTACAGTAGCGGTATCTCCCGCCATATTCATATCGGCATGTGCTGCATCGCTGATTGTTGTGGTCGTATCGGTGTTTTCATCGCTGCTGGTATTTTCGTTGTTACAGCTATACCCGATAAAACCAATCGCTAGCGTGCAAACAGCCAGCCTTGAAAATGATAAAAGTTTCATATTATTTGATTTTGATTTTAGAAATGTATCAACAAAGCTTCAAAAATCTTACCTATTTGGAAATTGCGGTAAAAGATCTATCAAACTGGGATTCTGTCGACAATTTTCCACGTTGGTCTATCTACCGCGTCTCAAAAGTACCACTCTTGTCTTTTATTCGATTTATTACTTCAGAACCTATTACCTTCGCCCACCGTAACAACAGGAACTATGGCACTATTAGAAAAGCAACTTTATATAAAAAAGTCAACAATACCCGGCTCGGGTATGGGTCTGTTCACGAAAAAGTTTATTCTTAAGGGAACGCGTATCGTCGAGTATAAAGGGAAGATGACAACCTGGAAAGAGGTCAATCACGACGATGGAAAGAATGGTTATATCTATTATATCGACCGCAACCACGTCATCGATGCGCGGACATATTCCAAGGCATTAGGCAGGTACGCAAACGATGCCCGGGGATTGCAGAAAGTAAAAGGTATGACCAACAACGCGGTTTATACGGAAGAAAACTACAAGGTATTTATAGAAGCAACCCGGGATATTCCCGCCGGTTCGGAAATCCTTGTTTCCTATGGTAAAGAATACTGGGATGTGATCCGGCATAATTTGCGCCTTGAAAAGCAGCGAGGCTAGCAGGGTTTTGATTATTTTTTTATATTTACAGTTAATAAATCCTAATGCTATGTCACTACTAAACCAGCAGAATAAAAAGGGCCAAAAGAAAGACAAAAAGAAAGCTAATACTGCTGCCAATGACAAAGGTGGTTCTAAGTTTATACAGAAACCTAAATCCACGGGTTTTGTTTCCAAACAATCTAATACCGGTTCACAACGGGGCAGCTAGTTTTCACCTCATTTATTTTTACGTATGACGAAGGAAGAACTTCTACGGGAGCTTTCATCGGAAACTTTTGTTGCATTAAAACCTTCTGCGGTCCACGGCATCGGTGTTTTTGCCATCACCGATATTCCTAAAGGTTGTCGGGCTATATTTTCAAGGAATGAGGCCAAATGGATCAGGCTGCCTATTCATGAGGTGGAAAAACTTCCCGTGCATTCTCGCTCCCTGGTAGAAACATATTGCCTTTATGATGATGAAGATTATTTTGTACCAGATTATGGTTTTAAGATCATGGACCTGGTAAACTATCTCAATCACTCGTCTGCTCCCAATATTATTTCTGTTAATGATGGTGAGTATTTCGAAGCTATCGTTGACATTTCCGCGGGCTCTGAGTTATTTGTAGACTATGGAGAAATTGTGAAAGTCGAGGGATACGAATAGGCTTTGATTGTTTGGATCCGATAGGTTCGTTCATTCATCGTTTAAGAAACTTACCATTCAAAAGCTTTTCGAGTACTTCTTCTTTCAGGTTGCGGCTGATCGGAATGTCGTTTGCCCCGATCCTGATCGTATTGCCTTCAATACTTTCAATCTTATCAGCAGCGATAATATAAGATTTATGCGTTTTAATAAACCTGTCGGCTGGAAGGTACTCCTCCACTGCTTTAAACGTCAGGTAAGTGATATATTTCTTGTCACGGGTATGTACCACAACATAATTTTGCAGTGCCTCTACAAATTTTAAATCATCGAGTGAGATCTTTACCAGCTTGTTATCCGCTTTAATAAAAAAGAAACCGGCTTTGTCCGCCGACCTGGTAGCATTGTTTTTCTCTCTTAGCTCATAATATTCCCGGGCTTTCAGGGCTGCTTTCAAAAAGCGGTCAAATGAAATTGGTTTTACAAGATAGTCGAGCGCGTTCAGCTCATAACCATCGATGGCAAACTGTGGATAAGCCGTTGTGAAGATAACAGGAGGTGCAGTTCTTAGTGATTTTAAAAAGTCAATACCCGTGATCTTTGGCATTTGAATATCCAGTAGTATAAGCTGTATCTCGTTTTTTGCCAGTGTTACCGTTGCTTTGACCGGGTTATCAAACTCGCCTGCAAGTTCCAGGAAATCGATTTCTGAAATGTACTCCCTCAGGCCTTTCCTGGCAAGGGGCTCATCATCTATAATGATACATTTTATTTTCATATTAGTAGGCTCGTTAAGCAATTAAAATTAACGTTCAGGGGTCGGGGTGAATCAGGAAACCTTCAGTTTCATTTCTACCCTGTAGACATGTTCCCCGTTATGTATATTCAATTCATGTTTGCCGGGATATAAAAGCTCCAGTCTTCTTTTTACATTGGTCAGTCCGATTCCGCTAAACGGATCAGTTGCTTTTTCGCGGCCTTTTGAATTAGTCGCATTAAAAATGAACTCGCCATTTTTCCTGTCCAGTTGCAGGGTGATAAAGTTATTTTTTTCAGCATCGGGAGCCGCATGTTTAAAGGCATTCTCCACAAATGGGATCAGCAACAATGGCTCGATCAGAAATCCTTTTACCTTATCTGTGTAAGTCAGGGAAACTGCGTAGTCCTCTTCTTTGCGTAATTTTTGCAAACCCACGTAATCCTCCAGATAAGCAATTTCCCGCTCTACCGGAATTTTGGCCCCATTTGCTTCATAGAGCTGGTAACGGAGCATGTCTGAAAACTTATGAAGTGAGGCCCTGGCTGCCGTATTATTTTTATCGATCAGGAAGTAAACCGAATTAAGTGAATTAAACAGAAAATGAGGATTGATCTGGGATTTTAGGAAGTTCAGCTCAGCTTCTGCTTTTTCCTTTGCGATCTCCGCCATTTTCTGCTGCAGTCGACTGTAATCGAACATCAGTTTTACCGCCGCGCCTGCAATAACCAGGAAGAAATGGGGGATCATGTTATCGTAGATCCGTTGTTTCAGGTCGCCCGACAGATTATAAAGTGCCGGCACATTCATGATCCTGCCCTGGATATTCATTTTGAGTATGCTGCTACTTACTACCAAAAGAACCAGGCATACCACAAACAATACATACCTTTTTTTGTAAAACAGCTGTGGAAGAAGCACATAGTTGGTGATGTAGATCATCGCGGCCAGATCTATTACTTTGAGCAGTGTCACTTTAAAAGCCATTCCCGGCTCCCGGTAATCTTCGTAACGAAGAAAATACCAGGTGCCAAAAACCAGCATCCAGAAGAATATATGGTGCAGTTTATATTTTAAAAGTCCCCTGTTTTGAAACATAGATGGTAAAATAAATTTACAGCTTATCAATGGTAAAAAACATTACACGAGCAGTAGTGCTTGCTTGATGAGGGGATATTATCTCCGGTGCTCACAGGTTTTGGGAATAAAAGACAAGGGGTATGTCCAGTTATGAAATCAGTCCAGAAAAAAAACGTTTTAAGCCCGTGTTTGAACCATGGTTTCATCAGGAATTTGTGTTACTAGATGTCAGAAGCCTTAAGTGTCTGACCTGGTATGAAACCCGGGCAGGAAATCTTCCTGTCAAGCGAACAGGTTTGCGAGATGTTGCATATCAGCCAAGCGAACGTTGCAACAGTACAGAGATGACGGACTTATACCTTTTATCAAACTCGGGGGAAAATCCTTTTCGTGAAGCGATATTGTTAAGGTGTTGGAAGACAATTATCAGCGTTAGTCGATTAAGTGAATGCGTTAGCTTTTATTCGGCAAACTGTTTCAAAAACTCAGGATACCATTTGTCAATTTTCTCGTTTGGATATTCTGAACGAATTTTCAAAAGTTTTTGCGCGAATATTTCCATTTTCGGAAAACCTCTGTCGGTCATAAGGGCAATCACATCTTTAGTCACTTTCTCCAAAGCAGATTGGTCATAATTATCTTTACAATAAAGCAAGAAAACGCCATAGGTCATATATTCATTAAATACCTTAATAGGATTAGGATAAGCGTATGTTCCGTCGGCTTCTTCATTTACCCATATTTTCCGGTCTGCAAAAATCTGATTGATGAGTTCTTTATTCGTCTCTGTCGGACTATGCACATAATTATGGTCGATTTCCGTAAACATTACCCTTGTGTTCAATAGCTCGTTTTCAAGCGGAGTAAGTTTCGGATAAATATCCAGAGGTGGAAGGTTCATATGAATAAGCGAAAAATTATTATTGGTAAATTGTCCTGTATAATTCAGTCCGTTAATCAAAGGTGAGCATAAAATAATGTAACTATCTTTTTTCGTTTCAAAGTTATTTTCAAGCCATTTCCACTGCTTTCCGAGATTGGCATTTTTTTCATAATCTGAAATAATTCCTGAATAGAATTTCTGATGGGCGGAATAGAATTTTCGGAATTTTGATTTTTTTGCAAATTTTTCTATCTCCCGTTTGTATGTAGTAATCGGATTTTCTTCAATTTTAACATTCGCAACTCCCATAACCGGAAATTCAAAAACATCACTTTTTACAAGTCTGCTTCCCCTGAAATTATATGAAATAGAATTTCCGGTAAGAAAAATAAAGTTGTACATCGAAGAAACCATTAGGGAATCAAAAGTTTTAATGATTTTTTCATTTTCGTAAGGCTTAAAATAAGTACGTATATCCTGATAATACTGTCCCTCTTGCTGAATCATATCATCGTTTTCTTTGCCTGAATTTGTAATGGCAGTCATAATATGAATCAATTCCTTCACCTCATTGATCTCAACCTTATATTTTCCCCGATTTACATTTTTAAATTTCTTCGAAAAATTTACTTTTTCCTGTGCAAATGAACTGAATGAAATTAAAATTAGTAAGATTGAAATTATTTTCTTCTTCATAGTGCTGTAAAATTCTATTATTGATTTTATGCTAGTTAAAAGCATAAGGTTACATATGGCTTACACAATTTCTTCAATTTAGGAGTTACTACGCATTTTTTTTTTGACCGCTAAAGTACAAAAAGCCAAAAGAAACTGCATTGGCTTTCTTTAATCATATTATTGGTTTCAGAGTTGCGAAACAAAAGTCCGTTCTATACCCTAAAATTTGTGCGGCATCTTTCGTATAGCTTTTCCAACTTTCTCGTTGAGAATTTTGCCCGGAAAAAACATTTTAAGCCGGTTTTTTACCCATTGTTTTTCCAGGGTTTTGCGTTACTAGATGTCAGAAGCATTAAGTGTCTGACATGGGGTTGAAATACGTTTATGGAAAAGAACTTTTTAAGCCCGTGTTTTACACTTGGTTTTATCATGATTATGGGTTACTAGATGTCAGAAACATTAAGTGTCTGACCGGTTGTGAAAGTCCGACATCAAAAGAGTTGAATGCACCATTTGTTCCATTCATCAAGCATTCCATACTGCTTGTGTAATGCTTTGCTACACCGGGAAAAGAATTTGAGAGATTTATAAAACAAATCGATCAAATATGAAATCCCTCCTGATTTTGACACTCGTAATTTGCCAGGCTTTCCCAGCCTGCTCTCAAAATAACACGACCAACAAGAAAGCCCCGGCAGATATTATTGTTGGCGACGGCTGCGAAGGTTGCGAGGCCATTCATGAATGTCCTGTCCCTTTTAATCAGTTAAGCAACGTAGATACTTTGCCTGATTTTGATCAGCCCGGACCGAAGATCGAGATCAGCGGGACTATTTTCCATGGCGATGGTAAAACACCGGCTAAAGACGTGGTGCTTTATGTATATCATACCGATCAGGCAGGAGTGTACCCAACAAAAGGAAATGAAAAAGGATGGGCCAGGCGACATGGATACCTGCGGGGCTGGTTAAAAACCGGCGCCGATGGTAAATATAAATTCTATACACTTGTTCCTGCATCTTACCCCAATGGCAGGAACCCGAAACATATTCATCCTACTATTAAAGAACCCGGTATTGCTGAATACTGGATCGATGAATATCTTTTTGCGGATGACCCTTACCTGGAGCAGGAAAATCATAGCCGTCCGCCCCGTGGTGGTAATGGCGTTTTAAAACCAGAAATGAAGAATGGGATGTTGAGAGCAACCAGGGATATCGTCCTTGGACAAAATGTGCCGGGTTATCCGAAAGCGAAATAAATGCATGCTTATTCCTCGTAATTTCTTGCACCAAATAGTAAACTGCCTATCCGCACCATATTACTGCCTTCCTCAATGGCTATGGTATAATCACTGCTCATTCCCATGGAAAGAATTTGGAGATCGCAGTTGTCAGAATTAACTGAAGAGGCAGCAATTTTTGAATACTTAACGAATATCTGCTTTAACCCACGAAACTCTTTTCTTACCTTATTCAAGTCATCGGTAAATGAAGCCATGCCCATCAGGCCTTTTATCCGTACGTTTTCAAATGCGAGGTCTCCAAATTGACTGATCACAAGGTTTAATTCCGCTTCATCCAGGCCAAACTTGGTTTCCTCTTCAGCGATATGCACCTGTAGCAGGCAATCGATACTTCTTTTATTCTTTACAGCCTGTTTGTTTATTTCGGTGAGAAGTTTCAGGCTGTCGACACCGTGGATCAATGACACGAATGGTGCGATATATTTAACCTTGTTTGTCTGGAGATGGCCGATAAAATGCCAGCGTATGTCTTTTGGCAATTTCACTGCCTTATCTACCATTTCCTGTACATAGTTCTCACCAAAATCTCTTTGTCCCAGCTGATACATTTCCTCGATATCTTCAACGGGTTTGGTCTTGGATACGGCAACAAGACTTACGTTTTTGGGCTGTAACTGCGATGTAATACGATAATATGCTTCCCTGTCGATCGACATAATTTTCAGAGCAGCAAAGTTGTAATAAAGATGTCAAACAAAAAAGCGATTCCGGTCATCCTCCGAAATCACTGCAACAAGATCCCGAGAATTGCATTTCGCGCCTCGTCTGCTTTAATACCGCTACGCCCATCAATGACAACCCCGGTATTGGTAGCCAGGAAAAGATACACTTTGTTCGCAGGAATATAAGCCATAACGCAACCCGCACCCAGGCCGCCTCCGCCACCATGACCATAGGCAACAAGGCCACCAAGATCGAAATATGATAGCCCAAGTCCATATACCGGCTCGCCTTTATCATTCTTCACCCATTCTTGCATTTCTTTCATCGATGAGTCTGACAGAAGTTTTCCTTCCATTAGTCCTTTGAGAAATTTTACCGCATCAATGGGTGTACTGATTACGCCATCATCGCCCTTCAACGGCGCTACATTTGCCTTTTGCATTGGTGTAATGTTTGCTGGCCGTCCGGAGTTAAGGATATCCCAGTAAGAGTCCGTAATGTTCGGATAATCCACTTTTTTCTTATCCGGCTGGTAAAAACTCTGGTTCATTCCAAGAGGCTTAAAAATATTGTCAGCGATATATCGTGCGTGGTTTCCGGTGATCGCATCGGCGATCATTGCCAATAGCAGGTAGTTCGTATTCGTGTATTTATGGCGGGCACCTGGTGCAAATTGAGCTGGATCATCTTTTAACAATTGCAGCACGGCTTCAATATCCACAGCTTTGGTTGGATTGAGTATTACCTGCCCGGTATAGCCGGGGTGTGAGTTGTACTCGGCTATACCTGACGTTTGGTTTAACAACATTCGAACCGTGATCTTATCGGCATTGGGAATGGGATCCGTATGTTTTTTTGCCAGGTATTTTGTAAGTGGCGCGTCGAGTTCGATCTTTTTTTTCTCCTGCAACTGGAGGATCGCAACAGCAATATAAGTTTTCGATACGCTTTGCAGGTACTGAAGGTGACAGATACTCATAGGCGTACGAGACTCCAAACGGGAATAACCGGACGCACCTGCCCACCAGCCTTCAGTTTCAGAAAATACGGCAAGAGAAAGACCCGGTAAGTCCCTTGGTGCAAACATATCCAACGCCTCCTGCAGATTTTTTGCTTTTGAATAATTACTGTTGATCACTATTCCTGAGGTGCAGGAATTATCAGTGGGCGATTGAGCAAATGACATGCTTACATATGCCAGCAGCATTGCCGACAGAGATACAGGTAGTTTCATTTGATGGCTTTTGATGGTATAAAATATTCCCGTGTGGGACATATATAACCCCGTCTAACCTTTTAGAATACTCCTGCTGATCACAATACGTTGCACTTCACTGGTGCCCTCATAAATTTGTGTGATCTTAGCGTCCCTCATCAGCCTTTCGACATGGTATTCTTTTACAAAACCATAGCCGCCGTGGATTTGTACCGCCTCGATGGCTGACCACATCGCTGTTTCTGATGAATAAACTTTTGCCATGGAACTGCTCAGGGTATAATCCCGGCCATTGTCTTTTTCCCAGGCTGCCTTTAAACAAAGCAATCTTGCTGCTTCGATTTTGGTAGCCATATCTGCGAGTTTGAAAGCAATCGCCTGGTGATTTTTAATCTCGGTTCCAAATGCTTTTCTTGTCCTTGAGTAGTCTCTTGCCAGTTCAAAAGCGCCGCTGGCAATTCCCAGTGCCTGCGAGGCAATGCCTATGCGTCCGCCGGCCAGTGTTTTCATCGCAAAGGTGAATCCAAAACCGTCGGCTCCTACCCTGTTTTCCTTTGGCACTTTTACATCGTTAAACATCACCGTGTGTGTATCACTACCCCGGATTCCGAGTTTATTTTCCTTGGCGGCAACGGTTACTCCCGGCCAGTTTTTTTCAACGATCAGGGTATTAATTCCCTTCGAACCCTTGGATGGGTCGGTTTGTGCCATGACCAGGTAAACGCCCGCGGTTCCACCATTGGTGATCCAGTTCTTGGTACCATTTAATATATAATGGTCGCCTTTGTCTTCTGCCGTCGTACGCTGGGATGTCGCGTCACTTCCAGCTTCGGGCTCGCTAAGCATAAAAGCACCGATATACAGTTCGCCATCTTTCTTCCCCTGCGCCAGGGGCACCAGGTATTTATTTTTTTGTTCTTCTGTGCCAAATTCCTGCAGACCGTAACATACAAGGCTGTTGTTTACACTCATCACGACACTAACACTTGCATCTATTTTACTGATCTCTTCCATGGCTAGTACATAACTAACGGTATCCATACCTGCTCCCCCGTATTTAGGGTCTACCATCATCCCTAAAAAACCGAGGTCGGCAAGTTTAAGGATCTGCTCACGGGGAAACTGCTGTTTTTCATCGCGTTCTATTACGCCTGGGAGACATTCGTTTTTAGCAAAATCACGGGCCGCCTTCTGGATCATTAATTGTTCTTCTGAAAGTTCAAACATCATATGGCTTTAATACTTTATATCCGGCAAAGATAAGGGAGAGAATTGCAGATAATTGGACGGGCAGGCCGGACTTATTGAACAGCTAATAAAATTTCCGGGAGGTTTTGAACAAATCTGTTATCGTTTCGTTAATACAGAAACCCGCTGTAAGCAAGTTATTTTGGTGTAATTTCGCAGCGCATTTGAAGACCTGGCAGAACCGAACATCCCCTGGCCAAAATAAACCAAGCATGAAAAAAATCCACATCATTCTTCTTGTACTAGTTGCCGGAGCCATTGCCGTGCTGATCAGTTTTCTGCAAACGGCTACCACCTACGATACCGTAGATACCGCCATTTCTAAACCTGGTAAATATGTACACCTGATGGCACGTCTTGATAAGTCGCAGCCCGTCGAATATGATGCCTTGAAAAATCCCAATTACCTGGAGTTTACTGCCGTTGATACATTAGGTAAATCTGTAAGGGTTATATATCACAATCCGAAGCCGGAGAATTTCGAAATTAGCGAGCGACTTGTACTAAAAGGAAAATATATGGGCGATCACTTCGATTGTCAGAGTATACAAACCAAATGTCCCTCCAAGTATAAAGACGATATGAGCGCTGCAGGTAAAAATATCCAGGCGGCAGGTGAGCAGTATTAAATATTGACGCAAACATCAACCATCTAAACTCCCAGGGCTCTTAAAACTCCCAGTTTATAATGAATTACATAGGCGAGCATCTTCTACCAGGTCAAATAGGCCATTTCTTGTTAGTACTTTCCCTGGTGGCTTCGCTGGTGGCGACATTTGCCTATTTCAAAGCCACGGTGATCCGACAGGGCGCCGATGTGGCTTACTGGAAAAAGCTGGGCCGGACCGCGTTTATCATCGAAGTTGTTTCAGTAGTTTCCATTATTGCGATCTTGTATTATATAAATGCCAACCATCTTTTTGAATACAAATATGCATGGCAGCACAGCAGCCGCTCATTAGAGCCCAAATACCTGTTAGCCTCGATCTGGGAGGGCCAGGAAGGTAGCTTCCTGCTTTGGAGCATCGGGCATTGTGTGCTGGGGCTGGTTCTGATCAGGACAAGCAAGCAATGGGAAGCGCCGGTGATGACCGTGGTAAGCTTTACACAATTCCTGCTTGCAACCATGGTCATCGGTATCTATATTTTTGGTGAAAAGCTAGGCTCTAACCCTTTTATACTATTGCGTGAATCGGGTGTACTGGACAATGCACCCGCACTCCATATAAATTTTGACCTCAACGAACCAATAAGGGAAGATTATCTCTCTTCCATAAAGGACGGCAACGACCTCAACCCACTGCTGCAAAACTATTGGATGGTTATTCACCCGCCGGTCTTATTCCTGGGATTTGCATCCACCCTTATTCCCTTTGCGTATATGATCGCAGGACTTTGGACAAAGAAATTTGGCGAAGTGTTGAGACCGGCTTTGCCCTGGGCTTTGTTTTCACTTGCCGCCCTGGGTGTAGGTATCATGATGGGAGCTGCCTGGGCATACGAGTCACTTACATTTGGCGGATACTGGGCATGGGATCCGGTTGAGAACGCGTCACTGGTACCATGGTTGATATTGGTGGCAGGTATTCATACCCTGATTATTTATAAAAATAGCGGACATTCACTCAGGTCTACTTACTTATTCCTGTTCCTTACATTCATATTTATTCTTTATTCCACTTTCCTAACACGTAGTGGTATCCTGGGCGAAGCATCGGTACACGCCTTTACCGACCTGGGTATGAATGGCCAGTTGTACCTGCTGCTTTATATTTTTACCTGGCTGCCTGCTTTCCTGGTCGCGACTACGGCCAACCAGCGAACCATCACGGCTGCCTCTGGTATAGTGATGCTGGCGGCATCTTATTTCCTGGGCATACCGGCTATCGCTTTTCTCACCATCCTGGCCGGGCTTGGGTTTGTGATTTTTCAAATGCAAAAACAAATACCCGGTGTTGCCAAAGAAGAAAGTGGCAATTCCCGCGAGTTCTGGATGTTTATCGGTTCACTTGTTTTCTTTCTATCGGCGATTGTCATCATCAGCAAAACTTCCTTGCCGGTGATCAATAAAGTGTTTGGTCTTGAAATGGCTGCACCCGAAGATGAAGAGATGGCTTATAACCAGATCCAGATATTTGTGGCAATCATTATCGGCCTTCTTACAGCTGTTACACAATATTTAAAGTATAAGAATACAACGGTAAAGGCATTTTGGAAAAAGATTTGGATCCCAACCGTTGTTTCCGCGGTATTGGCAACACTTATCCTGGCTTTTGGTAATGTTAACTATGATAAACACGGACCAGGTTATCTTGGCGCCATCTGGCTGGCTATTGCATGTGCAGTATACGCTGTAGTGGCCAACGCCGCATACATTTGGCTTGGCCTGAAAGGAAGCCTGAAACTTTCAGGTGGCTCTATCTCTCACGTTGGTTTCGGTCTTGTATTACTCGGTGTTCTTATTTCCTCATCAAAAAAAGAAATCCTGTCGTTAAATACCAGCGGTATCGCGATTGATTTCGGATCTGAAAGCAATGAAAAAACAGGTGAGAATCTGACCCTGGTAAAAGGGATGCCGATGAAGATGGGTAAATATGATGTCACTTATATTGGTGATTCGGCGCATCCCAAAAAGCAACAATGGTATTATTCGATACATTTTAAAAGCCGGATCGATGATGAAGAATTCACATTGCGACCAAACGCTTTTGTGAATTACAAGGGGAATGAAGGTTTAATGGCAAATCCCGATTCGCGCCACTACTGGGATCACGATGTTTTTACCTATATCTCTGCCCTGCCAAATCCTGAAAAGAACAAGGATACTGCCAGTTTCAAAAGCAACCCGGTTAAGGTTGGCGACAGTATTTATTACTCTAAGGGATATATGATCCTCGAAAGACTGGCTACGCGTGACAGCATGCCATTCAAAGGTTTTCAGCCGGGTGACAAAGCCACGGTTGCCAGCATCAAAGTGTATTCTTTTAATAAGACCAGTTATACTTCGGAGCCATTGCTGATCAACCAGCGTGGTAATCTGCTGGCATTACCCGATACCGTTATGTCTGAAAGCCTGATCCTTCGTATTAATAAGGTTGACGACGATGGCACCGGGGCTGATATCGGGGTAAAAGAGTCCAGCGCCATATTGGAATATGTGACGCTAAAAGCATATAAATTCCCCTTTATCAACGTACTGTGGCTTGGGATCATTATTACCGCCGTGGGTATCCTGATCAGTATGGTACGGCGCATCCAGTTAAATCGCCTGAGGGCAGAACGTTAAAAATTTCACAGATTCAGTACAGCGACTTTATCGGATTTGATGTCTTGTTTAGCTTTAAGAGTTTTTATACATTTAGAGCAGATGCCGGGGAGGTTCCTACATAAAAAATTATTGACAGCAGGGGTATGTTTGCTCCTGTTGTTTAGCGTTTTAGCTGCCCGGGCCCAGGAATATCCCCAACCCGACCCGGCAGACACCATCCCTCCCATGCCATCATATGAAGAG
>JAEZRB010000039.1 GCA_023412975.1 Bacteroidota bacterium | reverse complement strand
TAATAACTGCAAGCGGGAACCCCCAGAAAGCAGTGGCGGCGATCACGCCTAGTTGTTCTTTATCCAGGCCGAATTCAACACCCAGCCTGTTTAAGATTCCGGCACGGATTCCGAAAGAAAGTGAGGTAACAAGTAACGCGAGACAACTGGCAACAAAAAGTTGATTTCTATTTACAGCTTGCATGTCGTTAGATTTGTGATGATGATGGTTGTAAAAGCTAAATGTACTATTTTTAAAACCATATTCATTTAGTCGCCAATAAAAATAATCAATCACCTGCTAACAATTGTTTGAAATGATTTCGAGGAAATTAAGAATGGGAATGATCGGTGGAGGACCCGGGGCATTTATCGGCGCCGTACACAGGATTGCCGCGTTGATAGATGGGGAAATAGAACTGGTCTGTGGCGCTTTCAGCAGCGACCCACAGAAGTCGAAACAAACCGGTGAAACATTACATCTTCCCGCTTCACGCGTTTACGGTTCTTATAAGGAAATGTTCGAGGCCGAAAGTTTATTGCCGGCTGGTGAACGAATGGACTTTGTCAATATCGTAACACCCAACCGCGTGCATTTTGAACCTGCGAAACTGGCATTGGAGAATGGGTTTCATGTGGTGATGGACAAGCCACTCGCATTTGACTTTGAGGAGGGTAAAAAAATACAGGAATTGGTCAAAAAAAGTCAACTGCTTTTTTGTCTCACACATACTTATACAGGCTATCCCATGGTGAAAGAAGCCAGGCAACTGGTCCTGAGCGGAAAGCTCGGTAAGGTGCGCAAAGTGTACGTTGAATATCCGCAGGGTTGGCTAAGCAGTTTCCTGGAAGGTGCGGATGCCCAAACGAATTCATTTAAGCAGGCCGCCTGGCGTACTGATCCATCCCAAAGCGGTATGGCCGGTGGTATGGGTGATATCGGTACACATGCTTTCAACCTCGCAGAGTATGTCAGCGGATTGAAAGTAACAAAGATCTGTGCTGATATAAATATTGTAGTGCCCGGTAGAAAGCTCGATGATGACGGCAACGTTTTATTGAAATTTGAAAATGGCGCCAGCGGTTCTTTATTTGCTACGCAGATCGCTGCGGGCGAGGAAAACAATATTAAGATAAGAGTATATGGTGAAAAAGGCGGGCTGGTGTGGCAACAGGAAGATGCGAATAGCCTGCAGGTGAAATGGCTCGACAGGCCTGCCGAAATATATCGTGCAGGTAATCCCTACCTGGGAAGTTATGCCAAACACAATACACGCACACCCGCGGGTCACCCTGAAGGTTACCTGGAAGCATTTGCAAATCTCTATCGCAATTTCGCGCTTTGTTTAAAGGCAAAACTGGCCAATGAACGAACACAGCCTGAGTGGCTTGATTTCCCCGGCGTGGATGAAGGTGTGAGAGGAATGTATTTTATCGAGAAAGTGATCGAGAGTGGAAAGAGCGATCAGAAATGGTTAGCATTTGATTAGACAAATGATCCTGGTTGTAAAGGTCAGCTTCAGGTTAGACTGATCAATTAAACAATACTCATCATTAATCCGCAATAAAGCATTTAAAATGACAACAATTCAAGGACCCGGTATTTTCTTAGCGCAGTTCCTGGACGACAAGCAGCCGTTCAATAATCTCCGATCCATTTGCCTTTGGGCAGAGGCTTTAGGTTTTAAAGGTGTGCAGATCCCCACCTGGGATCCGCGGTGTATCGACCTTCAAAAAGCCGCTGAAAGTAAGACGTATGCTGATGAGATAAAAGGCATCGTCAACGAATGTGGCATGGAAATATCAGAGTTGTCAACCCATTTACAGGGACAACTGGTTGCGGTACATCCCGCGTATGATGACCTTTTTGATTCTTTTGCACCTGAATCGCATCGCAAAAATCCCAAAGCCCGCACAGAGTGGGCTATACAGCAGCTTAAATATGGCGCGAAGGCATCACAGAACCTCGGCCTTAATGCGCATGCGACATTTAGTGGCTCCCTGCTTTGGCATACATTTCATCCCTGGCCGCAGCGTCCGGCCGGACTGGTTGAGGAAGGTTTTAAGGAACTGGCCAATAGATGGCTTCCGATCCTTAACTATTTCGACGAATGTGGCGTAGATGTTTGTTATGAAATACATCCCGGCGAAGACCTGTTTGATGGTATCACCTACGAGATGTTTTTAGAAAAAGTAAATAATCATTCCCGCGCCTGCCTCCTGTATGATCCATCACATTTTGTTTTGCAACAATTGGATTATATCCAGTATATTGACTTTTACCACGAACGTATCCGGACTTTTCATGTTAAAGACGCAGAATTTAATTCTACCGGCAAGCAGGGAACATTCGGTGGTTACCAGGGATGGCTGAATCGCGCAGGTCGTTATCGTTCACCTGGCGATGGCCAGGTGGATTTCAAAAGGATTTTCAGCAAGCTCACCGAGTATGACTACAAAGGCTGGGCGGTAATGGAGTGGGAGTGTTGTTTGAAGCATCCTGAAGATGGTGCAAAGGAAGGTGCAGAATTTATACAGAAAAACATTATCAGGGTGACGGAAAAAGCGTTTGATGATTTTGCCGGTGTAAAAGCCGATGAAGCATTTAATCGTTCACTATTGGGACTGAGTTAATACTTTTGCACAGTTAATGCAGCATATCAACTTAAAATAAATAACACAACATGAAAAAAATTCTTATTACCGCGATGGCTTTTGCAGTTTTGATTTCTTGCAATAGCGATAGTGACAAGGCCGATACAACAAAGGATACTCCGGCGGAGGAAGCTCCGGCCGAAACTGATATCACATCGTTGCCCGAATACCAGGAGGGGCTTGAGTTGATCGCTAAAAGCGATTGCCTGACTTGTCATAAAGTAGATGAAAAACTTACGGGTCCCTCATATCGTGAAGTGGCTAACAAATACGCCAGCCAGGCGCCGGGTGTTATTCCCGAGCTGGCTGAAAAGATAGTCAAAGGCGGAAGCGGTGTATGGGGTGAAGTTCCTATGCTGCCACACCCAGGCATTTCACAGGACGATGCGGAAAAAATGGTTAAATACATTCTATTACTGAAAAAATAAATCTTTCATGATCAAAACTATCGTGGCCATTGGCGTAACGGGCATCCTGCTTGCCTGCAATAATTCAGGCAGTAAAGAGACGACAACCCAGACAGAAAGCGCAACCACCGAAAATAAGACCGATGATGGCTGGGAGCTTTTATTTGATGGAGTATCAACAAAAGGCTGGCATAAATACAAAGCAGATACTATTGGCCATGCATGGAAAGTGGTTGACAATACATTATTCCTCGACGCCTCAGAAAAAGCAGACGGTAAAATTGTTGGCGGTGGAGATATTGTCAGCGACCAGGAGTATGACAACTTCCATCTTGTGTACGAATGGAAAATATCTCCCAATGGCAACAGTGGGGTGATCATTTACGCCCAGGAAAATGAGAAGTACAAATATCCCTGGGAAACCGGCCCTGAAATGCAGGTATTGGACAACAATGGGCATCCGGATGCAAAGATCCAAAAGCACCGTGCGGGCGATCTATACGATTTGATCTCTTCATCCAAAGAGACGGTAAAGCCCGCAATGGAGTGGAACCTTGCTGAAATAAAATGCAAGGATGGAAAACTCGAGTTTTTCCTAAATGGTGAAAATATTATTACTACTACTCTCTGGGATGAAAACTGGCAGCAACTGGTAGCCGGAAGCAAGTTTAAGAATTTGCCCGACTTCGCGAAATTTAAAAAAGGAAAGATCGGGCTACAGGATCATGGAGACAATGTGTGGTTTAGGAATATTAAGATTAAGAGGCTATAAAGTTATTTTTAGGAATTAGTAATTGGGAATTTGGAATTGGGTCGGACCCAGTCACAAATTCCCAATTCGTTTTTATATACCGCTGTTCTTAAAACCTTTCTCAAATGTGTGGCGGAGAAATGGTCTGCCGTCAAATTTTTCCTTGAAAGAAATCAATGGATAATTGGGACGCCAGCCAAATGAACTGGGACCAAAATCAAGATACCTGAATTGATTTTTGAAAGCGTATTGAAGTACGCTGTAATAAGAAAAATGGTTGGCCTTGTAATTACGTCCGTCGGGGCTGTCGTAAACGTAAAAAGTAGTCAGGATCGAATCACTGACCTTAAATACGATAATCCCTGCGATCAGTGTATCATCCAGGTAGGTTTTGAATGTTTTGACCGTTCCGGGTATAAGTCTTTCAATAGTTTCAAGTTCTGCGAAGCTATGGGTAGGCTGGCTAAGCAGGCGTTCCTGGGCCTGGCTCAACAGCTCGTAAGAAGCTATGTCAATACCATCAATAACTTCAAGTCGTAGCTTGGTTTTATGCAAGGGCTGTTTGAGCTCAGTCATTGTTTTTTTGTGAATCCGTGCGCCTAATTTTTCTTCTTCTCCCAGTTCGTGTACCAGGATGATATCCGAATTGGCGATAGTAAAACCATTATTAAGAAGAATATGATCCACATAATGTGATTTTCCTGTCGCTGACTGAAAATGAGGTGAGGAGCCGATACGGATTTGGGAAAATTCCCTGTGCAGGTAGTCAAACAGCTCCAGGTAAATGTCTTCAATTTCCTTAAACGTCAAATGACGATGGTATACCAATCCGCCATAGGAAGACGCAAATGGTGAAATAAAAATCCTTTCGTCATTGCTGTATTGTATGGCTCCGGAAATGCAGGCAACCAATTTCCCTTTTTTTGTAAAACTGATTACGATCGGCTTTATATTGGGAAATTTATCCGCTGCATGATATTGAAGAAACAAGGGTCTGTGAAAAAGTGTTCCATTATCTGATTCTTTGACAATCAGATTTCGCAGGCTGTCATTCTCTGTCCATGAATATTGAACGGACATATCTGTGGTGGCGGTTGTATTCATTTACGGTACTTATTTATGTTTTGTCATTCAAGGTTACGGCTTCATTTTTATTAGCAATATCTGCTAAATTAGGTGCTGATTATCAGCAGTTTAAATGCCCTGTAGTCAAGGCGGTCACAATTTTGTCGCTTGAGGTGGTCGAAATACCGGTCAGGCGCAATTGCGGTTAAGACTGCTGGTCAGGGGTGGTGAGAATGACTCAAAATGAAAAAATATAAACTCACCATGACGGTTCTTATTGTGTTGGAGTGGACTTTCTGGGTGAACGAATGATTTTGTTTCTTCCTGCAAGTATTCAACCATCGTACTGATTGGTTCAGGAGTGTCTTCGGTGTCGTCAAAGGGACATGTATTACTATTGGTATCTCCAGGCACTTCCTGTGTTTCAAGTACTGCGACGGCTTTTTTTATGGGCTGCTCGCCAAGATAAATGAAGGAACTCCCAATTGTAAGCCATATCATAGTTAATACCATAAACATACTGTGGAGAAAGGAGATACGGTGGTTTTTATACGCCTTCATTGGCGATAAAACTACACAACTTACTTCAAAGATACAACCCCTTCGGGCAGGTTTGTGGCGCATCAAAGCCGATAGATGATAACCGGTAAAACTGCCCGGGATCAAGGCCCGGTTTATTTTTCCCATAAGAATCAATGTATAGCGTAAAAGCCGCTCCCTATCAGCGTTTGGTCCGATCACGACTTGTCGATAAAATTTGTTATTTTCCTGTGTAAAACTAACTGTTATGGATACCGGCATACTCTCCCAAATCAACTGGCTGGCGGTGATCTCAGCCGCAATTGCCTATTTTGTACTTGGTGCTATCTGGTATTCAAAAGCCCTTTTTGGAGCCCGATGGGCGACACTCGTGGGGATGGACATGAATGACCCCGATAAAAACCGTGGCATGGTTAAAATGTTCACCATCACACTTTTACTGATTATAGTGAGCTGTGTTGGTTTGGCGGTACTCGTCAACCGTCTTGACCTGGTTTTACTACTGTCAGGGATAAAATTGGGACTATTAACAGGATTCTGCTTTGCCACAACGGCGGTGTCTATCTCATTTATTTACGAAAGCAGGCCGGCGGGGCTTTATTTCATCGATTGCGGATACCACCTTATCGGGCATATTGTAGCCGCCATAATTTTATCTCTCTGGAGATAGCCCGTGCTGGTCCCTCATTGTGATTATTCTACCTTGGTGATCTTTAAAACGTTGGTTGGGAGGTGCAGGTGAACCGGTGTACTTCCTGTACTAACCACAATATCGCCGGCTTTCACAAATCCGCGTTCTTTCAGGATCACGATCTGGTCAAAAAAGATCGCATCGAGACTATCTTCTTCATCGTAATAAAATGCGCGCACGCCCCAACTCAGGCTGAGTTGGTTGACCAGAGTACGTTTTTTTGTAAATACATATAGTGGAGATTTGGGCCTGTAGCTACTCAGCATCCATCCCGTATATCCGCTTTGGGTCATACCGATCAATGCATTGGCAGAGATATCGCTAGCTATTTTGCATGCATTATAACAGATAGCATCACTCAGGAAAGAAGGGGAGTGTGCGAGTGGTGAAAGATCTTCTTCACGGTTATAACGATACTCCGTTCTTTCTACTTCCATGATGATACGGCGCATGGTTTCCACCACCAATGACGGATGTTGTCCCGTAGCAGTCTCACCACTAAGCATTACGGCATCGGCACCTTCGAGTACAGCATTCGCTACGTCAGTGATCTCACTCCGGTTGGGTTTTACACGGTCGATCATACTCTCCATCATTTGCGTAGCCACGATCACCGGTTTACCCCTGTGGATGCATTTCCTGATGATATCGCGTTGCGCCATCGGTACTTTCTCAACCGGCAGTTCCACACCAAGATCACCACGGGCAACCATAACACCATCCGATTCAATTATAATATTTCTCAGGTCAGCCAGCGCTGAAGGCATTTCTATCTTGGCCATTACTTTGATCGGGCTTTTCTTTTTGGCTACCCGATTTTTAAGTTCTATGATGTCTTCGGCTCTTCTAACAAATGAAAGTGCTACCCAATCCAATTCATGCTTTACGATAAAATCAAAATCTTCAAGGTCTTTCTCCGTCATAGCGGGAAGAGAGATGGCAGTATCAGGAAGGTTTACTCCTTTATTGGGTAACAAGGTTCCACCGTAAGAAACCCGTACCTGCACATCCCCATTTTTTAAAATATCAACAACGACCACTTCCAGCTTGCCATCATCTATCATAATTTTCTCTCCGATCTTCACATCATTGTGCAGGTTGGGATAAGAAATATAGATCCGTTCTTTTGTGCCAACTACTTTTTCTTTTGAACTGAAAGTAAGGATGTCGCCCGGTGCAATTTTCAGGGCGCCGTTTTCAATTTGGCCCACCCTGAGTTTTGGTCCCTGCAGATCGGCAAGGATTGCAATATTGTAAGGTTCGGTTTTATTGATCCGCCGGATATGTTCGATGATCTGCTCTTTATTTTCGTGTGTGCCGTGCGAAAAATTTAACCGGAATACATTCACACCCGCCTTTACCAGTTCCAGCAACTTTTCATATGTATCGCAGGCTGGCCCTACTGTAGCCACAATCTTAGTCTTATGGTAAGCATGTTCAAGGCCTGCACCTTTGTCCATTTCCGTGTGAAAATATTTTTCCGCTTTTTTCGCCATGATAATCTATTAACTACGATTTGAAATTTTTTTCCTGAGTACTATTCTTTGTTGCATTACATGCTAGCTGGCAAGGATCTTAACGATCTTCATCCATTCCTGCCCGATTTTTTGTCTTTCTTTTACAGCTTTATCCAGTGGAGTATAGTGTATTTTATTGTTGATCACTCCTACCATTACATTCTTACGGCCTACCATTAAGCTTTCCACAGCATAATATCCCATATGACTGGCCACTAGCCTGTCTTCACAGGTAGGTGAGCCGCCACGCTGGATATGACCGAGTACGCATATCCTGACATCAGCTGCCGGAAGTCGTTGACGGATGATCTCTGCAAGACCGCTGGCGCCACCCACACCATCATAGCCTTCAGCGACAACGATCAGGTTCACCAGTTTCTTTCTCTTCTCCTTTTCCGTGAGAGAGGAAATAATGGATTCAATATCGGCTTCGGTTTCTGGTATCAATATATTCTCAGCGCCGGTAGCGATACCACTGTGTAAAGCGATATATCCCGCATCGCGGCCCATCACTTCCACAATAAACAGCCTGTCGTGGGCATCCATGGTATCCCTGATTTTATCTATCGCTTCGATCGCCGTATTGACTGCCGTATCAAAGCCGATGGTCACGTCGGTGCCCGCCATATCCTTATCGATGGTGCCGGGGAGACCTACGCAGGGGATATCGAACTCATTGCTGAAGATCTGCGCACCCCTGAAACTACCATCACCCCCAATGATCACCAGGCCGTCGATACCTCTCTTGGCAAGGTTGGCATAGGCTTTTTTACGACCCTCGTGCTCCATAAAGTCCTTGCAACGTGCCGTTTTCAGGATAGTACCGCCCCTTTGAATAATATTTGCTACTGACCTGGATTCCATCCTGTATATATCGTCTTCCAGCATTCCCTGGTAGCCCCGCATAATTCCATAAACTTCCAGGCCATGGTGTATGCCCGTTCTTACAACAGCCCTGATAGCTGCATTCATTCCTGGCGAATCTCCACCCGAGGTTAGAACTCCGATCTTTGAAACTTTCTTTGACATTAGATTTTAGAACGACTTGATTTAAAATATTCCGGGTTTTGAACCAATATTTTTTAAAAATTTTGATCAAAAGCGCATCAAAAGTAAGGTTTTGTTCCCATTGTGTGTATTTGCAACATATCTGCGAGTTTTCATACGAATAACTGTTAGCAATACCTGAACATCGATTAGCAAAATGCAGGGAACCCGGTCTCTCAAATGACGTTTCCGCTAGCTTTTTCATTCATGTAACTCTTCAAAACAGTGAACCTGATTTCCTTAACTTTAAGCTAAATAACATCGCATGTTTATGAAAAGAGTATTATTAGGGCTGTTACTGGTTTCAGCCCTGGGTGTTAACGCCCAACTAGAATATCCCAGTACAAAAAAGGAGGTGGTAACCGAGGATTACCACGGCACAAAAGTGGAAGACCCTTATCGCTGGCTCGAGGATGACTGGAGTGAAGCAACAAAGGAATGGGTGACTGAACAAAACAAAGTAACCTTCTCCTACCTCGACAAGATCCCATATCGTGCCGATTGGCTCAAACGCCTCGAAGAGATAAACAATTACCCCAAGTATTCGTCACCTGCGAGGAAGAATGAGTATTTCTATTTTTCCAAAAATGACGGCCTCCAAAATCAAAGCGTGGTATACCGTCAGAAAGGTCTTAATGGGAAACCTGAACTGGTACTTGATCCCAACAAGTTTTCAGCCGACGGCACTACCAGCCTGGCGATGTTTTCGCTTTCCAAAAACGGCAAATACGCCGTTGTTGGCAAATCTGCGGGCGGTAGCGATTGGCGGAATTTTTTCGTTATGGATATGACCACGAAAAAATATCTGCCGGACTCACTGGCATGGGTTAAAGTGACGGGTGCCAGCTGGCAGGGTGATGGCTTTTTCTATAGCCGCTATCCTACACCTGAAAAAGGCAAAGAGCTGTCGACAAAAAATGAGAATCACCAGGTTTACTATCATAAAGTGGGAACAAGCCAGGACGATGATGTACTCGTTTTTGAAGATCCTGCTAACCCGCAGCGATTTCATATTGCGTTTACCAGTGAAGATGAGCGATATGTATTTCTGAGCGTCAGCGACAGGGGTAAAGGAAAAGACGGGAATGCACTTTGGTATTATGATTCAAAAAGTGGAGAAAAAAAATTCAAACCCATTATCAGTGAGGCAGGAGACTTTAACTATGGATTCGTGGAAGAAGTGAACGGGCGATTCCTGCTCGTTACTAATGATGGGGCCAAAAATACAAGGGTCGTTTCAGTTGATCCTAAGAACCCGGATCCGGCCAATTGGACAACCGTAATACCGGAAAAAGAAGAAAATCTTTCTTCTGTGTCTTCAGCAGGCGGCAAATTATTTGTTACTTATATGAAGGATGTGACCAGCCGCGTGTACCAATATAGTTTCGACGGTAAGCTGGAGCGGGAAGTGAAATTGCCTGCATTGGGTTCCGCCGGCGGTTTTGGTGGCGAGCGTGATGATAAATTCGTGTTCTATACTTTTACCTCCATCACATTCCCTCCTACAATCTATAAATACGATATAGCCACGGGGGAGAGTACCGTATTCAGAAAACCCGAGGTAAAATTCAACCCCGAAGACTATACCACCGAACAGGTTTTCTATCCCAGCAAGGATGGAACAAAAATCCCGATGTTTATCGTCTATAAAAAAGGAACCCAAAAAACAGGAAAGAACCCGACGCTGTTATATGCCTATGGTGGCTTCAACATAAGCATGATGCCCTCCTTCTCGTCAACCAGGATGGGCTGGCTCGAGCAGGGTGGTATTTATTGTCTTGCCAATATTCGTGGTGGAAGTGAGTATGGTGAAAAATGGCACGAGGCAGGTATGCGTAATAATAAGCAAAACGTCTTCGATGATTTTATAGCAGCTGGAGAATATCTTATCAAAGAAAACTACACGTCCAAAGATTATCTCGCGATCCAGGGTGGTTCCAATGGCGGATTGCTGGTAGGTGCCGTAATCAATCAACGCCCCGATCTATTTAAAGTAGCTATACCACAGGTAGGTGTAATGGACATGCTGCGGTTTCACAAATTCACCATCGGCTGGAACTGGATAGCTGAATATGGTAGCAGCGAAAACAAGGAAGATTTCGCAAACCTGTATGCTTATTCGCCTATACATAATATTAAACCCGGGTTAAACTATCCTGCTACACTGATCACCACTGCCGATCATGACGACAGGGTAGTACCTGCGCATTCTTTCAAATATGCAGCGACCCTGCAGGATAAATACAAGGGAGAAAACCCGGTGCTGATCAGGATCGATGTGAATTCAGGTCATGGTGCAAGTAACCTGAAAAAAGCCCTGGAAACGACAGCTGATATCTACTCTTTCATTTTTCACAATATGAACGTGAAGCCGAAGTTTACCGGTTTGAGTAAGCCAGCAGAGAAAAAAGCTTTCTGATCACTTTCATTGATCTTGTCACAGGCCAGCGACGCTCAGCCGCTGGCCTGTGATTTTTTTTGAAATGAATCATAACCATATTTATTTTACCGCATGAAAGTACTGATCACCGGTGCCAATGGTTTCCTGGGATATTACCTGGTACAGCAACTGCTGCAGATGAAGATACCGGTTGTAGCTACAGGGAAAGGCGACTGCCGGCTACCTTTTACCGCGGATGAAAATTTTATTTATGAGGCCATGGATTTTACCGATCCATTTGCGGTGCATGATGTATTTCAAAAATTCCAGCCTGAGGTGGTGGTGCATGCCGGCGCCATGAGTAAACCGGACGATTGCGAACAACAACAGTGGCAGGCATACCTGGTCAACGTAGAAGGAACGGTGACCATGCTTTTAAATGCCGTCGAACAAAAAAGCTTTTTCATTTTTGTTTCCACGGATTTTGTTTTCGATGGTGAGACCGGAATGTATAAAGAAGACGATCCTCCTACCCCGGTTAACTACTATGGAAAAACAAAAGTGGAAGCAGAAGAAGCAGTCAAGGAATATGAATTCGATTGGGCCATTGTAAGAACGGTGATGGTTTATGGCCGGCCGGTTTTAAGCAGGGGTAATCTATTGTCTGTCGTGAAAGAAAAACTGGATAAAGGTGAGGTTTATAGTGTGTTTGATGACCAGTTTAGAACGGCTACGTATGTCACCGACCTGGTTGATGGTATAGTTCGTATCGTGGAACAAAAAGCAAAAGGCATTTATCATATTTGTGGCAAAGATTTTTTAACGCCTTATGAAATGGCCTGCCTTACCGCTGATCTGCTTGAAAAAGACAGAAGCCTGGTCAGGCGTGTGTCAGCGGCAGACTTTTCACAGCCCGCCCGGCGACCACCCAGGACAGGTTTGGATATTGGGAAAGCCCGGAGTGTGCTCGGCTTTGAGCCGATCTCATTCGAAGAAGGTTTGAAAAGAACCTTTGGGATGTAAATACATCTATTCCCTCTAATAACCACTAATTGAACTTGTAGATTTTCTTCACGTGAATATGTTCGGGCGCTTCGCTGCTCGACAGGCATGATAGTTCGGTTCGGTCATACTCAAAACGGACCTTTGTGCCAGGCACAGCGAGATCTAGGCTGAGTGAAATAAAAACTGAGTTACTACAATTGTAACAGGCAGCGCAGTCCAGAACCGTAGGATGTAGAAAGGGATGTTTCGAAAGATCAGGATTTACGATTGCCACAAGCCAGGAATCAGGCAGGCAGCCTTTACTTTCAACTACAACTCCAGACACGAGTAAACTATTTTCTTTCCTGCAGGAAAGTGACGATAACATAACCAGGAATAAAATAAGCAGAAGATTCCGCATATACCTTTTTTACTCCTGACAACTCCCAGTCACATATCGTTGCAGGGCTTAGGCGCTGAGAGGCGGCAGGTGTACTTCCGCCATCATGCAGCGGGCACTACCACCGCCATTCGTTTCAATGGTGTTAAGGGGCGAATGTACGATCCGGTTGTAGCGGTTTAGTTCCTGCAATTGCTCGATCGTCAGAGCTTCGTAGGCCTGGGTTGACATGACCAGAAGTTTTTCCCCTTTATTATTTTTTACCTGCAGCATATTCCCAGCGAAATGTTGCATTTGATGAAGCGTGATGGGGATAATTACCTTATTGCTTTCGCCTATGATCTCCCTGATCATTCTTTGTTCCCCGGGATCCGAAACACTCTCCATACACATGACCACATACTGGTCAGCTACGCACATCATCACATTGGTATGATATATAGGCTGGCCGTTGCCATCCGTGGCATTAAACACAACTGGCCTGTAATTCATCTGGCGGCAAAATTCCTCCAACACTTTTACATTGGTGCGGGGAGAAAGACATGCGTAAGCGATTCGGTTGTCGCGGTCAAGTACCATACTACCCGTGCCTTCAAGGAATATATTTTCGTTTTCAAATCCTGTCAGGTCCAGTTTATTTTTCACCTCGAATTTTTGTTGTATCCTGTCCAGAACATGTGCTTTCCGTTCCGTCCTCCGGTTTACCGCATACATGGGATAGAGCAATAATGTTCCGTCGTGATGAAATGAGATCCAGTTGTTGGGGAAAATAGAATCTGGTGTATGCGGCAGCGGTGTGTCTTCGACGACCGTCACGTCCACTCCATTGCTTCTCAACAGTTCGACGAAATCTTCGAATTCTTTCAATGCATTTTGCTGCACACCGGATTCGGCGGTATTGACCTGAAAAGCGTTGTTAACCGCTGTTTCGGCATTAAAACCAAAACTCACCGGCTTGATCATTAGTATATGCGATGTAGTTTGCATGGATGGATATTACTGGTTTAATCGTCAACTGAGACCAATGTCATTTCTTAAAAAAATCTATCTGGCCTGACCAGGATCTGAACGCCACTAAATTTCTTCCCTTAACAAGGGCATACTCATGCAATGGAAGCCGCCCCGAGCCCTTGAAAGCTCGGCTGAAGGCATTAGGATCAGGGTATCTTCCATTTTCTGAATATCCACTTCGTCATTTTCGAGTTGCCGGATCAGATCGTGAACATGAACAACATCAAAACCCGCGTTTTTAAACGCTTCGACTGTTTTGTCATTGCGATCGTATCCCAGCACCACACCGTCCTTTATTGCAAGCATATTGCAGGAATCGGTCCATTGCTCACGGGCATCGTACGGGAACTCGTTGTTGCCGGAATAGATGAATCGCGTTTTATCCTCGCATTTTAAATCATTCTTACTGATATCGATCAGCAATTCTTCCAGGCTGTCAAAATATACCGGGTCGGAAGGATCTTTTTTTCTAAACTGGATGATCTTTATTTTATCTTCCTTCCTGCTTCCTTCCAGTACTCTTTGTACAGGGTCTGCATCTTCCATTTTGATGGCTTTCCGGGAAAATGCACCCAGCAATACCCATACATTCTTTTTTATCTGGGTAAATACCGTATCAATATGCATGTAATCCCGTTTCTTGGGGATCTTGATGACAGTGATCTTTTTTACGATATTTTTTTCGAACAATACCTTGATGCACTGGTGCGCGGCTTCCATCGTTGTTCGCTCACTCACACCGACCAGGAGATGGTCTTTGGTAACAACCATGATATCGCCACCCTCCAGCGTAACTTTTTTTTCATCGCCATCGCGTGGCAGGAGGAAATGATGTGAGGTATCCGGGAGTTCGATAATATTCTTCCGGTAGTTTTCGAAAAGCGGGTGCGAATAGAAAATATATTTCACCAGCAAAGCTTCACGGGTTCGCGCTTTCTTTGCCGGTTTGTTTAGCAGGATATGATCATTGATCACGATACCGATGTCGCGGGTGAAAATGAGATTGGGAATAGGGGGAAACAACATCTCCTTTTCATTGGTCGTGCCACTGATAAAAACCTTTGCAAGTTGTTTCCCGTCGAGCGAACATAAATGGTCCTGCAATTCATAGGAACAGTTTTCTATCGCGCATACAGAGGCTACCAGCTTTTGCTTGATATCCCGGTCGGCAAGTATCTCCGCCAACAGCCACTGTAATTCGACTACTTTATCTGACTTATAAAACTCGTCATGATCGGGTTTGTAGAACTTATAATTGTTGCGGCTGTCGTCCCATTCGGAAAGCCGGCCTTTTATTTTATCCGGGTCGGCCAGGTAGAGCAGTAGTTTGGTGTAATAATCGTATTCCTTTCGTCGGATGGTCTCCAGGTGTACAATGTCTTCAAAAAGCCAGTCCTGGGCTTTGGATGGCACTACCTTGCCCAGGCCACTGTCGGGGCTGTGTACCAGCAATCGCTTTAATAAACCTATTTCGGAGGTGACTGATATCCTGTTATTTTTTGACATAGTATAAGGATAAAGTTAAGACAACTGCATGACTAGCCCATCCTGCAAAAAGTCTGCTTAACGAGTTGGAATTGACTTACATAAACGGGCTTTCAAACCGCCACCTGTGATGGTTGACGGTTCTTAGCGCTATTGGTGAACGGCCAAAAGGGGCACATTGGAACTAAATGCCAGCTTTTTTGTGTGGCTGCGGCTGAAAATGCTATTAATAAACGAATGGTTTTTTGGAATGATGATCAGCAGGTCTATTTTCTTATCAGTGGTGAACTGCTCAATTGCTTCATAAAAATCATTCATTCCTATAAAATAGAATTCGGGATTAAAATCCGCGAACATTTTTTGCATTTTACTGCGTTCAGTCAGAAATTCCTCGGTAAGAGATACATAATGTTCGTTATCTACATTGACGATATGCAGTTGCGCATTAAAAATTTCAAGTACAGTTTTTATAGCGAGTGCCGGTGTAGCGTCTACATCCTGGAAATCGGAGGCGAGGCTGATATTAGTGATGCCGTTGTACTTCGCGTTTTGGGGAATGATCATGACAGGGCAAACGTTTTGCTCCGCCATTTTTAGGGTGTTGCTTCCTGTGAGAAACTGCCGCCATTCTTCCTTTTCCGTAATACCCATGATAATGAGTTCAGCCGTTTTTTGATAGGCCAGCCTGCCAAGGCTATCGATAAAATCTGTTCCCAGTTCTTTGATGGTTTCTATATTAGTCACACCGTTCTGCTCCATTTCAGCCCTGAGGCTCTGGAGGTATTGCTCGGATATGGTTTCGTCTTCATCCTCTTTGTACATGGTATAGAGAATAATTCGGTTATTCTCTTTTCCGCTTAGCATAGCGGCGGCATAACGGGCAGCGTTGAGTGAGGTCTCAGAAAAATCTACCGGGATAATGATATCTTTCATGCAGGCAATCTATTTAAAAGTCAACAAAGAAACAGAAAAAAAATATAAACAAGAGCAAGATTGCCAACACCTAGAAACACTTCGCCAAAATATTTGGATTATCCAATAAGTTTGTGCCATGAATGCGGAGAATACAGCAACGGACCCGTTTCCGGGCGATTGGTTTAGTTCCGAAAACCAGTTCCACCTTCTATATCCACCAACGCTGCATAACCTGGCCCGCAACCACTGGACGCCGCTCCTGGTGGCCCGGAAAGCCGCCGATTTTCTCGCGGCTGAAAAGGGTAGCCGCATCCTGGATATCGGGAGCGGGATCGGCAAGTTTTGCCTGGCTGCGGCTTACTATAAACCGGATTGCTTTTTTTTTGGTGTAGAGCAACGTGAAGATTTGGTACAATACGCGGAGGCTGCCAAAAAGGCGACTGGACTAAAAAACGTATCCTTCATCCACGGCAATATTACCGGGGTTGATTTTGGCTTATACGATCACTTTTATTTTTATAATTCCTTCTACGAAAACCTTACCGTCGCCGAGAAGATAGACGACAGGGTCAGTTATTCCATCGAGCTTTACAACCAATACAGCCGTGTTTTATATAAGCAACTTGAGCAAAGACCACCCGGTACACGAATCGCCACCTATCATGGAATGACCGATATCCTGCCACCCGGCTATCTCGAGGGCGGGAATGATGTGAATGGATTGCTGAAGTTTTGGGTGAAGGTTTAAAAGGTTATTTTGGGTTGGTACCCGATAGCTATCGGGTTGGGAATTAGGTAGGGTCTTCGATTATTCCAAATCTGCGTTTTTCAACATATATACTGATTAAAAAAGCTGCGGGTTGATCGCAGCTTTTTTTTAAACTAAGTTTTATTGATCATCCTTTTTCCCGAATAGTTTTTTCAGGAAACCCTTTTTCTTTTTAGATTCCTGGGGTGCACCGATGGGTTTAGCATCCGATTTTTTCTTGTCGGTCTTGTTATCAGCTGTGTCCTTTTTGGTTGGCTTGCCATCATCATCTTCCACAACCGGTTTTGATTCAGGGCCGATATAATTATAATCGTCGGCTGTGCCCACGCCCTGGTCTATGCCTTCGGCTTCGGGATTGGGATCTGTTTCAGTAGGAATAAAGTCTGCACTGTTGATCTCGCTGGTGTAGTCGGCAGGCTGTACAAATTTTGCATCCCGCTCAATACCCAGTGACTTATCGGCGTACACTTTTTTAAAGAAAGCTTCCCAGATCGGCCTGGCTGCTGCGCCACCATAACCACCGCTGCTTTCATTGCGGATGAACCGGTCATCACAACCGATCCAGACACCACCCAGAAGCTGTGGTGTATAGCCCATATACCAGGCATCAGCGTTATCATTGGTAGTACCCGTCTTACCCGCCATTTCAGCTGCACCAAGCCGGTTACGGAGACCGGTAGCGGTACCTACATCTACTGTACCCTGCATCATGCGGGCCATGCGGTATGCGGTAATCTCGCTGATGGCTTCCTTACGGTTTACACTGTAGTCAAAACGCTTGATCACATTCCCATTCCGGTCTTCGATACGGGTGATGAAATATGGTTTTGTAGAAAAACCACGGCCAGCAAATATGGAGTAACCCCACATCATTTCAAATAAAGAGAGATCGCAGGAGCCCAACGCTATCGAGGGAAATGGTTCCACTTTAGTAGGAATATTGATCTTGCCGAGAAAGTCTGCGAAATTTTCAGGGCCCACCTGTTTCATGATATAGGCAGTAGCACAGTTTTTTGACCAGGCCAGCGCGGAGGCCATCGTCATGGTGCGACCACTACAGGTTTTAGTTGTTGCAGGAACCAATTGGTTCTTTCCAAAACTCTGCTGCGCGTCTATCACTTCAGTTTCCGGGGTGAATCCCATGTCTTCCATCGCCTGGGCATACAAAAGCGGTTTGATGGTCGAACCCACCTGTCTTTTGGTTTTTAAATTAGCGTGATCGTACTTATAGGTTTTAAAGTTTATGCCACCCACCCATGCTTTCACTTCACCAGTCAGCGGGTCCATCACCATAAACGCTGTCTGGATCATCTGGCGGTGATATTTGATGGAATCATAGGGTGTCATCACGGTATCTTTCTCCCGGTTGGCATTCCAGGCAAACACTTTCATGGGCACTTTTTTGAAGAAACTCGCCTTGATCTCTTTATCAGAAAGTCCATCATCTGCCAGGTAGCGCCAGCGGTCACTATTCTTCATCTCGCTTTCCAATACATTTTCATGGCCTTTCCACAGGGTGTTTTTCCTGATCTTGGGCTGTGCATTCAGGGCTTTTTGTAAGCTGGGCATATGCGAAGCGACGGCTTCTTCAGCATACTCCTGCATGCGGGGGTTGATGGTGGTGTATATCTTTAAACCGTCTTCATAAATATCGTATTTGTCGCCATTGGGTTTTTCAAGACCTTTTAAAGCAGCACGCACTTCATCTCTCAGCACTTCACGGAAATAGGGCGCATAACCGGTGTTTTCATCCAGTTTCCGGTATTTCAGTGCGATTGGCAAAGCTTTCAGCTTTTTTGCCTCTGCTTCACTGATTTTGCCGTTTACGGCCATTTGACCAATCACCACGTTGCGGCGGTCCAGTGCAGCTTTCGGGTTTCTTACCGGGTTATTAAGTGTATTGCCTTTGAGCATCCCAATCAACAATGCGGCTTCTTCAATAGAAAGCCGGTCTGGTTCTTTCTGGAAAAAGGTTCGTGATGCATTCCTTATACCATAAATATTGCTCCCAAAAGGAACCGCGTTGAGATAAAGTGTAATGATTTCCTCCTTGGTGAAATTCCGTTCCAGTTTCACGGCAATGATCCATTCTTTTAATTTCTGTACGACACGAAAAAAAGGATTTCTGGCACGTTCATTAAAGAGGTTTAGTGCAAGTTGCTGTGTAATAGTACTTCCGCCACCCTGGCCGCCCAATGTAAATACTGCTCTCAAAGTCGACTTGAAATCGATGCCGGCATGATCATAAAAGCGTTCGTCCTCCGTTGCGATGAGTGCATTGATCACGTTAGGTGAAATATCACGGTATTTTACATTGCTCCTGTTGCCTCGTTCTGTATAGTATTTACCCATCAGCGTTCCATCATTGCCAATGACTTCGGAAGCCTGGTGAATGGTTGGATTTTCAAGGTCCTGCAGCGATGGCATTTTGCCAAACACTCCAAAATTGGCAAGCACGATCATTAAAACAAAAGCGAGGAAACCGAAAAGGAAGATGCGCCAGAATATACGAACGGATTTTTTCATTTGATATTTATTAAATATTATCAGCTTGCAGACCGGAACCCGGTATTAAAAGCCAACCGAAATTAATAAAAAAGGGCTGTAACAGGTGCGCGAATGACCTATCTCTTGTTTAACACCCCGTTAAAACTTACCGGGAATATTTTTATTAAGGAACTCCCTGTATTTATCCAGGTCCTTTTTCTCCCTGAGCAGCTCGAGATTACGTGCAGTGATGATAGAATAACTATACTTGCCGCCTTTTAACCAGGGTATGATCTCCCGCGCTGTCCGTGGGAGTGTTTGGTCGATATAGGCAACCGCATCGGCGGCATTCTCAAACGGACTGATCAATAATATACGATTAGCGCTATCTATTTCCACCAGTTCAGTCTGCATTTTTTTATTATAGTAGGTGTCACGGTTATAACGGGCAAATGCATTCTTTGCTTCGTTCATAAAGATGGGGTCCACCTTTGTTAACACCAACGCAACATAATGTGGCGTTCCGGCGTCAAAATAATATGCATCTACCACCGGTGCCTGTTTAACAGGCTGACGCGTAACAGTATCTAAACGCGGTTGTGAGATCACAACAGGTGCTGCCGTCGATTTGATGGAATCTTTTTTGGCAGGCTCGATGGTTGTTACCGGTTTCCCAGTTGTGATGATCTCTGAACGCTGGGTCAGCGTATCCGGTGCGGGCATGTTGATGACCATTTCGCGCAACTCTTCTTCGATCTGGCTACGCCTGTTCAACACATTGATCAGTGCCGTCGCTTTGTCTGCCAGGGGTGAAGATCCAAATTGATTTATGATATTTTGTAGTGTTTCGATTGCGGTACTATCATTTCTTTGTTTGACATGATAAACAGCTTCGATATAAAGTAATTGAGGGGTCCAGTGATTGTTGCCATAAATGCTGTCGGCTGCCTTTTTTTGCGCCAGGGCCTGCTGAAAATTACCTTCAATAAAGAGATCATATACCTGTTCATATGTTTTTGTAGCAGCAGACTGACGTTCCTGTACCTGCGAATCCTTCCCGTTTGTAATGATCGATGTGAGTTGGCTGCCAGGGTATTGCTGGTTCATCGCCTGCTTGATGTCGTTTGCCCTGGCTGTTTCGCCCATTCTATTGTAACAATAATAAAGTTGAAAAAGTGCTTCTTCCATTTTGGGGTAGGAGGGGAAACGCTTTCTAAGTTCTTCCAGTGTTTCAGTACCGGCAGCACAATCTTCCAGTTCGCGGATATAAGTCATGCCCATCACCAGCAGGGCATTTTGTATTGAATCATTGGAGCGTTGCATCATTTCTTCCGTCAGCGGCAGGTTCTCGTACAATAATTCAAAATTTATCTCCGGTACTTCATCGCTATTGTCCCGGTTTGCCCTGCGGATCGCATCTGCTTCCCCAGAGCGGACGCTGGCAGCATTGAGGGCGGCGCTTCGACGCCAGTTATCAGCATTGGCGCGCTTGCCCCAGCGCGATTCAAAGTCTGCCTTGCCCTTTTGCCGGGAGGTTTTATTATAGAAATACCATTCTCCTTTCTTATTGTTATCGGCAAAAAGTGAAGCCGGTGGTTCATTGGCGGATGAAGCACTTCTCCCGGTAGCAACTCCCTCGTCTTTCAGGCCCTGTTGTTTCCGTAACTGGCGAACCAGTTTTCGCACATATGATTTTCTTTCATCTTCGGGCATCGCCGCAATTTTTTGCAGGCTATCCTGTCGTTCGATGATCTCGATGCTCGCCGCCAGTTTACCAAGGATCGTCTTCCTCGCTTCGATCGCCTCAGGGTCCTTGATGGCGGGATCATTTAATTGCAGGCTATCGTAGAAATTATAAGAGTTGCGGTATTGTTTTTTGAGAAATGACAATTCCGCCAGTTGAAGGAAGGCTTTATTTCTTTGCGCGGGATCGTTGCTGGCGTATTTCGTGCTTTTCAGGAGTAATGGCAAAGCGCCATCGATATTATCACGCTCCAGTTCCATTTGTGCGGCCATGAAATAGATGATATCGCGGTAATCGAGATATTTATCACGTTTGGCCATTTTCACCAGGGTGGCTATATTTTTTTCGATATAATCCTCTCCAGAGTCTTTGTTGACCCTCACCATCGCGAGTCGGCCATAAACATCCATGATGGGGTCGGTAGTATGTCCTACGGATTTTGAATACCATTTTTCCGCGTCGGACATTTTGCCGGTCATTTCATAGAGTTGTCCCAGCAGGTATTCCCACCTGGCTCTTTCGTTTTTTGTTGGCGCATTACTCAAAGCATTTTGCAGGTGTGCCGCTGAACTGTCCCACATCTTTTGCTTATAAAACGCATATGCCTGCACCTCTTCCAATTCACTTTGCAGTCTTTCAGGAAACTGGGGATCATTTTTTAAAGTCTGAACCAAACTCGCGGCTTCCGTAAAATGATCCTGCGCGAGGTGGTTCCTGATCTGCCAGATAAAAGCATCGTTTCGACTCGGAGGTTCTGCAAACATGCGACGGGGCAGACTGTTTTTTTCTTTTGTGGACACGCTCAGGGCGCTATTGCCATCAAGAGCACTGCCGATCGTTTTATAATACCCGTCTTTTTCTTTTTCTGCAAACGCGTAGTTGATGAATTGAAACATCAGTTGGGCAGAATCAAACTGTTTCCGGTAAAAATAGGATGCACCCCATAAGAGGTAAAGATTATCTGCCCAGTCATTGCGCAGGTCATGCAGCACGATACCGGTCTGTGCTTTATATGAAATGGAATCAAGCTGAATACTATCCGCTGCCGTCATGTCCAGCGTATAATTGTAAAACGGGATCAGTTGTGAAAAATCATCCTGGAAACCCATCTTGGCCCTTTGTAAAACTTCGTTCAGTTTGTTGTTGGCATTGAAAAAATAGTTATAATGCGTAACCGTATTTTGGATAAATCGTTTGGGGAGGGTGAATTTTTTCTGATCAGACTTCTCAGAACCCAGCACGCGGTTTTCAAATTCTTTCGGTTTTTTGACATCAAGGGTCACACCCTTCTGCCCAAAAACCGGGAGGGAGAAATGGCAAAAACCAATAAAAAGCAAAATTGCGATACTGGTATATCTGGTCAATGACATGGTACTACTCAAACTAAACCCTTATTAACTGAATTTCAAAGATTTTAGTATAAAAATGAGCAACAAAATTATAAAAGATCCGCTGCCTAAACACCGCGCCGGCTCATTGTTTCAATGGATCAGCCATAGAATTTTGTAAAAGCTCATTTCATACCTTAGCCGTTTTAAAATAAATACATGACAAAACTGGATGCGGGCTCTACATTGAAAAGGCTGCGAAACCGCTACCGGCTGGTAGTGATGAATGATGATACATATGAAGAAGTTGTAACATTTAAATTATCGCGTCTGAGTGTATATATCGGGTTGAGCACAATTTTTGTTGTATTGGTGGGCCTCACAGTGGCGTTGATCGTATTTACGCCTTTGAAGTATTATATTCCAGGATATGATGACCCGCGGATGGGCCGGGAATACAGGCAAAAGAAATACACCGTGGATTCCCTGGAGCGGCAGGTTGATCATCATGCCAAGTATATTGAAAATATCCGGACCGTGCTGAACGGCGGAGTCCCTACAAAGTTGGATACCACAGAGTTGAAAGTGCCGAAAGACGAATTTTCCGATGACTGAGACGGGTAGCGGAGATTTGTGAGAAAATAGCCGGCTGGGCATCCAATAATTTTTGGATTGGTTCGTATTATGAAAGGTTTCTTTTTAAAATCGATATCTATGTTTAATTCAAAAAACAAAACTGACATGGCACAGGAAAAACCATCCAACGGCGGCACTACCCTCATCGGCGCCGGTACCACTCTCAAAGGTGATCTCAGCAGCAATAGTGATCTTCGGATCGACGGTACGGTCATCGGAAACGTGCACAGTACAGCCAAAGTCGTAATTGGAGCAAACGGCGTGGTGGAGGGTGATATTTCCGGCAACCAGGCTGATATCATCGGTAAAGTGACCGGCAATATCAAAGCCAAGGACCTGCTTCAGTTGCGTGGCGATTCCATCGTGACCGGAAATTTATACGCCGAAAAACTGCAGGTTGAACCATCCGCCACTTTCAATGGCCAGTGTCATATGGGTGCAGGAAAAGGCACAACCAGCCATCGCGAGATCGAGGAGGAGGAAGAATCTGTAGTACTCCAGTAATTTCACCCGCGACAAATTTTTTATGATACGCCGACTGGCGCAGGGGAGCGTTGTGCCTATACCGAAAACAGAAAGCCGGAACACAAAGGTTTCCTATATTGCACGCGCAAATAAATTCAATCCCCACTAATTATCTACGATGAAGCAGGCCCGGCCGATGACCCTTGTTTTTGTATTGCTCACAGGTCTTTTATTTTTATCTAAAAGCTGGTTTGAGAAAAAGGGTTTTGACCACGATGTGCTAATGATCGGCAATATGGTCTTATTCCTTGTATCGCTGGTGAGTTTCCTGGTGACCTTTAAAAGCCTGAGCGTAAAAAATCCCCACGCTTTTGTTAGGGCGATCTATACAGGTTTTATTGTGAAGTTCTTCCTGGTAGTGATTGCCGCGTTTATTTATATTAAACTGGCAGACGCGATCAATAAGCCTGCTTTATTTGCCTGCATGGGATTTTATGTGATCTATTCATTTTTGGAGGTGAGAATTCTTCTGCAGATATTGAAGCAAAAAAAGAATGCCTAAGAAAGAAGTCCCGATGGCGAAGCTGCAGGATTATTTGCCGGCAGGCACTTATGAGCCGGTACTCCATTACCTGCGACATTACAAAGTGCACCTTACCATTGCAAGGGACCGCAAAAGTATTTTAGGCGATTACCGGCATAGTACCCACTATACCAATCACCGCATCAGCGTTAACGGCAGTCTCAATCCCTGGTCTTTCCTGATCACGTTATTACATGAGCTGGCACACCTGCTCACCTTCGAGCAGTTTGGCAACAAAGTCATGGCTCATGGCAGGGAATGGAAGGCAACTTATTCACGCGTGCTCGCTCAATTTTTAGAACACAAAGTTTTTCCACCTGATATAGAAAATGAGCTACTCAGGTCATTGCATAGTCCGGCTGCCAGTACATGTGCTGAAGATGGTTTACTCAGAGTATTGAGAAAATATGATACCCGGGGTAGCAACCTTCGCCTGGTAGAGGAAATTTCGATGAATGCCCTGTTTCGTACCACTGATGGAAGGGTATTTAAAAAAGTGGAGAAGCTCAGGAAGCGATTCAAATGTGTGGAAGTGAAAACCGGGAAGGTTTACCTGTTCAGTCCAGTATATGAAGTGGAGTGGTTATTAACAGGGTAGGGTAAGATTCTTTTTCAACGGATTGCGGTTTTATTTAGATTTATGTCACTAAAACTCAGGATTATGAAAAAGATTGTTATTACACTACTACTCACGGCAGGTATCATTTCCGTTCAGGCACAAACCGACCAGGGCGACTGGATGGTCGGCGGTGGTTTCCGGTTGAATACAGGAGAAAATAGTACATCGATCGGGCTTACTCCAAACGCCGCAGCTTTTATTATTCGTAACCTCGCGGTGGGTGGAAATATTGGAATTGAATACTCCAAATTTGGCAACCAGAAATCGACGGATTTCAGGATCGGTCCATTTCTAAGGTATTATTTTACGCAGGCCAATGTAAGGCCCATAGTGCAGGGATCTTTTAATTACGTAAACAGCCAGCAAAAAAACACGCAGTTCAATACTTCTACTACTGAAAAAGGCATCAACTTTTTCCTAGGTGCGGGCGCCGCTATTTTCCTAAATGACCAGGTTTCATTAGATGCAGTAATGGGATATAATCATACCAAGCTAAAGGACTTTGATGGTGATGGCGGCTTTGCTTTTACGATCGGCTTCCAGGTGTACCTGCTGCAAAGACAGGTTGAAAAGATCAGGGGTAAATGATAAATGTTTGGAATTTTGAACTCAGTTTTCATCGTAAAGATTCTTCAACATCCATAAACTGCATCCCGTGTGCCCGCTGTTGCCCAACGGGCCAGTTAAATATTTGAACCCAAATTTAGCATACACATTCAATGCTTGGCTGAGTTCGGGCATGGTTTCCAGGTATACGTTTTTGTAACCCTGGTCTTTTGCATACTGCAGGCATTTACTGATCAGTGTCTTTCCTAGTCCTATTCCCCTGGCCTGGGGTAATAAGTACATCTTTACCAATTCACAAGTGCCTTCCTCAAGGCCTTCGGTCGGGTAAATGCCGGCACCACCCACCATTTCATCATTCAGGGTGGCTATATAGTACACAGCTCCGGGTCTGTCAAACAACTCAAATAAGGTATCTGTTGTGGGATCATAAAAAACTGTACCCGGTTTATTTGCACCATGTTCCGCCAGCGTATCTCTTACAATGGTAGCAATTTGCGGATTGTCAGCAGGTTGAATCTGCCTAATGAGGATCTTGCT
>JAEZRB010000034.1 GCA_023412975.1 Bacteroidota bacterium | reverse complement strand
GCTTCCGGCTCCACTACGAACTACTAACTACGAACTCTTTCCCCCCGGCTCCCTCTTACTTCCGCAGGTCAGACGAGGGCGTCAGACCTTGCCAGAGCTTCCGGCTCCCCTACGAACTACTAACTACTAACCACGAACTACTAACCACGAACCCTCCCGGCTACCAACTGCGGACTCAAAACCTATATCCCCGGAGAAAATCTTCAATATCCATTTTTTTCTTTCCTTCCAGTTGTAACTCCTTTACAAGGATATATCCATCCGCACATGCATATTTCAGAAAAGATTTGCCATCGGTTTCATGCATTCCCGGGGCGATGGAAATTGGCGTAAATTCCTTCTCACTCCGGAAGATCTTGAGCGTTTTGCCATTTAAATCCGTGAATGCGCCAGGATAGGGTGATAGCCCGCGTATTAAATTGTGTACCGTATTTACTGGTTGGGTGAAATCGATCTTACAGGTCTCTGTAAAGATCTTAGGCGCGTGTTTCAGGATTTGTTGTGGATCTGCCTGGTTCGTGTTTGGTGATCTGTTTATGATTGATGTCTGCGAAGTTTCATGGATGGTTCCTTCTACCAGTCCCCTCACGGTTTTCACCAGTAGTTGCGCACCGATCTCTTTCATTCTATCATGCACTTCCCCGGCTGTTTCGTTTTCACCTATCGGGAAGCTTTCCTGCATTAAAATATCACCCGTATCAATTTCATGTTTGAGTTTGAATGTTGTCACACCAGTTTCTTTTTCACCATTGATCACCGCCCAGTTGATAGGCGCAGCGCCGCGGTATTGTGGCAAAAGAGATCCATGCACATTGATGGTACCCATGCGAGGCATATTCCATACCACTTCGGGAAGCATCCTGAATGCGACAACCACCTGCAGGTCGGCATGTAGTGATCTGAGCTCGTCCAGGAATTGCGGATCTTTCAGTTTCACAGGTTGTAAAACCTTAAGATTATTTTCCAACGCATATTTTTTTACGGGACTTTCAGTAAGTTTCATACCCCGACCGGCCGGTTTATCAGGTGCCGTAACCACGCCTGCAATATGGTAACCTGCTTTAACTAACGCGTCAAGAGAGGCGACAGCAAACTCCGGAGTTCCCATAAAGACGATCCGTAATGAATGCAGCGCCAGGTTAAAAGTGGTGGGACCTGTATCCTTTTGTTTGATTTGAAACTCCAGCATTATTCAAAGTCTTCGTAAAGCAGGTATTTCTTGCGGATTTTTTTGAATTCACTCAATTTGGGCTCCCAGGTTTTCCTGATCTCCTCCTCGTTTTTTCCCGCTTTGATCTGTTGCCAAAGTTCATTGTTGCCGGCAAGTTTGGTGAAAAATGATTCTTCCATTTTGCCCGATTTGGGGATAAGGAAAAACTTATCTTTTTCAGGGAATAATTGATAAGCCTGAATCAGCCATTTCAATTGCACTCGATTGTCGACGAGCTTCAGAACTTCTTCCGGTGTGCCGGACAGATCCCATCCATAACACAACTGACCATAAAGCTTTGAATTTTTGGCACCATCATTTGGATTAGGAGTAAAAGAATACAGGTTTTTGGGTAAAGAAGGATGACCAAATACCTGGAATTGTTTATTGGTACCTCTTCCTTCACTCAACACAGTACCTTCAAAAAAGCAGGTAAAGGGATAAAGGTAGATGGATTGAATATTGGGAAGATTGGGCGAAGGTTTGACAGGCAAAACATATTTGCTTTTATGTGTGTAGTTGGCATTTTTTATTACCTGGAAATGAAAGGGTGTATCCACAGAATTTTGGTCATGATTGGCATAATAGTCATAGCGGGCATTGGCTTTCTCGCTGAGCCATTTTTCACCTGCAATCATCCTCGCATATTCGGCGATCGTCATTCCATAGACGATGGGCACGGGTTGCATACCTACAAATGATCTGAATTTTTTATCGAGGACAGGTCCGTCGACATAATGGCCATTTGGATTGGGGCGGTCAAGTATCATCAATGGCTTGCCCAGGTCGAATGCCGCTTCCATAAATTCTTCCAGTGACGAAATATAGGTGTAGAAACGTACCCCTACATCCTGGATATCGAAGAGTAAAATATCGACATCCTTCACATCTTCGGCCGAAGGTCTTCTCTTAGCGCCATAGAGCGACACTACAGGAATACCTGTTTCGGAGTCTGTATAGTTTCCGACTTTTTCCCCTGCATCAGCCGTACCCCGAAAACCATGTTCGGGACCAAAGATCACTTTGATATCAACGCCCAGTTTCCGTAGCGTATCAACCAGGTGTGTATTGCCAACCATGGATGTCTGGTTGGCAAAGATCCCCAGCCGCTTACCACGGATGAGAGGCAGGTAAACATCTATTCGTTCCGCGCCGGGAATGATGCGATCATCGGAAATTTCATTTGCTGATCCGGATGGTATAGATTGCTGGCCTGTTTTTTGTCCATTACAAGACGAAAGCAATAACATACTCAAAGCCAATATTAAAAAGTTCTTCATTGTTTTTATTTTTAATCGAGCCCGGCAAAAATATCATTTTTTTTCGCGGTCAGGCATTACAAAACATTTAAGAGGTTGCATGGGTCAAATTGGCTACCTTGCACCTCATTTTATATATTAAAACACAAAAAATGCAACAGGTAAAAAACGGAGATAAGATAAAAGTTCACTACCATGGAAAATTGACCAATGGGGAAACTTTTGATAATTCAGAAGGCAGGGCGCCCCTGGAATTTGAGGTGGGTAGCGGTATGGTGATCAAAGGCTTTGATGAAGGTGTAAAAGGCATGGCTGTGGGTGATAAAAAGACCATTCTTATCCCATTCCAGGAAGCTTACGGACCAAAAAGTGAGGAAATGATATTTGAAATGCCGAAAGACCGTTTTCCCCAGGATATGGAAGTTGAGACGGGAATGGTACTGGCCATGAGTGATGGACAGGGTCAGCAATTACCCGTAACAGTTGTCGAGATAAAAGAAGATGCAGTGATACTGGATGCCAATCATAAACTTGCAGGCGAAGACCTTGTGTTCGACCTCGAGCTTGTGGAAATCGTCGGAGGTAGCCCGCTCATCATAGTGCCCTAACTAGCCTTTGATGAATACTGTAACTAGGAAAGTTTTAAGTTTGCTATAGTAATTTTGTTATGGCAAAGTTTCAAAATAATGAAAATAAAAAAGCCTGGCAGAAGCCAGGTTTTTTTGACTGATTCCAAAAGAATAAATTTCCGCAGATGTTTTCTGACTATAAGTTCACTGCCGCCGACAGGTTTTTTCGTTATGTACAAATCGATACCCAAAGCGATCCCCAGTCTTCTACTTTCCCCAGCACCGAGAAGCAGAAGGATCTTTCGCGCCTACTGGTGGAAGAATTAAAACAAATCGGAATCGCTGACGCGCATCTCGATGAATGGGGTTATGTATTCGCTACGATCCCATCAAATACGGATAAGAAAGTGCCGGTGATCTGTTTTTGCGCACATGTCGATACCGCTCCCGATTGCAGCGGCACCAACGTAAAGCCTATCCTGCACAAAAAATACCAGGGTGAGGATATTGTACTGCCCGATGACAGGTCGCAGGTTTTACGGATGTCAGATTATCCTTATTTGCAGACTCAGATTGGAAATGATATCATCACCGCGTCGGGCAACACACTGTTGGGTGCCGATGATAAAGCAGGTGTGGCTGAGATCATGGACCTTGCGAATTTTTTGCAAACACATCCCAAAATAAAACATGGCGAAATTAAAATCCTGTTTACGCCCGACGAGGAAGTAGGGCAGGGTGTAGCGCACCTGGATTTAAAAAAGCTGGGCGCCGACTATGGCTATACACTTGATGGCGGTGAAGCCGGAAGCCTGGAAAACGAGACATTCAGCGCGGATGGTGTAATTGTCGTGATCCATGGCGTAATAGCGCACCCTGGCTATGCCAAGGATAAAATGGTAAACGCGATGAAGATCGCAGGCCGCATCCTGGATGCATTGCCAAAAGACAGGCTTTCGCCGGAAAGTACAGAAGGCAAAAGAGGTTTTATACACCCGGTAAGGGTAGATGGTATCGCAGAGAAATGCACCATTGAATTTATTATCCGGGATTTTGAAACAGCCGGTTTAAAAAAGAAAGAAGATTTCCTGAGGACGCTGGTGGAAGAAGCCGTCAGGGTGTATCCTACTGCAAGCTTTGAATTCATTGTGAAAGAACAATACCGCAATATGAAGGAGATCCTTGATGTACACACACATGTGGTCGATTATGCGAAAGAGGCGATTGAGAGAGCATGCCTGGAATTGAAGATGGAAAGTATTCGCGGTGGCACGGATGGAAGCCGGCTCTCATTTATGGGATTACCCTGTCCCAACCTGTTTGCCGGGGAGCAGGCCATACATTCCAAACTTGAGTTTGTGAGCGTGCAGGATATGAACAAAGCTGTAGAAACCATGGTCCATCTTGTGCAGATTTGGGAGGAAAAGAGTAATTAATGTTGGGTCTGCTTCATAGCTTTGTGCCGACACCATGATATTCTACCAGGATGAAGCGATATGCGTTATTCTTTTTTTTATTGGCTCCCGCGACTGGCCTGGCACAGGAACTCCTTTTAAATGGCGGTTTCGAAGAAGAAAATATATGCCTCGAATATAAAGTCAATTGTGCACCTGAAGCCTGGCTTACCAATGCCATTGATGTCTTCAACAATTATTACAAAGAATCCGAACGTTGTTATGAAGGTACACACTGCATGTCTGTACAGGCAGGTTATGCCAGGGGTGGCTTCAAGCGTACTTTTATACGAACCCGGTTACTTTGCGGGCTGAGAAAAGGAAACCGATACCGGCTTGAATTATTTGTGAAATCCCCTCATAAGATACTGGACAGTGTAGGTATTTATTTTTCCTCCACAGATCTTCTCTATGATAAACGTGCGGTTCATACTATCACACCATCCTTATACCTGGCAGATAGCGAGCAGGAATTTAAGGAAGATAGCAGCTGGCAGCAGGTAGTGTTAGAATACACTGCTAAAGGGGATGAATCCTTTTTAGCCATTGCTAATTTCTCAAAACGCGATATTACCGGTGCCACCGGACTTCCGTTAGAAAACAACTTTTTCGTGTATTTTGATAATATCTCATTAAGGCCTGTTAATCCCAACGAAAAATTATGCGATGATTACCGGACGGCTATGGGAGAGATTTATGAACAGGACGAGCGACATGAATTTCTTGCCCGTAATATCAGGAACCGAAAGGCTTACCAGCCCGTGCCGGTGGTACTTCAACCCAACGCCATCATTCGGGTGGATACGATGATACTGCAGGAGATACTATTTGCAACCGGAAAAGCTGATCTCGAAAAAAACGCTTTCCCATTACTCGAAGAATTCTGTAAAAATGTTGCCGGCAGAAATGTTGACTCGGTGGTGGTGGAAGGACATACCGATAACCAGGGTTCCGACGAATTAAACAACCGGCTTTCTTCAGCACGTGTTCAAACGGTTTTAAATTTTTTTGCAGGTCGGGCTTTTGTAAAGCCGGGCAGGATCGTCGCCCGGGCATGGGGCGAATCAAGGCCGGTGGCCGATAACAGTACACCAGCAGGCCGTCAGCGTAACCGGCGGGTAGAGGTGCTGGTCTATATACGTGAATAGCCCGGCTTGCTATAAAATCCCTTTCAGTAACCCGATTCCAGTTTCCTAAGCATTATCTTTATTCAAAAACAAACTACCATGGAAATCTCAAACTTTCTTCTTTCCTATGGCTGGCTGATCGTGCTGGCAATTATCATACTCAGTTCATTTTTCACAATCAACCAGGGATATATCGGCGTCATTACCATGTTTGGCCGCTACCGGCGTATCGTAAGACCTGGTTTACGTATGAAGATCCCGGTCATAGAACAGGTTCATAAAAAAATATCAATTCAGAATCGTTCGGTCGAACTCGAGTTCCAGGCTGTAACGCAGGACCAGGCGAATGTTTATTTTAAGAGCATGTTACTGTATGCCGTGCAGAATGAATTAGAAGAAACCATAAAGAAAGTGGCTTTCAAATTCATCAGCGATCGTGACCTGATGCAGGCATTGATACGTACGATTGAAGGTAATATCCGTTCTTTTGTGGCCACGAAAAAACAGGCCGAAGTATTAGGATTACGTCGCGAGATCGTGGAATATGTTAAAGTTGAAATTGATCATACGCTTGAAGACTGGGGATATCATTTGCAGGATCTGCAGATCAACGATATCACATTTGATAAAATGATCCTGGATTCGATGAGTAAAGTTGTGGCCAGTAATAACCTGAAAGCGGCTGCCGAAAATGAAGGCCAGGCGATGCTGATCACAAAGACGAAATCAGCTGAGGCGGAAGGTAATGCTATCAAGATCTCTGCCGAGGCAGAGAAGGAAGCTGCAAGACTCCGTGGACAGGGTGTTGCTTTATTCCGCAAGGAAGTAGCGGCAGGTATGACGGAAGCAGCTGAACAAATGAAGCAGGCTAATCTGGATACCAACGTTATCCTTTTTAGTATGTGGACCGAAGCCATAAAGAATTTTGCAGAATATGGTAAAGGAAATGTCATCTTCCTCGATGGTAGTGCAGAAGGCATGGAAGCCACGATGAAACAGATCCAGGCATTGATGGTAAAGCAGGCCGGGACTTTGTGAGTCGGATGTCGGGAGTAGTTCGTAGCTCTTAGTTCGTAGTTAGGAGTTCGTAGTTCGTAGTTAGTAGTTAGTTGTTCGGTGTTCGAAGTCGGGCGGTGTTGTTAAAGAAGTCAAAAACTTGGGTACACGTCACAACGTAGTACCCATTTTTTCGTTCTTTCACATTGTTATTCAGGGTTGTTGATAATATTTAAAAACGTATATATTCATCCTGTCTTACATTTACGCACTTAAAGAAAATATCTATGTTTGACCTTTTGCAGATTGGAGATTCACTTACACAAGCCGTTCAACAGGATGCAACCGGCGCTGCTGGAAAGACCATTAGCTTTTTTGACCTGATCTATATGGGTGGCTGGATCATGATCCCGCTCGGGCTTATGTTATTGATCACGGTCTATGTTTTTGCCGAACGTTATATAGCTATTCGTCAGGCTTCGAGGATCGATTCCAATTTCATGAACATCATCCGCGATCATATTGTAAGTGGTAATATCACGGCTGCCAGGAGTTTTGCTAAAAATACCAGCAACCCTGTTGCCAGGATCATCGATAAGGGTGTACAGCGCATTGGGAAACCCATTAATGCTATCGAAAGCAGTATGGATAATGTGGGCCAACTAGAGATGTACAACCTGGAAAAAAATATGGGTGCTTTAACCGTGATCTCAAGGGCGGCACCCATCTTCGGGTTCGTAGGTACACTAATGGGACTGATGCAACTTTTTTCCCAGATCAACCAGGCAGGTGGCGATATCAACCTGGCCGTTATTTCCCAGGGTATTTATACAAAACTTATCACATCCATTGCGGGTTTGGTTATCGGTTTGATCGCCTTCCTTTGCTACAATTATTTGCACGCGCAGATACTAAGGACAGCCAACAAAATGGAAGCGGCAGCCGCCGATTTCCTTGATGTATTGCAGGAACCTACCAAGTAAATAAAAGCGGGATATGAATCTTAGAAAAAATTTGGCACAGGAATCGGAGGTTTTCACGGACTCACTCAATGATATCATCTTTATCCTGTTGATGTTCTTCCTCATCATTTCTACCATGGCCAATCCGAATGTGGTCAAAGTAAACAATCCCAGGGGTACCAAGGACACCAAAGCGAAGCAGAATATAGTAGTGTCGATCGATAAGGACCAGAAATTTTACCTTGGTCAAAAGGAAATACCGCCGGCTTACCTCGATAGTTTTATCAAGATGGAAGTGGACCGTCTCCGCCAACAGGTTGATACGCCTTCTGTAGTGATCAATGCAGATACAATTTCCTATTATGGTGAGGTCTTCCGGTTAATGCAGGCCGCCAAAAAAGCGGGGGCCAAGGTGGTAGCTAACGTGAGATAAGGATATCAGGTAATTTTCCTATCGTTATTTCCTTAGGTTTTTAGCAGATACTTTAATATTTTGCTCTCAAATCCGTATCTGTGAAAGGCAAAATATTGATATCAATCTTCTGTTGTATCCTGGTTTTCTCTTCCTGTAAGAAAGATACCGCACCAGGTATCGCCGGTAAATGGCTCAATACCGCTGTTTATACCGATCCAGCGAAAGGTGGCATCGGATGGAGTAGCGATCTGAAATTTCCCCAGCTGCTTACCCTTGATCAAAATGCAAGATTCTACAGTTTCACAGATGTTCCCGAGGGATCGGGTACTTACCAGTTTCACCGCGCTTCCAGTCAATTGCGCCTGAACTATGAAGCCGGCCAGTTTAATCCTGCGGCAGGCACCCTTATTTATACTGTTGAACACCTGGATACAGACCGAATGGTGACAACGATCGTACATTCAGATGGTTTTGTCTTAAAAAGAGAATATGTCCGACTGAAGGATTAGTCGGCCCGAACCATTCTTTGCTTTCCCTGCATATCTTTTTTAAGTGTCGCGTTGTAGCCCGCGTTTTCAAATACTTCTAAGGTCGCTGCACCAAGGTCTTCGTGTATTTCTGCATAGATTTTTCCCCCGGTATTCAAATGTGTTCTACCAAAATTTGCGATGGCTTTATAAAAAACCAAAGCATCGTTGTCAGGTACAAATAATGCTGTGGATGGTTCATAATTCAATACATTGGGCTGCATCGTATGGCGGTTATCTTCCGGCACATAGGGCGGATTACTCACGATGATGTCGAATGAGGGGAGTTTATACCAATGTGATGGATCAAGGAAGTCCAATTCGATAAAGTTAACTTCAAGTCCCAGTAGTTTGGAGTTTTTGCGTGCTATATCCAATGCGCCGGAACTAATATCACAACTCCAGACATCCGCTTTTCCCAGCCTTTTTTTCAGGGCGAGCGCTATGCAGCCACTGCCTGTACCAATATCCAGGATCGATAAACTATCGATAGGGAACCTGCAGTCGGAAATGATCCATTCTACCAATTCCTCAGTTTCGGGTCGTGGTATCAGTACGTTTTCGTTTACATATAACTTCAGGCCACAAAACCAGGCTTCATTCAAAATATACTGCACGGGTTCATGTTGCAAAAGGCGGTCAAGGTACTGTTCCAGTGCAGCTTGTTCAGACGCATCGAGTTTCTTGTCACTAGCATTTATACGTTCCGATTTTTTGAAACCCGTGAGACTTTCTACCACCCAGTCTGCTATGGCGCCAGCTTCACCCGGTTCGTAAATCGATCCGAGCTTTTTTGCCAGATATGCTTGTGCTTCTCTTATAGTCATGCCGACAAACATACAATTATAAGAGGAGTAATGGGGAAACCCGTTTGGGTGGGGTGTATTCCAAATTTTCACTTCAACATCAGGAAGCGCCGTTAACCTTATAACCTTAGTAAAAATCCATTTTTTAAAAAAAATTCAACCTTATTCCCTTATCCCACTGAAAAATAAGGTAATAAGGTCATCATCCCAGCTGAATAAAAATCTTTTCACCAGTTAAAGCAAAAATTTGAATTGCCCGCAACCGGTTCCTGCAACGTCTAACCTAGTGCCGGAAGGATTATATTTGCAGGTTATTCATTATCGGTCTTGACAGTTCATGAAAAATATATGTACCGCTGCCTGGAGCTCGCACAGCGGGGCGCAGGCTACACCGCGCCTAATCCCATGGTAGGCGCGGTACTGGTGCATGATAACAGAATTATAGGTGAGGGATATCATCATGTGTACGGCGAGGCCCATGCCGAGGTCAATTGTATTGCTTCGATAAAGGAAGAAGATAAAGGATTGTTGAGTGAGTCAACTTTGTATGTATCACTCGAGCCCTGCGCACATTTTGGAAAAACACCACCCTGCGCCGACCTGGTAATCCAGTCAAAAATTCCGGAATGTATCATTGCCTGCCGCGATCCGTTTAATGAAGTGAATGGGAAGGGAATTGAAAAACTTATCAATGCAGGTATAAGGGTTCAAACAAATATACTTGAAGCAGAGGCGCGTCACCTGAACAGGCGGTTCTTTACGTTTCATACAAAACACCGGCCTTATATAATACTTAAATGGGCGCAGACTGCTGATGGCATCATCGGCTCACCATTACCGGATAAAAATGGTAAGCAGCAAAGATTAATGATCAGCAACGAATACAGTAACCGGTTAGTTCACCAATGGCGAAGCGAGGAAGCTTCGATACTGGTAGGTACTAACACGGCAATCATGGATAATCCCGAGCTGACAAACAGGTGGTGGAAGGGCAAATCTCCTGTGCGGTTAGTAGTGGACATGGATCTTAGCCTGCCACGGTCACTAAAAATTTTTAATGGTGATCACCCCACTATCATTTTTAACACAATCCGTCATGATGAAAAAAGTAATCCGGCCTATTACCAGGTCGCCATTGATTCAGAACTGGTGCACCAGGTCTGTAATGCTTTGTACCAAATGAAAATCCAGAGTGTGATGGTAGAAGGTGGAGCCCGGCTTTTGCAAACATTTATCGACGCCGGTGTGTGGGATGAAGCCCGTGTGATCAGCAACCGCGAATTATTTGCAGCGGGACATGCAGTCAAGGGTTTGCCAGCGCCCGAGTTGTCAGCGGCAAGGAAAGCGGACGAAATAAATCTGCTAAGCGATACGATCGAATATTTTGTACCCCTGCATGAAAATCTCTGAACAAACAATCATGATTCCCGATTATTATTTTACGATCGAACAACCTGCCACCGCGGAGTTCCGGGACAGGGGTAGCAAGTTTATTGGTTATGCTTTTCCTGTAAATGATATCAATGAGTTTAAAGAAAAGCTGGCTGCTGTAAAAAAAGATCATCCCAAAGCAACGCATCATTGTTTTGCCTATCGTATCGGGCTCGATGGATCTACATTTCGTGTCAGTGATGACGGAGAGCCATCAGGTAGCGCGGGTCGCCCCATCCTGGGACAGATAGACAGCAAGCAGGCAACAAACGTACTGATCATAGTAGTACGTTATTTTGGTGGTACATTACTAGGTGTGCCGGGATTGATCAACGCCTACAAAACAACCGCTGCATTGGTTTTGCAGGTTACTCCACTGGTACAAAAGCCTGTTGTTGTTCCGTACCGTTTACAATTTGATTATACGCAGATGAACGACGTAATGATGATCTGTAAACAGTTTGACTGCCAGGTGATGAAGCAGGAAATGAATTTGTTTTGTACCATGCAGATCGGGATTCCCAAAAACCGCCTCAAAGATGTGCTCTACAAATTGAAGGAACTGCGGTCTGTTGAACTAGATAAGGTTTAGCTTCTCTTTCGGAAACATTGTCAAGATTCTAATACTATATTACTCTGCACATGCTGTGCGAAAATATGAAACTGCATAGTCGTAGAAAGTGCGTAACTTAATGGTACAAAAGCTCTTTTTATGAATCACAGGAATCAACACATCGTGTCGCGCCTGGCCATCTGGCTGCTGGCAGTAGTAATGATCCTATTTGGCATTCAACATTTCAGGTACCCTGATGTTTTTGCCAATTTTGTTCCTCCTTTTTTACCTGGAGGGGAACTATGGGTTTATTTTGTTGGTGTGGCGTTCATCCTGGCGGCGATCTCTTTTATCACAAACCGTTTCGTAGCGATTGCCGGTTATTTGCTTGCGGCTTTGTTGTTAATTTTTATCATCACCATCCATTGGCCCAATTTCAGGGATGCAAGCAGCGTAGAGAACAGCCAACAAACACTTGCCAACATGTTGAAAGACCTGGCGATCGCAGCCTTTGCGCTCTATGTAGCCAGTAATGCAAGACATCAGCGGGTTAGTATTGCTGAATAACCCGAATTTTCCACCACTGTTAATGAGAGTCATAGTTACGGGACAGTTTCCCGGTGGATAACTATTGTAATCACTAGTCATTTGGGCATAGATAGTTTCTGTCAATTGCTTAACAAATTAATTCATGCTCCCATCCAGGATCATTTTTTGAATATAATCGTTTTGCCTGTCCGGGCCGATTCCCTCGCGGCGTCGAGGATACGCATGACCATGACATTATTTTCGAGAGAATAAAGTCCATTTTTCGGCACCTGTATTTTATTTCGCAGCACATCGGCAAAATAGGAGATGGGATCTTCATAAACTCCCAATTCAGCAGCTGTCAACTGCATTGATTTTTCAGGTTCTGATTCATTGTTACGCAAACGAAGTGTGCCACCATTGACCGCTATCAGGTAACCTGTTTCGCCATATACTTCCATGTCTTTGCGGCTGAAGGGCCAGTTCCAGGAAGCCTGTATGATAGATTGAGAAGAAGGGTAGGCGACCACAATCGTGGCTTCATCATCTACTTTTGGATAGATGCCAGGTTTGAATTGTTGTGTTACCGCTGTTACCGATAATGGTCTTTCATCTTTCATTAGCCAGGTCGACAGGTTGGCGCCATAACATCCAAAGTCGATCAGTGCGCCACCACCATTTTGTACCGGGTCAGTAAGCCAGTCGAGAAACTCTTTGTTCACACCGATTTCTTTTGGCCCTTTATGCCCGTCATGAATTACCATTTTCCTGATATTGCCAACATAATTACTATCATTGACCAGTCGATATATTTTTTCTGTTGTGGCATACCAGGATGTCTCATAATTGGTGAGTAAATGGATCTTGTGTTTTTTTGCAAGTGCCTCCATTCTTAAAGCATGTTTGAGATTGGTGGCAAGCGGCTTCTCCACCATAACGTGAATACCACGTGGGGCACAGGCTTCCACCACCATCATGTGGTCGTATATAGAACCAAAAGCTAAGACCGCTTCTGGTTTCACATCATCCAACATTTTTTCAAAGTCGGTATAAAGAAGTGCTTTATCGAACTTAAAACTTTCAGCGTACCTGTTTGCAAGATCGGTATTAGGCTCAAAGATCCCCACCACCTGAACATCTGGTTTCGGCGGACGGCCAAGGATAAAACCTGCATGCCCATGAGTGATGCCTGCCACAGCCATACGGACCGGGTCGGTTTGCGCAGGCAGATCGATACATATCAGGCCGAGCATGATTATGAAAAAACTATTTTTTATCAATGAGGCTTTGCACTTCATACTAATCGTTTTGATGTTTGAAAGTATTCGCTTGTATTAATGTTTGAATGGAATTATCAATGTAACCTGACTTTAAATTTCGCGTCATGTACCAATATTGGATTTCCGTCGGCTTTAAACGCGATGCCTGTAAAGGTACCGGAACTCATTTTAGTCTGATAGTCATAATTGTCAATGGTAACTGTAAATGGATTCCCCCAGCGGCTTGTCAATACGAATACAGGCGAACCCTTTGCAGTAAAATGGAATGCTACATAGCTTGAAACCAGGTCCTGATAGGACTTGTTTAAAACATTTGGAGAGAGGTAGACGGAAATCGCCAGGCTGGTATCACCTGAACAGGCTGTCGGGCCAAAAAAAGTGAGTGCTGTTCTGTCCGGATTGACGATGGCAGTATCGATGATACCGCACACAAAAGAGCTTCCAGCCCAGAAGCTCCAGCGGTTCTCCTCAAACCTGTCATATCCTTCACAGGCAGCGCAGGGTGGAAATACATCAACAGTAGAAGTATCAGGGGCTGGTGGTTGCGTAGTGTCGATGATGGTAGGTGACTGATTACCTCCTTCGTAGCTATATTCTTTTACACATGATGAAATAATCACCAGGACTGCCAGGCAACCCATTTGCACGATCCCAATTGGCTTTTCGTTCAGCATGGTATCTGGTTTACAGATGAAGTTTCCAGATGAATATTTAGCCTTGTTATTTGATTCTTTTGTATTTCTTCAAAATATTGATAACCGCCTGGTGGGGTAAAGCATAGGACTTATTTCCATTGATCCCTTCCATCGTTTCCGCTGCTGTCATGGTATTAATTATAGACTCCTCAACTGCCTGTGCTGTGGCTTCAAACAAGGGATTGATAAGGTCGTTTGGTAGCTGATCAACGAGGGTGAAATTATCCCGGTTAAAAGCCGAAGGGTTGGCAGTAGAGAAAGCAATGAAAATATCGCCCGATCCATTTTCACCCAGGCCACCAACTTTGGCAATTCCAATGGGGACCCGGGCAGCTGTGTTCAACGCTTCCCAGGCATGCGTTTCCTTTACATGGAATCCATAAATATCGTTTAGAAATCCATCATAGGTCTCCGCTACCACGGGGTAGGTGTACCAGAAACTTTCGTTCTTGTACCAGTTTTTGTCTACAAACCATTTCAATACTGCATCCCTAACGACACCTACACTATTTGTATTGGTAATCATAACAGGTGTTTCCAAAAATCCTGACTCTGTGATCCAAGTGGTGCCTGTCATTTCTCCATTTCCATTCAGTGAATACCAGTTTGCAAACACCGGACCATTAGCCTTGCCGCGTGGCAAAATAGCAGTGACACCAGTTCTTACCGGCCCCTGGCCTAATATATTTTTACCCTGTCCGGAAATAATTGTACTGTGTCCTACTTCCACGCCTTGTACATCGGTAATTGCAATGTATTTACCAGTTTGACCATCGAAGGGGATTCCTATATCTCTTGCCCTTGATTTCTGGGCATATATCAAAGTTTGTAAAAGCAGGAGAACCGGTAGGAGGACATATTTCATGTCGGCTTATTTGCTTACTAAATATACCGAAAGAAGCGAATATGTGGCTTTGTACAGATCAAATTAGTAATAAGGGGTTAGTCTTTCGATTATTATCGGAGATGCAAGCCAGCCCGGTTGCCCATCAATACAACAACATCCAAAATTGCTGAGATACCAGTGAGCTGGGAGTTATCCTTTTCTGAATCGCTCACTCACTACCAATTCTTTGTTTCCCGGTTCATACTTGTAAAATCCTTCTCCAGCTTTGATTCCCAGTTTGCCGGCTGAGACCATATTGACCAGTAGGGGGCAGGGAGCGTATTTTGGATTTCCAAAACCATCATGCAAAACCTCAAGTATTGCGCGGCAGACATCCAGCCCAATAAAATCCGCGAGCTGCAAGGGCCCCATCGGGTGGGCCATGCCGAGTTTCATGACGGTATCGATTTCTTCTACACCGGCAACTCCTTCATACAAACTGTAGATGGCTTCGTTGATCATCGGCATCAGAATTCGGTTGGCAATAAATCCGGGGTAATCATTAACAACGCAGGGAATTTTCCCCAATTGTCTGCTGAGGTCAACGATCGTGTCAGTTACTTCTTTTTTGGTAGCATATCCATTGATCACTTCCACCAGTTTCATCACAGGCACCGGGTTCATGAAATGCATACCGATCACTTTATCTGCCCTCCCCGTTACCGCTGCGATCTTGGTGATAGAAATGGATGAGGTGTTAGTAGCCAGGATGGCGTCTTTGGGAGCCTGCCTGTCAATCTCTTCAAAAAGCTGCAATTTGAGATCTATATTTTCAGTGGCGGCTTCCACCACAAGCGCCGCATTTTTTACACCCTCATTCAGCCTTGATTCAATACTGATATTAGCGAGTGTATTCTTTTTGTCTTCTTCGGTAATAACACCCTTTGTGATCTGCCGATCCAGGTTTTTGGCAATATTAGCGAGGGCTTTATCCAATTGTCCCAACGAAATATCAACGATGGTCACTTTGTATCCCGCCTGGCCAAAAACATGGGCGATACCATTGCCCATCGTACCGGCACCAATTACAGAAATATTCCCGGTTAGTTTCATGGTGTTTGTTTTCTTCAAAAAAATAAGTAACCTTTTCCCTTACAAAAATAAGATATCGGCAATGTGTTGCGCCAAAGAATTGGAAAGAAAACATGATTGATGTTGCTAGTTGAACATCAATAAATCAATTTCAAAATAAAAAGGGGATAATTATTTATTCTTAAAGTCACCCCGTTTCCATGCCTGTATAAAATCAGCCCAGGCTGCGGGGTTAAAGATATTCATGGGCGGTGTCTGGCCCTGGTATACGGCGCGGTTAGCGATCCGGTTGAACTGGATACGGGTTGCTTCGCCTCCATCGCCGGGAGTGGTTTGTAATAAGACCCTTCTTTTGGCGGCATTCGTATTTTGCCGGGCGATCTCAATATCATCATCAGGTATTTTGGTGTTGACAAAATCCCGGGCAAACTGCGCAGGCGTGGGCCGCGCTTTAATGATCGTTGCAGGCAGGTACACAGTGTCCTGTACCATGAGCTGGATCACACTATACTGGTTCCCTTCGATGTTCCTGGGAATTTCTATGGTTTTAGGTTTGTAGCTTACATGCGAGAATTCAACTTTATCGCCTTTTAAAACAACAATGGAAAAGACGCCATCATCGTTGGTGAGGGTACCGCGGTTTTGACCACTAATGGTCACACTCACAGCGGGAATACCCACCAGGCTATCGGCGGTCATGATCACACCGTATAATTGAACCACTGAATCGCGAGCTGTTTCAAACTGCGCTTTGGCAGTGAGGGGTAACAGGAAAGCAGCTAGTATGAGATATTGTAAAAATTTCTTCACAGCCTCAAAAATAAGTACTACTTGTATAAATCAGTCAACAAAATAGCCCATGTTATGTTTAACTTTGTGGATTAATCTGTTTTTAACAAGGATTTGTATATCCCTCAAATCGTTGATTATAAAGAAAGAACAAAATGACCCGGGAAAAAATACTCGAAGCGCTCAGTACGGTTCAGGAACCGGATCTGGGGAAGGATATCGTGACATTGAATATGGTGCGTGATATCGTGATCGAAAAATATTATGTATCATTTACTGTTGTGCTCACCACGCCCGCCTGTCCTTTAAAGGATAAGATTAAGAATGACTGCATCAACGCCATCAAAACTCATGTAAATAAAGATGCGATGGTGAAAGTGAATTTCACTGCCAACACCACCACCAAACGAACTGATACCGGGGCAATCCTGCCAAAGGTGAAAAATGTAGTTGCCGTGGTAAGTGGAAAGGGTGGAGTCGGAAAGAGCACGGTGGCAGCCAACCTTGCACTGGGTCTGTCGCAAAGCGGTGCTAAAGTAGGCCTGATGGATGCTGATATTTATGGACCTAGTGTGCCTATCATGTTTGGCGTAAGAGGTGAACGACCGCTGATGATGGAAGTGGAAGGAAGAGGCATGATCGTTCCGCTTGAAAAGTATGGCATCAAACTGATGAGTATCGGTTTACTTGTTGATGAAAAGAATGCGGTGGTATGGCGTGGGCCCATGGCCAGCAGCGCCATCAAACAATTTGTATCGGATGTGTACTGGGATGAACTGGACTACCTGGTCATTGATATGCCCCCGGGCACAGGCGATATACACCTCACGCTGATGCAGACTGTACCGGTAACCGGCGCAGTAATCGTAACTACTCCACAGGATGTCGCGCTTGCTGATGCAAAAAAAGGGGTTGCCATGTTTGGTCAGGCTCAATTGAATGTACCGATCATTGGCCTGGTTGAAAACATGAGTTATTTTACCCCGGCAGAGTTGCCTGAAAATAAATATTACATCTTTGGGAAAGATGGTGGCAAGCGCCTGGCAGAAGAATATGATCTGCCATTCCTTGGTCAGATCCCGCTGGTACAAAGTATCCGCGAAGGTGGTGACAAGGGCATGCCGGTGATGATGGGTGACGACGAGATCTCAAAAAAAGCGTTTGAAGATTTTTGTGCCGCCGTGGTGAGGGGTGTTTCTATGAAGAACGCGGATATTCCCACACAGAAAGTTGCTGAAGTCGTTTCCTGATAGCAGGAACCTGGGTGGCCGCTTACATAAATTGTTAATCGCTCTTAACCCGAATTTTCGGGGTTCATTGGCGGCCTTCGGGCAAAGCTCCCGTAACTTAGCACCATGTATAATTTACCTTATTTCAAAGAAAAGGATCAGGGCGTGGTGATGGACTTTGTGCGCAGCTATCCCTTTGCCTTTGTCTGTGGTTGCGATGAGCAGAACAAACCTGTCGCGACGCAGGTGCCGGTATTCATTGATGAGCGGGATGGTAAATTATTTCTCTCGGGGCATATCATGCGACAAACAGATCATCATAAAGCATTTTTGCATAATCCAAATGTTTTAGCTGTATTTACTGGTGCCCACACCTATGTTAGCGCAAGCTGGTATACCAATAAGCAACAGGGATCTACCTGGAATTATATGAGCGTACATGCAAGAGGTTTATTACGCTTTTTGGATGAACAGGCATTACGCGATGTTTTAAAGCGTACGACCAACCATTTTGAAAACAACCCACATTCCGGTGCTAATTTCGAAGACCTCCCTGTCGAATATGTGGATCGAATGGCCAGGGCAATTGTAGCATTCGAAATAGAAGTGCTGGAAATGGACAATGTTTTTAAACTTAGCCAGAACCGGGATCAGCAGAGCTTTCATACTATCATAGAAAAACTCGAAGCACAGGACGATACCGGTCGCTTTATCGCCGGTGAGATGAAAAAGCGTGAAGAAGACTTGTTTGATAAGCCATAGCTTACCGAATGAGAAAATTGAATGTCAACTTTGAAAATTAATTTTAATTTTTTGGGAAATGGTCGCAAAGAAAATATTCTTTTATTCGGTGTTTATTCTTAGTAGCCTGTGTAGCTGTAAAGTGAAAAATATACAAGTCAATGAAATGCCCGGCACATTTGATGCCCAGGGTCATCGCGGAAGTCGCGGTTTAATGCCTGAAAATACCATTCCGGCTATGAGAACTGCTTTAGACCTGGGTGTGACAACACTGGAGATGGATGTAGTGATCACAAAAGACAGGAAAGCCATTCTTTCTCACGAGCCATTTTTCAATCATGAGATCACAACAAAGCCGGGTGGAGATCATGTGACAGAGTCGGAAGAAAGATCGCTGAATATTTTCAAAATGGACTACGATGAAGTGAGAAAATATGATGTCGGTCTCAAACCTCATCCCCGGTTTCCGCGCCAGCAGAAGATCCCTGCATACAAACCTTTATTAAGCGAAGTGTTTGATAGTGTGTTGTCGTATGTGAAAGAAAAGAATATTGCTTTGCCCTTTTTTAATATTGAGACCAAGGCTAATCCTGCCAGCGACAATATCTTTCATCCGGAACCTGCCGAATTCGTAGATATTTTAATGCAGGTGATCCGGGAAAAGCAAATGGATGACCGCGTGATTATTCAGTCCTTTGACTTCAGAACCCTGCGATACCTGCACCAAAAATACCCGTCGATCAAAACTGCCATGCTGATCGAGGATTTTGATGAACGTGGTATGAAGGACCAGTTGAAGGCGCTGGGGTTTACACCAACGATCTATAGTCCCGAGCATAAACTGGTTACAGTGGACCTTGTAAAAAAATGCCATGATCAGAACATACAGATCATTCCATGGACCGTTAATGATAAAGCCCGTATTGAAGAACTGAAAGCGATGGGTGTTGATGGGATTATTTCGGATTATCCGGACTTATTTTAATGTAGATTAATTTTTCTTGTTTAGTCCCAGCCATTGCTTCGCATTTTTGAATTGCAATTTGTCAATGGTCTCCCTGCTCGCATTTAATTGATTAAGCAATTCGCCAGGAACTGCTTCACCAAGTGGAAAAGGGTAGTCGCTGCCGATGCAGATATGATTTTCACCCATGGTCGACAGCAAAAATTCAAGCGCGGTTTTGTCATGCACAAGACTATCGACCCAGAACCTGCCGAGATAGTCACGTGGGTTGATGTTATTGTCCACTGCAACAAGGTCGGGTCTCACCCGGTAGCCATGTTCTATCCTCCCCAGCGTAAATGGAAATGAACCTCCTCCATGCGCAAACGCAACACGTAGCCGGGGAAACCTGGCAAAGACGCCACCGAAGATCATGGAACATATCGCCCGGCTTGTTTCGGCAGGCATGCCTACAAGCCAGGGCAGCCAGTATTGCTGCATTTGTTCCTGGCCCATCATATCCCAGGGGTGTATAAACAAAGCGCAATTGAGTTGCTCCGCTGCCTGGAAAAAAGGGAAAAACTTTTTATCGGATAAGTTGAGCCCGTTGATATTCGAACCGATCTCAAGCCCCGGCATTTTCAATTCTATTATGCAACGTTCCATTTCCTTTATCGCAAGGTCAGGATCCTGTAAGGGCACCGTACCCAGCCCGATAAATCGTTCAGGATTTTTGTTGACCACCCCGGCGATATGATCATTAAAAAAACGGGAGGTTTCTAACGCGTCCTGGGGTTTTGCCCAGTAGTTGAACAGGACGGGGATAGTTGACAAGACCTGGACATCTACATTAGTTTGGTCCATGTCCTTTATCCTTACATCATCCCGAAAACAGTTTTCTTCCACTACGCGAAACAGTTTATCGCCTTTCATCATACAGGCTTCACAATTGCGATGCTCGAGGTGAATAAACTCTCCATACCCGAACTTCTTAGTCCAGTTCGGCATTTGTTCAGGCATAATGTGCGTATGGATGTCAATTTTCATGCAGCTTCAATTTTCGGAAAAAAACCTGTACAAAAGTGAAAAAAAACGGCGAAACAAATCTTATGGTTTAGCGATACTCACGACTTTTACTCCCTGATACTTTCTGATGGAAGATAATAAACTTCATTCCAATATTACTGCTTTAATTATCAAGGCCTTTTTCGAGGTCAATAATAAGCTGGGTCATGGCTTTTTGGAGAAAGTGTACCAAAATGCACTGATTTTGGAGCTGCAGAACTATAAACTTAAATGTTTTTCACAATATCCTGTGGAAGTATTTTATGATGGGCAAAAGGTGGGATTTTATATTGCGGATATCATTGTAGACAATTGTGTAATCGTAGAAATCAAAGCCGCTGCGGGCTTGTGTGAAGAGCACGAAGCCCAGCTTGTTAATTATCTGCGGGCTACCGATATTGAAGTGGGATTACTATTGAATTTTGGTGAAAAACCAAAATTTAAGCGGAAAGTCTTTTCCGCCAGGTATAAGAATCTTAATAAATCATCACGATCATGACAATCCGTTTCTCCATTCATTACCTAATACCACTATGTTCAAGGACGGGGGAACGCGGATTTTTATGATTGTTATGATCAGTTATGATTTTTTGCATAGTGGGTTCTAATCTTAATAAATCATGACCATCACGATAATCCGTGTTCTCCGGTCTTACACCTAATACCCTTATGCTCAAGAAAGGGGGAA
>JAEZRB010000340.1 GCA_023412975.1 Bacteroidota bacterium | reverse complement strand
GGTTGGCCATTGTAATATGGTCGGTAGATGCGCGGCTTGAAGAGTCCGGGGAAAAAGAAACTGAAGATTCCGATGGCAAAACAGTTACTGAAGTTTCCTACGACCTGTGTGTAACAAATGAATATATTCTATACAACCTTGATAGAGTACTCAAGCAATCAAAGACTGAAAATTGCGAATATCTAACAACAAGAACCGTCAGGGGGAGCTTTTCCTTACGATTTGGCCCCGATATTGTCGGCAAACGAAAACACACATATAGGCCAGTAGAGAACAATGCCAGGGCGTATATCACCGAAATTTTGCCCTTACTAAAACAATAATAATTCGGGAAGTAAATTGCCTGTTTTAAAACCGTGATATGCAGCAATTACTGAATGTTGCACTTACCTGGCATTATTCTAAAAAGAGAACGGAACCTTGTTTGTCAAAGTTCCGTTCTCAATCCATTTATCTACGAACTGAAGATTTAAACGCCTACTTTTTCTCCATCAAACCTGCGGATAAGGCCCGCAGTCTCGTGAATATTGGCGCGGGAAGAAGCGCCAAATAGTATAGACTCAATATTGGGGAGATTGCATACATATTCGATCGCTTCTTTTGGCGAGATGGCGCCGCCGCCCAATACCTGCATAGCAATAGCCCTTACCTTTCTTGTTTGGAGGGTCTGTTCATATAGTTCCTTTCCCCCCGACATCCGGAAACCGGCTTTGTTGATCGAAGAACAGATGATCGGGTTTTCAATACCGGACTTCTCGAGCTCATCGAGCAGCATGGGCATGTTCATGGTGATGAAACCTGCTTCGGCGTCGTATTTCTTTTTGATATAGTGGTAAAATGCGGCCAGTACTTCCGTGGCACGCAGGCCCAGCAGCAGGTCCGTGATCACATTCTGCAAAAAGATCACCGGGGTTTTAATGCCTTTGAACATTTTCATTTCTGAGTCAACCAGCAGCTCCATGATGGAGAGGTAATCTTTTGATATATACGCCATCCCTCCCTTAAACAATGATCCAAAGAAATTGCCCGGCACATATTGTTTTAGCGCACCCACTACGCCAAGTTCAGTAACTGCATTAGCGTACTTATGCGCATAAGGCATACAGGGGAAAATCGAAAAGTCCTTATATTTTTCAGGCTGCGAACGTATGATGTTGCAGATATTGGCAATACGGTCATGGGTGGTACACATAAAGGTATTGATACCGGCGTCGCGGGCATCATCGAGTGTTTTGATGATGGCCTGGTCGTCTTTGAACCGGATCGACTGCGCCCTTGACTTCTCATCCGAAATATGATTGACCGCGAAGAATTGGTTGTCTCCAAAAAGTATTCTTTCCATCGGGTATTATTTAGAACTGTTTTTAATGAGTGAAATGGCCCTGTCGGTATACCAGGCGCTTTCGAATGTGTTGATCGTATTGGGCACCTTACCGAGTGCAGCTTTTACAAAATAATCCACCTGTGCCGAATATTCTTCACCCCGCAGGTAAAAGTCTACATCTTCGGTGAGCTCAGTGATATACTTTACATTCCATCCTTTTGAATAGCCGGCGGGGAAGTTGGAATCCTTGTAAAAGACTTTCAGTTCATTTGCATCGGAAATGATTTTACCCTTTGTCCCGATGATCGTGACAGAGGTTGACATTTTGCGATATGTATCATCGCTCCAGTTTACAGAGAGTACACCGCTTATGCCTGAAGACAGTTCAAGGAGTGAATAGACCGCGTCTTCCACATTGGCAGAGTACACCGATTTTAAAAGGGTGCCTTTGGCTGCGGCTACGGGCGATAAAATATCGTTGATGAGGTCGATCACGTGCGAAGCATAATCCAGCAGGCAACCGCCACCTTCTGATGGATCGGAACGCCAGGTGTCCTGCTTTTTGTTGGTCACTACCGGTCCATAGGCCTCACCAATAAAATGGTAAATGTTACCCAGGGCACCGCTGGATACGATTTTTTTCACTTCGCGGAATGTGCCTACAAACTTATTATGATAGCCGATCTGGTTTACAAGTTTTTTAGATCCGGCTAGTTTTACCAGTTCTTCCCCCTGCGCCACTGTAAGGCAAAATGGTTTTTCGGCAAAGACATGTACACCTTTTTCCAGCAGGTCCTTGATGATATCATAGTGAAATTTGGTTGGCACCGCCACAAATACCGCATCGGGTTTTGTCTCCGCCAGCATTTTTTTGTAATCGGTAAAGCAGTTGAATTTGCCATACTTCGTCAGAAAGTCATTCACCATCTTTGAAGTGTCACAAACGCCCACCAGGTCTACTTCTTTATGAGCTCCTAAAATCGAAAGATGGGAGATACCCATCTTTCCCGCGCCAATCAATGCAACTTTTAACTTCGTCATTATTTTTTTATGCTTTTTTGAAATAGTTCGATGTATTGATCTGTAATAGTTTCCCAGCTATACTCTTTCAACACCCTTTCCTTTGCCTTTGCTGCAAGGGCCAGCGAAGCCTCCCGGTTTGACAGGGATTGCTCCAGAACCGTCCTGAGCGAGTCGATATTTGATTTTTCGAAAGTTACCGCATCCTCCTGGACCAGGTATAGATTCTCTTTGATATTACTGCATATCAACGGCGTTCCCAGCCCCATCACTGAAAGGATAACAGGGGAGAGTCCTTCAATATCAGACGGCTGTACATACGCATAGGCGTTCTGCATCAGCGTCACAGTGTCGTCACCATAGATAAAACCGGCAAACATGATACGGGGATCTTTTGTTTTTTTGATCTCCAGTTCAAACTCACTGGGATTCGGCGATCCTCCCACCAGTACCAGCTTTTTTGTGGTAGCCAGTTTCTCAAATGCCGGGATCAGGTATTGCAAACCTTTATCCGGGATAAAACGGCCAACGAATAGAAAGTAATCGTCTTTTTGCAGGCCAAGCCGTTCCAAAATATCTGTTTGCTTCACATCCTTGATCTCGCTGCCGAAAGAAATAAAATCAAATTTCTTTTTGAATTTTTTTTCAAAGAGTTCTTTGGTAAAAATATTATCTATCGCAATGTACTTGCATGACCAAACGGCGAGATAGGCATTGGCCAGCACCAGCTTCTTCATAAACCAGGACCATTTATCACGCTCAAATTCGGTACCGTCGATGCTTAGGATCACTTTTTTCCTGAAGAGTTTCAGGATAAAAGCAAACAAGGCATTGTTGCCCTGTACATGTACGATATCGGCACTGTTGCGGGTGATGATATGCCAGGTCACTTTTGCGGAATGAATAATGGAATCGATCCCCGATTTGGAAATGGTTTTAAAGTAAACGATGTCTACGCCTTTATAATTATCGGCGCCTTTTTCCTGGCCGGGATAAATCCGGTTGTAACCTGTTACCTTATGCCCCCTTTCAGCTAGTCGCGGCAGAAACTCCAGGGCAAACTTGTCCGCCCCCGCGGATCCTTTTGATGGCGGCAGTGACCTGAAACCAAATGAGGCAATGCGCATACCCATAGACCAGCCTAAAATTTATCTTTTAAATAGTCTTTAAAATACAGGTCGATATAATCCTGAAGGGCGACGCGCCAGTCTCTCATGATATTAATACCCCGCAGCTCCAGTTTTTTGTTCACCAGCCTTTCGCAGGGCGGGCGTTGCGCAAAATATGTGTCCTTAAAATGATCGGAACCTACTTCCGTTATCTTTACTTTACCTTTTAGCCCCAGCACATTTACCAGCTCTTCCGCTACTTCCATTCTTCCGGTTTGTCCCTTACATACCAGGTTATATAAACCCCAGTATTCTTTTTCAAACAGCAATTTTACGTTACGTGCAAAATCAATGGTAAAGGTTGGCGTACCATCTTTATCGTTGACGACAAATAATTCGCGTTTGCCCGATACCAGTTGTTTGATCAGTTTATTGATAAACTTTTTGTCTTTGGTTGGACCGCCACCCATCATCCAGCCTGCGCGGCAAATAATATACCGATGCGCATGGGCCTGCACATATTTCTCTCCCATGTATTTTGAACGGGCATAGTGTCCAAGCGGATTGGGCTGGTCCCAGTCGTCATACAATTCTTTCTGGCCATCGAAGATCCCGGCGGTGCTGATATACAGCATGGGAATATTCAGGCTGTTGGCGATATATACCGCGTTCTCCACCGCCATGGTATTGGTGGCATAGGTATCATCTATATTGAGTTCGCAAAATTCAAGGTCGGTGTAAGCGCCGAGGTGAAACAGGTAATCGGGCTTGAAAGCTTCTACATCCGCGCGGTATTTTTCCAGGTCGCGAAAATCAAGAAAGCTGAGCCAGTCTGTGTTTACATCTTTATCCGTGCATTTTATTTCAAAATCGTCTTTAAACACCTGGTAAAAGGCTTCGCCCAGCATACCGCCTGCGCCCGCCATATAAATCCGTTTCTTGCTTGAATTTGACATAATATTAAAGTTGTTTAGGTAGGGTGGTTATTTGGTATTTATTTTTCAGGGGTTAAACATATAAAGTAATAGAGTAATTTCATAGTATTTCCTTGTATTCTTCAATCATTTTATTGGCACTGAACCTGGTATCAACATGTTGATATATCTCATCCTTCGAAAAATTCCCGGTTAAAACCCGGTGCCATTTTTCCGCAATATCTTTTTCATCCGGGGTGCACAAATAACCGGTCTTACCCTCCACGATCATTTCGCTGGCACCACCTATATCTGTGAGTACGCAGGGAAGCCCCGATGCCATTGCTTCCAGGGCGGCAATGGAAAAAGTTTCAACGGAAGTGGAGCAGAGTGTAAAGACATCACTTGCCCAGAGGTAGGGTTGCACATTTGAGATCATACCGGCAAAGAGCACATATTGTTCAAGCCCGAATTCATTTGTGAGTTTCTGCACTTCACGCAGCATCAAACCGTCACCCAGCAACATGAGGTAAGCGGGACATTGATACTGATCGTGCAACAGTTTCAAAGCTTTTACCGCGCCGATATGATTTTTTTCCACCCTGAACGATGCGGCCTTGACGATCACTTTTGCATCGGCTGGTATCTGGTAATTTTTTCGGGTGGACAAGCGACTGTTAAAACCTTCTACGGGAGGCTTCCAGTAATCAGTATCGATGCCATTATAAATAGTGCGAAATTTCGATATGGGAAGACCAAGTTCATCGGCGGTGTATTTCTCCTGGTTGCGTGATACGGTGACGATGATATCGTTTTTTGTCAGCAGCCTTTTATAAAATTTGTGCATCCAGTATTCCTTCCTGTTTACATGGATGGTACTATGGTAGGAAATGATGCGCCTGCTTTTGATGCCAGTCATAAATATGGCGCAACGAACAAAGAAATAGGTGAAAAAATTTATGCAGAAGATCACATCGGGTTTTTCTTTTTTTATCAGCTTGCGCAATTTCATCAAAGGCGCAAGGTCAAACCGGGAGCGACGCTCAAGGGCGACAAACTGAATATCCTTCTTCAACTCATGCTCCAGCGCGTTTTGTGGCGTCAGGCTCACAATCGTCTGCGAGCTGGTATCGGCTGACAGGGCATTGGCCAGCGTGATGATAAATTTCTCAGCGCCACCGATATTCAAACCCGGGGTGATGTATAAAATCTTTTTTGCTTTCATAAAGTCTGCCACATTAATGTGGTAGTCATAGGATGGATGCGACCTGCGAGTCGGCTGATAATTCCTCGGTCTCTTCCATCTCCCGCATTCGTGTTTCGGCGATCAGAGTTGCCACGAAGATAAGGGTGGAATAGGAGGTCAGCTCTTCATTTTGACCAATACAAAATATCAATACGAATATAGTGACCAGGGCACAGGAAGAGACCCCGATACCTTTGAATGATTGTTTTAATATATGCGCCAGGAATAAAAAATAGAACAGTAGCCCTACAATCCCGCTTTGTATCACCAGAAGCAGCGGTCCATTATGAGGGTTAAGATCGAGGTGCCCGAGATGTCGTGCCAGGAAGCCACCTGTACCGATACCAAACATCTGTTCAACGAAGTCAAGATGGAGGAATCGCTGCCAGGCCACGGCCGCCGCTTCTTCCCGCCAGTCCATGGCGCCAAGTTGCTGCACATTATAATTTCGTCCCAGGGCTTTATTCAATACCTGGATCGGTTCATCGATCAGGCGGTTGGTAATATTATCGACAAATTCACTACTCAGGTGAAGCGTGTCCTGCATAAATGTGAAAACGAATAATGCCATAAACACGGCCACCACCAGCAGCCCCAGGATATTATAAACCCGTTTGGCCTTGCTATGATGTCTGAGTTCCCTTGCCAGCAGGATAAATGAGATCACAATGGTAGCCAGCAAAGTGCTTCGTGATGTAGACATCAGGATGCCAAGACCCATAACCGGCAGTAACGCCAGTACGAGTTTATTCTTTATACGATTGTTTATAAATTCATTGAAAAGGTATATAAAGCACATCCCGCAAATCTGTCCGAAAAAATTGTGGTTGTATATTTCCTTCACATTCCCCATTTCATCCAGTTCTACCGGAACCTTCATCAGTACAAGGAACACCCTTTGCACCGGGAAATCTCCAACAACCGCATAGGTATACAGAAGGTCGATAAAACAGATCACGCCTGAAATCACAAGGCTGGTCGTCAGGATGGAAAGATTACCACGTTTAAAATAATAATACCAGGCAGTGTAGACGGCAATCAGGGTAAGACCGGTCTGTTTGACGAATTGTTGCGTGGTCAGGTCGTACATCGCGGTGATGAGCACGGTGTAGGACACAAATGCCACGATCATTAACATGCCCGAGTCGGACATAAATGCCGGATGTTTCTCACCCCTGCCGGCCAATATGGTACGGCCGAACAGCGCGAGCCCGATGGCGGCACGGATGTTCAGGGGTAAGCCACCCATTTCAAAATTAATATCCGCAATAGTGATAGTAAAAAACAGTATAGCGATTAGCTCCGGTTTTACCACCAGCAAATACAGGAACAGTGCCCCACAAAGTATGATCAAAAGGGTAGACACCGGGATATAATTGTGTATGGTTTATTACCGGCAAAATTGCCTGTTACGCAGCTGTGCGATACGAAGTCAAATTTAATATGTTGTACGGTATTCTTCATTGTCAGTTTCGTAGAGGTATTACTTTTTCATAAATACGATCTTACGGAAAATGATGAACATGGCAATCATATAAATACCATGACCCGCCGCATAACCCATAGTGGCGCCCACCGTGCCATACATTTCAATAAATACAATGTTCAATACTACCTGTGAAATACTGCTAACCAATTCCATAATAATGTAAGTGCGTGTCATGGATTTGGCAACCAGGATATAAGCCAGTACCCAGCCGGTAAGTTTAAGAAAGTCACCGAGTACCTGGTAGGGAAACAGTTTTTCCATACCGGCAAACTCACTTGTAAAAAGAACCGTGATCACAATGTCCCTGCCCGCGTACAGACCGATGGAAAATATGATCAGCAGGGGCATCACCAGTTTGTACACGGTGAAAATTTCTCCACGAAGTTCCTGCCTGGTATGAAGTTCCGCGAGCCGTGGCATATAGTACACACCCAGTGAAGTCGCAAAGACGAGCATGTACATATTTGAAACCCTGTTGATGCCTTCCCATAAACCCGCTTCGCTGATGCCCAGTGAAGGATGGTCGGAGATATATCCGCGGACGATAAGCTGACTTACCGGCATCACGATAGCAGTCACAAGCGCCATCAGGGAATAATGACCCAGTTTGCGCGCCGCTGTTTTGCTGAATTTGCGGGTGATCTCCCGGAAATTGAACCATTTGGCATTCATCACCATCAGTAGTGTCAACACAAATACTACCGACTGGAAAGTGACCGCCGCGATCAGAGCACCGTAGATGCCAAATCTCAGGGCGAGGATGATGGTAAAGATCAAGCCGATGATGCTGCCCAATATATTGGCGACTACATATTTCCTGAACTCCTTAAAGCCGTTGATCACGGAAATCAGCAACGTATTGAAAGCATAAAGTATCACGGTGCTGCCAAATACATAGAATACACTTTTATAATCCCTGTCTTTCAGGATGTTTTCGGCAAAGAAGCCGGCGCCGAAGATCAGCACCAGTCCGCAAAGCACAGAGAGTGCTGCTGTGATCCAAAAACCGGTTCCCAGGAAGAGCTGGTATTTTTTGGGTGAATCACGGTATTCTGCTACGTATCGTGTGATGCCATTGTTGATACCCCCATTGGATACCGCTAAAATGATATTTGTAAAATTGTTGAGCTGACCCAGCATCGCAATACCCATGGGGCCGAGGGGTCCCAGCAGGTAAGCCACGGCTTTGATGCTGACAAACCCGGTGATCATTTTTATAAATACGGCAATCGCATTCAGAAAAGAGATCTTGAAGATGTCGGCAGTGAATATTTTTTTGATACTGAGCAATCTCTGCATTTGAATAATAAAGTTGTAATTCTCTTTTTGAAAATGTCGGCTTTTCAGGAAATTTTTTTCCGTGGCTCTTCCTTGCGGAAGCAATGGTATTTACTGTAGGAGATCAGGTACGGTAAGGGCGAAGTTGTTGTAAGGTGCCCAGGGTCCGGGAATAGCATAGCTATGCTATTCCGGTTTCATATGCAAGTATATAAAAAATCCGGGAAAGAATACTATAAAACCCTCGAAATTACCCGGCTTTCATCTTCAACTCCTGCAGCGACATTACTGTCTCCGGTGTTTCTTTACTGATCTCGGCTACAAGGGCGTAACCCAACGAGGGAAGAATGATCTTTACCGTAGTAGTTCGGATCTCCACCACGTTGCCTTCCCACATCATCAGCGGACCGTTTACGATCCTTACCCTGTCTTCCATGTTGATCGCTGTTTTTTCGAGTCTCACCACATCATATTCCTGGAGGAATTTCCTGATTGTGTCGATCTCATCCTGCCTGACAACGGCGGGTTTGTTGAGCCAGTGTACAAAACTGATCACACCATCCGTGTTGCGGATGCGCATATTTTGGTCTGCAGATGTAAATACAAAAACGAAGTTGCGGAAAAGAGGTTGGTAAACCGGTTTTTTCTTGTCAGCCCAGGGTCGGGGGACTTTCGTTAGAGGTAAATACGTCTCAATTTGCTTTTTTACAAGGTTTTCAGCCACCCGTTTTTCATAACCGGAACGGGTATAGAGTACAAACCACTGTTTTTTAATCTCTGTGTTCATTAGGTAGATTTGATGTTCAAATAGTCATTTTCTTTTGTGGTTTTTCAAGAAAATGGCTCTGCCAGCCTCACTTACACGTACGGATTAGTGTGCGAAGTAGTTTGATCGTTTTCAGGGTATACAACAGTTCGGAGGAATCAGCAGTTACTAACTGTACTGCTTTTTCTTCTTCGTGTTTATATTGTGTATGTAGCCATATCCATAACCGTACCCATATCCATTTTTCGTGAATCCACGGGATTGGATGCCGTTAAAGACAATTCTTAAATTATGCAACGGGTTAACCTCGTTTTCCTCATCCAGTCTTTCCAGGTAACCCTTCGGTGTGAACTTATGTTTCACCACGTAAAGCGTTACATCACACAACGGCGACAACACATATGCATCAGACAACAGGCTTGCAGGCGCTGAGTCGATGATGATGATGTCGAATGCCAGATCGAGGTAAGCCAGTAATTCCTTAAGCCGCTCACTCATCAGCAGTTCGGAAGGATTATCAGGCAGAGGTCCGGCAGGCACATAGAACAGGTTGTCACTCAGCGTTGTTCTTTTGATGATCTGTTCAGGTTCGCATTCTCCATGCAGGTAACTGCTCACACCTTCTTCATAGCTAACATCGAGCTTATTGCTCAGCGAAGGATTAGCGAGGTCGAGCTCGAGCAACACAACTTTTTTATCGGTCAGCGCCAGGCTGAGTGCCAGGTTGGCTGCCACAAAACTTTTCCCTTCACCAGATAAAGATGAAGTAACAAGTATTTTCTTTTTGCCGGCATTCCCACCAACATATCCCAGGGAAGTACGCATCCGGCGGAACTGTTCCGCGATGAAAGTGCGTTTGCCCTGCTGGATAACCATTTGATCTTTTGACTTATCGAGGCTGATCTCACCTATGATAGGTGTATTGGTCAGACCTTCAATTTCGTGGCGGAATAATATTTTGCGGTTTAAAAATTCTTTTAAGGATACAAATCCTGCTGGTAGAGCAAGCGCCATAATGAAAGCTACCACGTAGATTAGGTTCGCACGCGGTGCTACTGGCTCAAGGGATGACTGAGCTTTATCAACGATCCTTGTATCAATGATCGTGGAGCGGTGGGAGAGCTCACTTTCCTCAAGCTTTTGCAGGAGGAAGGCATAAAGGTTGGCTTTGATAGCCTGCTGACGGCTGATATCGATCAGCTCTCTTTCCTTTTGGGGAATAGATTGCAGCACGGTCGAGTAAGAATTATTGGTCGAATACAGATTCAGCTTGCTTGCTTCAAGGCTTGCTCTCTGGTTCTGAATGTTTTCCAACAGACCCGGTTTCAATTTGTTTATCTGGTCCCTGATCGACACCAGGATCGGGTTGTTTTCAGCTGTTGTTCTTTTTAATTTCTCGTATTCAAGCTCATGCGACTGCAGTTTATTCAGCAGTTCAGGCAGAATTTTATCTTTCAATCCCAGGGTAGAGGGCACAATACCGTCCTGGTTCTCCTTATTTCTAACATATTTTTCCACTTCGTTCAGAGCCGAGAGTTCCATTTCCACATCAGCAAGTTTCTGGTCTGTTTCGTTTACACTTTTCAGGAACAATTGCCCCTGTGTGCTGATATCGACCGCACCTTGTGTGGATTTATAGCCCTGTGCTCTTTTCTCAATGTCAGTGAGTTCCTGCTCCACTTCCTTGAGACGTTTCTGAACAAAGGTGGCGGTATTAGACGCCAGTTTGTTCTTCTCATCGAGTGAAGCCTGGTTGTAAACCTGGATCAGTTCATTGAGGATATCCTCTCCCTGCCTTGGGTCAGTATTACGGACCTCGAGGGTAAGAATAGAGGTAAGTTTGGTAGACGCTGTTGCCCTAAGACCTTTCAACAACGAAGAAGTCACTTTTCTCGGGTCCTCCAGCGAGAAAAACAATTGATTTTTTGGCTGATCAATCTGTTTGTCGTTGAGTTTAAATATCAGTTTGCCAAAATCAGTTTCCACGGTTTGGTTAAGCGGGTATTTTTTTGCCCCGATGACCACCTGGCTGTCAGCAGCATTATAAACGAATAAAACTTTATCAACAGGTTTAATATTATCAGGAAAAGCTGCTTCCACAATAATAGGTGAGCTGGTGTAAGCGGACCTGGATACAAGTTTATCCTCTTCATAAAGTGGAGCATACAGGTGAAGATTGTCCACAACTTCCTGCATCAGTGTGCGGGAGCGGAAAATTTCAATTTCGTTTTCCACAATCTTTTTGCGTGATACCTGGTCAAGTGCGTTGATGGTCGCACCTTCAGTAGACCCCTTGTTTTCATCCTTGATCAGGATAGACGCGGAGATCTCGTACTGGGGTGGAGTGATGCGCAGGTAGAACCAGGCAGCAAACAGGCTTACGATAAGGAAGGCGATAAAGATCGGCCAGTAAGGAAGGTATTTAAACAGGACATCACCGAGGGCCGATTTCCCGGGTTTAGACTTTGATTTTTGAATTGGTGTTGCCATGACTTGCTTGTTAATTTAATAAACGATCAACTACGATTGCAGCAAGAGACAGGCCACTAAAAACTACTGGTAGCCATTGGCTTGCCCTGCTGGTGCTCGCAACTTTTGCCTTGTTTGGTTCAACATAAACTATATCGTTGGATTGCAGATAATAATATGGTGATGTAAATAGTTCTGAAGAGTTAAGGTTGAGACGTGTTATGGTTCTTCTTTCTCTTTTATCGGGGGTAATTTCTTCCCTGATCACCATTACATTATGCCGGTTACCATAGATCGTCAAATCCCCTGCCAATCCAAGAGCTTCCAACAGGGATATCTTTTCGTTTGGAATAGGAATCACAGAAGGATGACCTACCTCACCAAGAACAGTAACCCTGAAATTGAGGAAGCGAATGCTCACAATGGGAGCAAGCAGGAGTTTTTTATCTAATATGGTCTTAATAATATTTTCTTTAAGCTGTGTTTTGGTTAGGCCCTGCGCTTTGATATTACCTAAGACCGGAAACTGAATATCACCGTCAGTACCTACCAGGTAGCCTACCGGCGCGTCTTTACTGACAGTGGCGGAAGGATCTTTGATGGTGGGATTGATCGGGTTAAAAATTTCTGCGGCTTCCGGGTTAATATCACTTACTACGATGCTTAAAATATCATTCTTCTGGATGATCGATTCCGGGAGGGACATATTAGAGGCCACTGGTCCATCCGGGACGCCATAGAAATAGGTGGTCTTTTTGGTGTTTGTGCAGGAGAACATCACGAACACCAGGGGTAACCAAAGTAATCGGGTAGGTACGGTATTAAAAACAATTCTCATTAGCATAACTTAATTATAATAAATAACGCTGGTTGCTTCATTAAGAATCATATAAGTACATGATTAACAATGATGCCATTGCGCGCTAATAATCAGATGAATACCACTAAATAGTTTCAGAAGAATTGGAAAGAAAGTTTCGAGATTTGGACTTCTATAGGAGGATGAATTCCAATTGAGGATACTAAAGTAAAATATTACTTATTGATAATTTTGTTCTTTTTTGTTCAGGGTGATTTATTCACAAACATTTCCCCAACGATATCAGTAAGATAAGCGAATAAACCCAGTTTCCCCCGCCAGATCGGCCAAGACGGTTTTCTTTGTGCGATGATCCGCCGCCATGGTCAGCAGACTCAGGTATTTCTTATATAAAGGTGAGTAAATGATCTGCCCCCGGTTGGCACGCGAAGGGTTTATGATAATTTTTGTGGAGCTACTTTTCCTGCCCCCGGCAAATTTTTCCCAAAAAGCAAACAGCGGCTCATACCCGGTATTTTTTGATGGTGACTGGCTGGCCCGGCCGCGCCGGATATATTCAAGTCCATCGCTGAGATGGTTGGTCAGGATCAGGGCTTCCCCAATCACCAGGTCAAATTCAGGGTCCGGTTGATCGGTTCTAGTTTTTAAGGAAGCATGATACCTGGCGGCGTCCTGCAGGACACGATCCGGTATTTCATTTCGGAAATTGGCATAATACAGTCGCGCCGCGATTGAGCGGGCCAGGATATGCGATGGATACCCAACCGTCATGGGCACACCCGACAACAGCGCCATGTATTTTTCAATCTGTTCTTCATCGTTTGACAACCAGTAACGGAAAACCTGTACCGCGTAGACGAAGACCTTTGCCTCGTTATTGTTCTTCGCACGCAGGTAGTATCTCAAACCCTCACCATAGTAACTATTAAGCCGGTCCATATTCACCGACCTTTCGAAATAGAAATATTGTCCGGCTGGAGAAGCGGCGATTTCCCGCTGAAACTTTTCGACAAGTGATGTATTGCGATCGAGAAATTGAACGGTCTGCTGGATGATGGCATTATACACCGCGGAACTGGTTTCGGTGAGCGGCAGGTTCCTAATCAGTGAGACCAGGTAACGATGCACCTCTTCTTTTGGCACCTGGTCGCCGGCAGGCCTGGTTGTCGAAAGGTTGTGAAGGTCATCGATGGAATTAAACCCGCAATACCTTGATAATATATTTAAGGTAGAAGGGGAAGCACTGTAAGAGGTTTGCACCAGCCCGAAAAACCGGCGCAGGGTATTGGCATTGATGCTGTAACCTGTTTTCTGGTAAATATCGTCAACCATCTGCAGGCAGTCGCGGGAGGAAACGATCTTTCGCCCAAAGCTGCTTTCCAGTTCTTTCCGGAGCGCGGTTAACAGGTCATTTTTCATAATTGGTTTCCTAATTTGTTCAGCAAGCGTACGGCGGAACAAATATTAAATGTTGAGCCCTGACTTCGAAGATCCCCTCTATAAAAATTAATCATGCTCTATATATGGTGCTCTTCGTGTTACTCTCTTTGTCCAACTTATTAAAATTAGGGCATAGAAGAAAGCTAGATCTCACCATAGCATAGCAATTATTACTGCAATTCCTCCTTCATTCTTCCCAGCACATCGGTTTCAATCATTTTAGCGGCTACGCCGATCATATTCATAAACGCGGTGCTGCCCGAGATCCCATGCCCAATAATAACCGGTTTGGATACCCCCAGCACGGGCGTACCACCGTAGTTCTCAAAATTGAACCTGTCGAAGTATCCGTTGCTACTTTGATCCCTGCTTACATCGTACAGGGATTCCGCGAGTTTGAGGATGATATTGCCGGTAAATCCTTCACATACCATTACGTCGGCTTTATCGAGCAGGATATCGCGACCTTCAATATTCCCAATAAAATGTATATGCTGGTTTTCTTTTAACAGGGGATAGGTGGCCTGTGCCAGTAAATTACCTTTTCCTTCTTCCTCGCCCACATTGATCAGTCCGACCCTCGGACGTTCAATGCCGAGCATGAGCTGCGCATACACTGAGCCCATTACGGCAAATTGGTTTAGTTGTTCAGGTTTGCAATCCGCATTTAAGCCCACATCTAGCAAGAGGCCTGTACCGCCATCATGCTTGGGTATGATCGTGGAAATAGTAGGTCTCAATACCCCCTCGAGGGCTTTGATGCTGAAAAGCGCGCCCACCAGCATGGCGCCGGTATTGCCCGCGCTGATGAATGCGTCAATTTTTCCTGTTGCCAGGTAATGAAAACCGATCGCGATCGAAGAGCGTTGCTTTTCTTTCATCGCTTTGGTTGGATGTTCATGCATATCGATCACCTGGTCGGCATGTACTACCTGTACACGATCGGAAGGAATATGGTATTCGGCGAGTAGTGGTTCAATCTGTTGCTGGTCGCCGATCAAAAAAACGGTTGATGAATGCTGTTGTTCTTCAAGATAACGTTTCACTCCCTTTACAGCTTCAAGTGGTGCGAAGTCGCCACCCATCATATCAAGTCCGATATTCATAAGGCCGTAAAATAACTAATTCTAAAATACAAATTCCAAATTCTACCGGCCGTTACCGGACAGAATTTGGAATCGGGGGCCTGCCAATGACAGGTATATCTTTTAAAAACCAGGGTTGTGCTTACTTCACAGGTGATTTTTCAGCTACCACTTTACCTTTATAGTAAAGCTTGCCTTCACTTACATGAGCACGATGGCGAACATGAGTTTCGCCGGTAGCGCTGTCTGTTGTCAAAGTAGCTGCAGTAGCTTTATAGTGCGTTCTGCGCTTTGCGCTTCTTTGCTGGCTGTGTCTGCGTTTGGGATTTGGCATATCTCAACAATTAAAATCAAAAAATATTTTTACTTGTCCAGGTCTTTAAATTTTTCCAATCCTTTCCAGATTGGGTTCTCTTTGGGTTCACTCTCTTCAGGCTCCATCTTTTTCAATGCATCCAGCGCCTGCTGGTTACAGGCCGGACCGTTTTGATCATTCAGGCCACATACTTTCTGCATAGGGATGCTCAGGTTGATGAATTCATAGATCCAGTCGGCCACATCAATATGACTTTCACCACGGCTGATGTAGTACACATCGGGATCGTCTTCCTGTTCATTCATCAATTCAGGTTCTTCCACCATCTTGACCACGATATTGAATTCATCCCACAGTTCCACAGTCAGCTCATTATTGCAACGGTCGCAATTGGCCAGTAAGCTGCCGCCAATTTCGAATTTCAACAACATAAACCCGGTCTGTTTGTCAAGCGTTAGCTTTACAGCCGCGCGACAATTGCTGAAATCCTGCTGATGGAACCGCTCAAAGAACTTGTCGGTGATCTCGTAGTTGAACTCGTGGATTCCCGGTTTCAACCCCACAAACGCTATTTCAAATTCCCGACGGTAACCCATTGGTCAACTTTTTAGTCCGAAAAATTCGGGAGGCAAAGGTAAGGGTAAAAGCTGAGATTTTGTGCCAGTTTTTTAATTATTTTCGCTCCTAAGGCAAATTTAAGGGCTTGATTTTGAACACTTTTAAAAATTGATTGGTGCAAAGGTTCCTATCCCGGTTATTTGACCGGCTGATGAAAAGCTGGAGTTGGGTGTTGCTGATCGTACTAACGATCCTGATCAAATGGGCATCGTGGTATCCTGAATGGGTGGAATCGAACTATACCTACGGCGTTTACCCCATGATCACGACCGTACAACGGTATCTTTTCGGTTGGATACCTTTTAGTATCGGTGATCTTTTCTATGCTTTCCTCGTCCTGGTGATCCTGTTCCGGTCATGGCGTTTTTTCAAACTGCTTTTCCGGAAACAACTCACCCGGGCTTATTTTGTCGACGCCATGCAGCAGGCGATTTTCTTTTTCCTTTTCGTATATGTTTTTTTTAACCTGCTCTGGGGACTGAATTACAATCGCAAAGGCATCGCACACCAGTTGCAACTGGAAGTAAAACCCTATACTTTGCAGGATCTCGATACGCTGACCCGAACGCTGCACTACAAATTGAATGAACTTGCTTTCGGTGTTACCGACGCACAACGCGATTCCATAAGAAAAAAACGTGATTTGTTCCAGGAAGGCAGATTAGCCTACAAACATGCTTCGGATAAATATCCCTACCTCCGATACAAACCTGCTTCACTGAAGCCATCAATATTTAGCTATGCCGGTAATTATCTTGGATTCCAGGGTTACTATAATCCTTTCTCCGGCGAGGCACAGGTCAACACGACAATTCCCAGGTTCCTCGAACCTTTTGTCACCGCTCATGAAATCGCACACCAGCTGGGCTATGGCAAGGAAAACGAAGCCAACTTCGTAGCATTCCTCGCCTGTAAGGATTTTGAATCACCGGCATTCCGGTATTCACTGTATTTTGATCTGTACAATTATGCTTCCAATGAAACGTTCAAACGCGATTCCGTACTTGCCCGCGAGTATTTTACACAATTGCATCCCCGCGTGAAGGAGGACTT
>JAEZRB010000328.1 GCA_023412975.1 Bacteroidota bacterium | reverse complement strand
TTGGCAACTTATAGCCGTTGTGATATTCCGCAGCCAGAAGATTGTTTGCGTGTTTATCCGTGAATTTATTTTTAGCGCTGTCCCAATAGATCTTTTTTCCTGTCCTGAATGCGATATTGCCCATCTGGCAAACGGTGGCAACATGACTGCCTACACTGATTGGCGTTTTCAGGTCATCAAACTTTCTTGACTGTATTACATCCAGGAAATTGGTGGTATGCAAAAGCAGGCCGTCGTCAGATCTTTTTTGATAAGGAACAGCTTCCATTTTTTCTTTCTCAGGAATCACTTCCCATCCACCGCGATCTACTACAAGGGTGCCATTATTACCAATAAATGCCACACCATGATCGCGACGATATGGTCCGCCATCAATTCCGGTAGCATGCTCCCATTGTAAATTGAAACCTTCAAATTCAAACACTGTAGTCAAAGTGTCGGGAGTTTCAGAGGCATCATCGGGGTAAGCGAATTTTCCACCCGCAGCGATAATGGCTTTGGGAGAACCCGCCTTCATGCCCAGCAGGGCGTAGTCGATCATATGTACACCCCAGTCGGTCATCAACCCGCCGGCATAATCCCAGAACCAGCGGAAATTAAAATGGAACCGGTTCTCATTGAATGGCCTTTTTTTGGCCGGGCCCAGCCACATATCATAATCCACACCGGGAGGCGGGGTGCCATCAGGTTTCACGACCACAGGTTTCATCCAGCCCTGGTAGGCCCATGCTTTTACAAGCCGAACGTTGCCAAGTTTTCCGGAATGAACAAATTCCATGGCATCGGCATAGTGTTTATTACTACGCTGCCATTGGCCCACCTGGACTACACGGTTATGCTTTTTTTGCGCAGCTTCCATAATGGCACACTCGGTGATTGAATTACCCGCTGGTTTTTCGACATAAACGTCTTTTCCTGCCTCACAGGCATCCGCCATCATCTTACAATGCCAGTGATCGGGCGTACCAATAATAATGGCATCGATATTCTTATCGTCGAGCAAGCGGCGATAGTCTTTTTCTTTATTTACCTTAAAATTCAACTTTGCGAGGTCGGCCGATCTTTGTTCCAGTACGGCGGTATCAACATCACAGATGGAAACACACTGCGCCCTGGGATCTTTTAATACACTGGAAAGGTCTGCCCATCCCATCCCTTTTACACCAATAGCCCCGATCCGGATCTTATCACTGGCGGCTACCTTTCGGGTTGATGCCAGCAGATCCAATGGCAACATGCTGGCTGCAGCAGCGCCACCCAGGAAAGCTGAGGAAGAGCGGATGAATTGTCTTCTTTTCATATAAGCAATCGGTTTGAATAGTTTATTAATAGGAGATAGGCTTGCAGACCTTTTTATCGTATAAAGACCTTTAATGATGAATAAAACAGTGTCAATATTCAATTCTGCAATTTTCCCGGTCCTGATCAGTCGGTAAATTATTTCAGGTTTAGTGATCCAGCTACCTGCTTTAACAGATCCACACCGGTATTTTCACCTTCAAGCGTTACAAGCAGCCTGTCGCCAGCCAGGTAGGTAAGGGTAGCGCGGTTGCTGCCCTTGTCCAGGTGCTCAACGGCTTTTACCCCGTTAAAATCAATCGTTTTAGTGTACTCATTATCGCTTTCGGATTGAAAATTCATGAGGCTAAGGTATTGCAGGCTGTAGATACCGGCACCGGCCTGTCCGGCACAATCAAAAATCCTTAACTCTAAATCCGTGGAGTCGTTGATGTTATACTCGCCCTCGGCATAAGCCGCACCCATGGCGCTGTTGGCGGAGAATGTCGAACGTTTAGCACCCGCAATTTCATCAGGAAGCAGGGCTTTCATCTGGTCGAGGGTATACGGGGTAAGCTTTTGCAGTTCTTCCGTTTTCTTTTGGAATAAATCGGAGACCTTGGCCATATCATCGGTGTTGATGGTCGCTGTGGTTTTTCCGTCTTCGCTTGTTACGGTCACCCCGGGTTTTTTGTTGTTACTGCAGGCCGAAAACAGGCAGATAGCCACTGCCCCCATAAAAAATACATGTCTCATGATAGATGGTTTTGATTTGATGGGCATAAATGTATATTAATTTCATGTGACTACAACAAAAGCATTTAATCCGGCGTTTACGTAAAAAGCGCGCCTAGAAAAAGAGTAGCTTTATAGGTCAAATCAGGAAAATAAATTATATTTGAATCTGCCGATGAAGCAATTTTACAGATCCCTCCTTTGAATTCCCACTAACAAGTTCCTGTACTCTTTTAAACAAATGAAATGAAGAAGATCCTTCTTTGCCTTTTTGCGGCAGTTGTTGTCGTGTTTATGCTGTCATCCTGCGCGGCAACCAAGAGAGATTGCCATGGCGTAAAGCATTATAAGACCAAGGGCGGTTTTTATATTTGATTTTCTGTTTGCTACCAGGCCCCGGGCATCTACCTTTGCCCAAATTTTCAGATGATGATCAGAGCTATTTTATTTAGCCTGCTGGCCAGCATGGTTATAGTCTCATGTTCCCCCAATAATGTGACCGAAGACGACAGCCTTGGAAAGTATTTCAGCGACAATAATGTCACTGGCTGTTTTGCATTGATGGACAATGGAACCGGGGAATTTACAGTCTACAACCTCGCCCGTTACCGCGACAGCAGTTTTTTGCCCGCCTCGACTTTTAAGATCGTAAATTCTTTGATCGGCCTGCAAACAGGCAAGATCACCAGCGACAGTATGGTTATTAAATGGGATGGTGTACCAAGACAGTTTGAAAGCTGGAACCGTGATCTGAATATGTATGAGGCTTTCCGTGCATCTGCTGTACCATATTACCAGGAAGTGGCAAGGCGTATCGGGAAGGATACGATGCAGTTCTGGCTGGACACCCTGGGCTATGGCACTAAAAAGATCACAGGACCCATTGATACTTTCTGGCTGGATAATACGTTGAAGATTACACCCGATGAGCAGTTGGGTCTTGTGAAGCGGTTGTATTTTGATCAGTTGCCGTTTTTCAAAACCTACCAGGAAATGGTGAGAAATGCGATGCTGATGGAGAATAACGCTAATTACCGGCTTGGCTATAAAACCGGATGGGCATTTTGGAATGAACAAACAAAAAA
>JAEZRB010000194.1 GCA_023412975.1 Bacteroidota bacterium | reverse complement strand
ATTCGATATTGCCCGCGATAGAGTCGACAGGGAAGAAACACGGCAGCGATTTTTGGCTGGCACATAGCCCTGAGCGTATCAAGAGCGGTACCATGCTGCATCAACTCACAAAGGTTCCAAAAGTGATAGGTGGCCTGTCAGCCGACGACACTGAAAAAGCCTACGAAGTATATCGCCTGTTTTTCGATGATAAGCTGTTGCATAGGGTGGAAAGTGTGGAAGCGGCTGAAATGTTGAAACTGGCAGGAATGATCTACCGCGACATCAACATAGCCCTGTCCAACCAGCTTGCCAGGTTTGCGAACAGCAAAGGGATCGATTATACCTCACTTATACCTCTTATCAATACAGATGGGGAAGCCGGTTTATTACAACCCGGAATCGGCGTGGGAGGGCATTGCACTCCAGTGTATCCTTATTTTTTAATAGAAAATTTCCGGCAGGAAGGACTCGATTTTTCCCTGGCTTTGCAAGGTCGCATGATCAATAATCAAATGGCTGACTACGCAGTATCGCTGGTAAATGATAAAGTACAAAATAAGCGGGCACTAATCCTGGGACTTGGTTTTCGCCCCAATGTGAAAGAAGACTCCCTTAGTACGACATACCTGCTTCATGAAGTGCTAACAAAGTCAGGCTACCAGGTCTTAGTGCATGATACCGAATACACATTGGACGAGATCAGGCAAAAAGGGTTTGAACCTTCAGCCGATATTTATAGTAGTGGTGCCGAGGTCGTTTTTCTCGTTACTATGCATAGGGAATACCATGATCTTGATCTGAAACGCTTGTCGGAAAGCGGCGTAAGATATTTTGTAGATGGGAGGAACAGTATTGACAAGTCAAAGGTCCAACAATCGGGGATGGAATATGTCGGGATCGGCCACTAAGCCAAAGTGATCATTTGTTTACACTGTTTATACTTGCGCTGTCGTTAGTAGGAGTTTTTTTAAACAACATCACATATCCGCAGAGATTCTTCTTCTTTTTCTTGTTTACCTGTACCGGCTTCATCATGTGAAATTCTGAGATCTTGGGTATATAGGAATAGGAAATGATATTACCATCTACATCACCCCATCTTTTTTGCTGAAACACTACCTGTCTTTCATTCCAGTCAAACATTCTTACTTCGTAAAGCCGTGAAGTATAATCGCCGATAAAAACAAATTGATACCAGCTGCCCTGCGTTAGTGGTATGATCACGGGCATTTCGAATTCGCTTTCCATGGAAATGGAAGCTTCTTTCAGCAAAACAAATCCGTCGCGGCCATACAAACTCTTCAGACTATCAACCTGTTTGCTGATCAGGTCGTCCTGGCATGTCCGTAATCGTATAACTTCCTGGGAAAATGCAATACAACAGGTGCAGACAAGGAGGGATAAGACAAAGGATATCTTTTTCATACTGAGTTTTAAATAGAACGGACCTCCTACAAATTACATTACAAATTATGAAAGTTTTCAGTTTTGCCTTCGGAAATTAAGCTGTGACAGGGTATTTCCGTAGTAAAATAACGGCAAATTTGAGACCACAGGCTGCCAGGAGATAATAAATTATTCCTAATCATTGCTGTCCGGGGAATTCCGGCCTCAAAAACCTGTTGTTTATATTATGATCACTATGGTTCAAGACCCCATTGAACCACAATAGGGATATAGGTACATATAAAACATAGTAATACATTATAACCCACTATGCTAACTATGTTCCTATTGTTTCTATGTGTTCCAAAAAATACCTGCTATGAAAAGCAGAACATGAAACTAAACTCCGCTGGGTGCGTTGTGATTTCCTGATTCTGGCTACAATTGAACCACGGCCAGCACAGAGAACAGACAGCAGGAAGAATAAGGTAAAGTCTCTTCAAGGGGAAAATCCATAAAAGCCTTGCGGGTACTGGATCCCATAACACTCCTAAATTTTATTCCGGACAGCAATGATTCCTAATAAGTAATTTTTATACCATCTTTACCGGGTAATTCATTCCTATACTTCGCGAAAAAAATAAATAGCATCTGCCTGTTGTGTACATGTAATAACCAAATCGTTGATACATACATGGGGGGGCAGGGTAGTACAATAATAGATCACATCAGCCACATCCGTTGCAGTGAGAGGTTTGATGCCGTTGTAAACAGCGTCTGCAGTATTGGCGTCGCCTTTAAACCTCACCAGCGAGAATTCCGTTTCAGCCGCGCCCGGGTGGATGGCGGTTACTTTAATATTATGTCGAAGCAGGTCAATACGCATCCCCTGGTTCATAGCGTCAACAGCATATTTTGTGGCACAATACACATTCCCTTTCTCATATACCTGTTTGCCCGCAACCGAACCCATATTGATAATATGTCCCTGTTTGCGTACGGCCATTAATTGCGAAACCGCTTTGGCGACGTACATAAAGCCTTTAATATTGGTATCTACCATAATATTCCAGTCATTGGTATCAGCCTCATCAAAAAAATCGCGCCCGAGCGCAAGCCCTGCGTTATTGATCAGCACATCGATATTTTTCCATTGAGCCGGGAGGGAACTGACGGCATCAAAAACAGCAGTTTCGTTCCTTACATCAAAGGGGAGGGTATAGGCCGCGATATTATATCTATTTTCCAGCCGGTTGCATAATTCATTCAACCGGTCAGCCCGACGGCCGTTGAGTATGAGGTCGTACCCGCCTGCCGCAAATTTTTCAGCACAGGCTTCACCGAAACCGGAGCTGGCACCAGTGATAAAAACTATTTTTTGCATATAAAGCCCAATTTGATATCCATCCCGAAATTAATTCAAATGGTCTTTACTGCTTCCAATAAAAAAATTAGATGATTTGTTTATCGCACCAGGGTGAAAGTACCTTTCAGGAATATCGGATTGCCGAGATAGTCAATAGCTGATACTACCCACACAAATACATTGGTACCCTGCAATGTTCCTTTAATCCGTCCATCCCAGCCATGTTCATTGGTCGTGGTATGGAAGATCATCTGCCCCCAGCGATTATAAATCCTGAAATATTTTATCTCCTGCACTCCGACCGCGATGGGACGAATCACATCATTAAGCCCATCACCATTTGGCGTGAAAGCAGACGGAACAAATACATAAGGGTTGGTCTTAAATATTTTCACATTGATATAAGCTGTATCCGCGCAGCCGATCTCATCAAATACTTCAACCCTGTAACGGATAGAATCAATCTCGGGTCCATATACTGCTAACGGGTTTGCAATGCCAGGATTGTCTAGATAGGTGGCTGGCGACCAATTGTAGGCGACACCCCCACTGGCAGTGAATTGAACCGGCTGTCCTACTACAACCAGCGTATCGCGCCCTGCAAAAGGATGGATCTTTGGCATCACATTTACAATAACCGTATCATAACCCGGTTTGGGACAACCGGGCAAATTAAGTGTGTCGTAAGTTGTCAATACATAGACAGTCGTATCAAAGGGGTAAGCGGTTGGATTCAGCGTGTTTGAATTGGCAAGAGTGCCCACCGGTGTCCAGCTAAATGAACTGCCATCATGAGTCGCATGCAATAGGGCAGGCGTGTTATAACAAATCGTTGTATCCGGTCCTGCATTTGCTAACGGATAAGGATCGGTATTCACGACGATCGTTTCAACCTCGGTACAACTTCCGATGGATGCCACCACGGTATAAGTAGTGCTGGATGCGTCAGGTAATACAGTTGGCGTTTGCAGGGTGGGATCATCGAATCCCGATGCGGGAACGGATGTCCATTGATATCGCAAACCATCACTTATTAAATCCAGCCGCACAGAATCGGTGAGGCAAATTGTAGTATCGGGAAAAGGTGCAACGGTCACAAATCGCACCACCCTGACATTGAC
>JAEZRB010000160.1 GCA_023412975.1 Bacteroidota bacterium | reverse complement strand
CTGCGCAGCCGGTCATAAAGCGCTGTGGTCTGACGACTGGAAAGGTTTCCCGCCAGATGAATTCTTCAGTACGCTCGACCCACGACTTTCCGGCTTTACCGCGCGGCTTTGTCAAGAAACATATACTGCTGACAAACCGGCTGGTACGCTGAGTCAGAGTTGGGCAGATAAACTTGGATTATCAACTGACGTAATAGTGGGCGTGGGTGCATTCGACGCCCATATGGGTGCCGTAGGCGGACAGATCGAACCTTATTTTTTGAGCAAAGTCATGGGTACATCAACCTGCGATATGCTTGTTGCGCCTTCTGCAGAAATTGGTGGTTTACTCGTAAATGGCATTTGCGGCCAGGTGAATGGTTCCATCATTCCCGGTATGGTGGGAATGGAAGCCGGCCAAAGCGCATTCGGCGATGTGTTTGCCTGGTTTAAAAACCTGGTGAAGGAACCTTCGCTGCAACAACTTTCTGATGAGGCCGACAGGATTCCTCACCAGGCAAACGATGAGCTCGCGGTTGATTGGCTGAATGGACGCAGAACCCCGGATGCCAATCATCTTTTAAAAGCTGCTCTGACTAACCTAAACCTTGGCAGCACGGCACCGCGCATTTTTAAATCCTTGGTGGAAGCTACCTGTTTCGGTGCTAAAACTATCGTTGAAAGATTCGTTGATCAGGGTGTGCCTGTAAAAGGATTGATCGGTCTTGGCGGTGTCGCCAGGAAATCTCCTTATGTGATGCAGGTAATGGCAGATGTGATGAATATGCCCTTACGCATACATCGAAGTGAGCAGACCTGTGCCATGGGCGCCGCCATGTTTGCTGCAACTGCATCGGGTATTTACAACAAAGTAGAAGATGCCATGCAGGCCATGGGCCAGGGATTTGATAAAGAATACCAACCCACAAAAGAAAACGCCGGTTATTATCGGGCACGGTATGAGCAATACCTAAAGCTTGGCCAGTTTGTCGAAAACAATAATAACTCCGGAATATCTTCAAATACAAAATCAGTAAACGCAAAATACAGGCAGATCCGGGAACAGGCATATCTCGCCAACATGGAACTACCAAAACTCGATCTGGTCGTTGCCACTTTTGGGAATGTAAGCGCCGCCGACCACGAGATGGGTGTCTTTGCTATCAAACCCAGCGGCGTTCCTTACCAGGAGCTGACTCCTGAAAAGATGGTGATCGTTGACTTTGATGGGAATGTCATTGAAGGCAATCTCAGGCCTTCATCGGATACAAAAACACACGCTGTTTTATACAGCCGCTGGAAAAACATTAATGGCATTTGTCATACCCATTCCACTTACGCAACCGCCTGGGCACAGGCGCTGAAAGATATCCCGGTTTTTGGTACAACACATGCTGATCACAGCACTTCACCAATACCCTGCGCGCCGCCCATGAGCGATGAAATGATAAAAGGCGATTATGAATATGAAACCGGTTTCCAGATCATCAACTGCATGGAGGAAAGAGGGCATAGCTATGAAGAGATGGAGATGATACTGGTAGGCAGTCATGCGCCATTCACCTGGGGCCTTACTGCAGCCAAAGCGGTATATAATAGTCTGATCCTGGAAAACATTGCTAAAATGGCATTGCTTACACAACAGCTAAACCCTGGTGCCGCAACGCTGAAACCTTCACTCATACAAAAACATTTTGAACGTAAACACGGACCTGATTCCTATTATGGGCAGGTTTGATAAAAACTTAAATTGCTGTATGAAAATAACAAACACCTTTTTTTTAGTTACTTTAATGTTCCTGGCTTCCTGCAACAACGAGCAAACTGCCAGCGATAAGAACGTGGAAATCACATCCAATAAGACAACTATCACCGAAAAATCTTTCGGCAACTACGAAGGAGCGCCCGTGACTGAATACACGATCAGTAATGGCAATGGTGTACAGGTCTCCATTATTAATTATGGTGGCGCTATTACCAAATTGGTCACACCTGGTAAAGATGGGCAGTCGGGTGATGTGGTGTTGGGCTTCGAATCACTTGACGGATACCTGCAAAACAACAATCCTTATATCGGTTCGCTGGTGGGCCGCTATGCGAACCGGATCGCTAATGCCAAGTTTTCCCTGAATGGCAAAACTTATACCCTTGCCGCCAACAATAATGGAAATAGCCTGCATGGTGGAGTGAAAGGATTTGATAAAGTGAACTGGCAAATTGAGAAACTACCCGGAGACAGCAGCCTGAAGCTAACCTATCAAAGTAAAGATGGCGAAGAAGGTTACCCGGGTACACTCGACGTAGAGGTAAGATACACACTGACCAATGACAATGCCCTGCAAATAGATTATACAGCCACCACAGACAAACCCACCCCGGTGAACCTTACCAACCATGCCTATTTTAATTTATCCGGCGGACGCGATTCTACCATCTTAAATCATCATTTATGGATCAATGCAAACGAGTTTACAGCCGTAAATGATGTGTTGATCCCAACGGAAAATACAGCGGTAAAAAATAATGCCGCGATGGATTTCAACAACGAAAAACCGATCGGTCGTGATATCGCCCAGGTCAAAGGAGGGTATGATCACAATTGGGTACTAAATAAAAAAGAGAACCAACTCGAAAAAGTGGCTTCCCTCTATGATCCCGGCACCGGCCGCCTGATGGAAGTGTTTACCACCGAGCCAGGCATGCAGTTCTATTCAGGTAATTTTCTCGATGGCACGCTTAGCGGAACCAAGGGTGGCCAGCGATATATCAAACACGCTGGTTTATGCCTGGAGACCCAGCATTATCCCGATAGTCCCAACCAGAAAGGTTTCCCCGACACCATTTTGGAACCCGGAGAAACGTATAAGCAAACAACGATCTACAAATTCTCCGTCAGGTAGATGAAACTTCAGCAAACATTATCATGAAAAATTTTAAGGGCCTGGAGGTTTGGTTTGTAACCGGCAGCCAGCATTTATACGGCGAGGAAACTTTAAAACAGGTGGCTGCTCATTCGCAGGAGATCGCAGTTTTCCTGGATTCATCCGAGGCGGTGCCGGTTACTATCGTCTTTAAGCCAGTTGTTAAATCAACCGAAGAGGTTTATAATATCTGCATAGCAGCCAATGCGGATCATCAATGTATCGGCATCATTACCTGGATGCATACTTTTTCTCCCGCCAAAATGTGGATCAATGGCCTGAAAGTCCTGCAAAAACCACTTTTGCACTTACATACCCAGTACAACCGGGATATTCCCTGGGATAGTATTGATATGGACTTTATGAACCTGAATCAGAGTGCGCATGGCGACCGTGAAGCGGGATTTATAATGAGCCGGCTGCAGGTAAAAAGAAAAGTGGTGGTGGGACATTGGAAGGATACTAATGTGTTGGCTCGTATCGATGCCTGGTGCCGCGCCGCGGCTGGCTGGCATGACTGGCAGGGAGCCCGTTTTGTAAGGTTTGGTGACAATATGCGTTTTGTAGCCGTTACCGATGGTGATAAAGTTGAGGCAGAAATCAAATTCGGCTATTCGGTCAATACGCATGGAATTGGTGACCTGGTTGATATGATCAACCAGGTTAGCGACAAAGCGGTTACGGAGCTATGTGATGAATATGGAAATTCATATCAACTTGCCGCGACATTAAAAAAAGACGGGGCGCAACATTCCTCGCTTCGTGAAGCTGCGAAGATCGAGCTGGGCCTGCGCCAGCTTTTGAAACAGGGAGACTATAAAGGATTCACCGATACATTTGAAGACCTGCACGGTATGGTACAACTTCCAGGACTTGCCGCACAACGAATCATGAAAGATGGTTATGGGTTTGCCGCTGAAGGGGACTGGAAAACCGCCGCGCTGGTGCGCGCCATGAAAATTATGGCCACCGGGCTGAAAGGTGGTAATTCATTCATGGAAGATTATACTTATCATTTTGAACAGGGCAATGAAATGGTATTGGGCGCGCACATGCTCGAGATCTGTGAAAGCATCGCAGCAGAAAAACCATCCTGCGAAATACATCCACTGGGTATCGGCGGCAAAGCTGATCCCGTAAGACTTGTATTCAATGTTGCAGGCGGACCAGCGCTCAACGCGTCATTGATTGATATGGGCAATCGCTTCCGGCTGCTCATAAATGAAGTGGAAGCGATAAAACCAACACAGGATCTGCCAAAGCTGCCTGTGGCAAGGGTTTTATGGAAACCATTACCTGATATGCAAACCGGTTGCGCCGCATGGATACTTGCCGGAGGCGCGCATCATACCTGTTATAGTCAAAACCTGGGCAGCGAATGCCTGGAGGACTTTGCTGAAATGGCCGGGATTGAATTTTTGGCAATTGATAAAAACACAGAGCTCAGGCAATTCAAAAATGAATTGCGCTGGAATGATCGCTATTACCGGTAGTCCTTCATTTGAAAAATATTCATCCCGGTTTGTGTTTCCCGGTAACAAAAAATGCGTGTAAAACCTGTAGTTTAGCAGCAAACAAGCCGCGTGATAAAAGTTAATGATAAATGGGTACGTCTTATTATCATCCTCTTCCCATTCGGTCTTCATTTATATAACACCCTGGGTTCGGCAAAATTCTCATTGGTAGGCACACTGGTTTATTCAGCCAGCCTGATCCTTATCTGCGAGCGCACCAGGTTCCTGTCATACCGAAGCCGCCGATGGTTCAAGGGAAAATTCCAGAATTTAAAACGAATGCTCGTTTATATCCCGCTGGGTATCGGCTGGATCTCATTTTGCATTTGGGGTTATAAATTTTTACGGAGAGAATTTAAGTGGTCTGGTTCTACCGACGATGGAGAGGTCGTCGTTTTTCATGTCAATGATGGAGAGATCGACCCGGGGCTGGTGGGTGTGTCGATAGTATATGGAATCCTGGTATTTATTCTTTTATATGGGATATTTGAACTGGCCTATCATTTCTCAAAATTGAGTCATACAGAAAAGGAAAGAGACCGCCTCGAAAAGGAAAAGCTCCAGGCCGAACTTCAGCAACTAAAAGGTATTATCAATCCCCATTTTCTTTTCAACAGCCTCAATTCACTCTCCTCGCTGATCAGTGAGAACCCGACACAGGCCGAAGCCTTCCTTGATGAACTCACCCGGGTGTTTCGTTACCTGCTTCACAACAATGAAACCGAACTCACTACGGTGGCTGAAGAAATCAAATTTATTCAATCCTATTACCACCTGTTGCAGACCCGTTTTGGCGACGCGATTTCCATGTCAATCGATACCGACCCTATGCTCGAGAATCACCGGCTGCCGCCGCTAACACTACAGTTATTGGTGGAAAATACCGTTAAGCACAATAAAATACATAAGGACTATCCACTTCATATCCAGTTGTACAGCAAGGACCATCAACTGGTGGTTCGAAACAATATCTCTAAAAGGGAGCGTGTCACAGAGTCGACCGGGATAGGACTTCGCAGTATTTCGCGGCGCTATCATTTGCTTAACCAGCCCGAACCTGAAGTTGTAAAGGATGAAGCGTATTTTACCGTGTTTATTCCACTGATCCCGCCGGATGAAAAAATAGCCATAGACGCCTAGAGGCGGCTGATATCAATTTTTTGCCATATTAAAATTTGTCTTAAATTGGAATACCAAGACTGCTTTTGAAAAAACTTGCTGCCATATTTCTTATTCTCCTTCTCGCCTTCAACTGGTATGGCTATCGCCTTGTTGTATCAATACTCTCCTACCATGCAGACCGGCAGCTTGAAGCAAGAATTGATAAGAAGGAATATAAAGATGAGCAACTGCTCGAATTGAGAATCCCACTCAATAACCCATATCAACGGGAGACAACCAGGTTTGAAAGACATTACGGCGAAATGGAAATTGGCGGCAGGCATTATACCTATGTCAAACGTAAGGTTGAAAACGGTTACCTCGTACTTAAATGCATTCCCAACAACGATAAGGAAAAATTAAAAATCGCCAGCCAGGAATATTTCAAGCTAACAAACGGGCTTGATGGGAACCAGGGAGAAAAACAACATAACAGTTCCACACAACTGGCTAAGATTTTCTGGAGCGAATACGATGACCGTGATCTTAGTTATCAACTGGCAGAATTAAATATAGATGCCTCCGTTCAAAATGCGGAGCTGCATTGCAATCTCCAGGATATATTTCACCCTACCTGGGTACATCCTCCCGACTCTTCACTTCTTTAAGCAACGGCTTAAACTTCATGCCTGAGTGACAGACCGTGTATACCTGACAGTATCACGACGTGTGCCCGTGTTCCTTTAGCAGGCATGACCATACTTCACATCCTTTATAAGTTAATTTTTATGCCATACATTCCATTGGAAGAGCATCTACCGGGTATTACCGGCTTGCTCGAGTATAGGAAAGACAGCGCTGCACCGATCCGCAACCTGACGCAATTCTTACTCAGGGGTCCATCCAGTTTATCAGAAGCCGAACGGGAACTCATCGCAACCATCGTCTCCCATCGGAATCAATGTAAATTCTGTACCACGGCACATACAGCGGCTGCCGATCTCTTACTGGGAGAAAAAAATACTACTGATGAAATAAAGCAGGATATCAACACGGCACAAATCAGCGAGAAGATGAAATCCCTTTTGGTTATTGCGTCACTTGTACAACAAAGTGGAAAGAACGTAACCGCTGAGGTGATTAATAATGCAAAAAACGCCGGGGCAACAGACCTGGAAATACATGATACGGTTTTGATCGCCGCGCTCTTCTGCTTATATAACCGTTATGTCGACGGCCTGGCCACGGTTATGCCCGAAAAGCCCGAATATTTCCAGTCGCTGGCAGAGCGCCTGGTCAATCACGGTTATACACGCCTGCCACAGGGGTATGATCATTTAAAAAATAATTCTTCAACGCACAACCAGGAAAAATGAAAAAGATATTTATTCTGTTCACACTTAGTCTTTGCGCCTCAGCCATATTTGCTCAACAAACCAGGATCAGCGGATCTGTAGGCGATGAAATATCAAAAGAACCGCTTGTCAACGCTTCTATAACCATTAAAGGTAAACTTGCGGGGACTGTTACGGATTCAAAAGGAGCGTTCGAACTTTCCACTAACCAAAAGCCTCCCTTTACGCTGATCGTTTCTGTGATAGGTTACGAACAAAAGGAAATAGATATCGCTTCTGCAGAAAACAATATACCTGTTCAATTGCAGAAACAAACCGGGGTAATGAACGAAGTGGTCGTTTCCGCTTCGCGGGTCCAGGAGAACATTCTCCAATCGCCGGTGAGTATCGAAAAGATGAACCTTAAAGCCATACGGGAAACACCTGCCATGAGCTTTTATGAAGGACTGCGGAACATCAAGTCAGTGGAAATGGTGACGAGCAGTCTTACATATGCACAAATCAACACCAGGGGATTTAATCATACCGGTAATTCCCGTTTTTTACAACTGGTAGACGGAATGGACAATCAGACACCGGGATTAAATTTTTCCGTTGGCAATATGCTTGGCGCCTCCGACCTTGACATGGAAAGTGCAGAATTGATCCCCGGAGCGGCATCGGCACTTTATGGTCCTATTGCATTCAATGGTGTATTAAGAATGACAACAAAGGACCCATTTAAATACCAGGGTCTAAGTTCACAGGTTAAAGTTGGTGTCAATCATATCGGTGAGGAACTGGCTGACCCACATGCTTTATATGATCTTTCGCTACGTTACGCCAAGGCTTTCAATAACCGGTTTGCATTTAAAGTTAATGCCTCTTATCTCACAGGCCTAGACTGGTATGCCTCAGATTACACGGATGTGGATGCGCAAACACCTGTTGCCAATCGTGGTGATAATAACCCCGGCAGAAATGCATTGAATATTTATGGTGATGAGGTGGCACGCACTATCACAGGTGTTGGCCGTGTGTCGCGCACCGGGTATGAAGAACGTTTCCTGATGAATTATGATGTATACAGTCTAAAACTTGGCGGTGCGCTTCATTACCGGATAACTGATAACCTGGAAGCGATATACGAATACAAGTTTGGAAAGGGGACCGCGGCGTATACAGGCAGTAACCGGTTTTCGCTGAATAATTTCACCATGCAAAATCACCGGTTCGAACTCAAAGGCAGCAATTATTTTATCAGGGCCTATACCGCCGAGGAAAACTCGCACGATTCATATAACGCCCGTTCACTTGGCCAGCTCATCAATCGTACCTGGGTACGCGATCTTGCAGGAAACGTGGTGGGCCCCGGTCAGGCCGACGATGTCTGGTTTGACCGCTATAGCCAGGCATACAACGGAAACATCACCGGGGTTGCGGCCGCTAATCATGCAGCGGCACGTGTTTTTGCAGATCAGGGTCGGTTAGATCCGGGATCAGCAGAATTCAACAGTGAAAAAGACAGGCTGATACAGGTAAGAGGAATGGGTGGCGCCGGTATATTTAGCAACAGCAAATTTTTTCATACGGAAGCCCAGTATGATTTCAGCAATGTGTTGAAAGTGGTGGATATACTGGTAGGCGGGAACTTTAGAAAATATAATATGTTCACCGACGGTACACTGTTTGACGACAAAAATCAAAAGATCACTATTAAGGAGTATGGCGTATTTACCCAGGTCTCTAAAAGATTACTGGAGGAGAAGCTAAAACTTACTGCATCGATCCGATACGATAAGAATGAGAATTTCGATGGAAACTTTACACCCCGCTTCTCCGCGGTATACACGGCTGCCAAGGTCCATAACTTCCGTGCTTCATTTCAAACTGGCTTCAGAAATCCCACACCGGTTGACCAGTACATTAAGTTAAATGCCGGCCCAATCACGATCCTTGGCGGGGTGCCTAACAACAGTAAGGGCATGAATGTGTATGAAAATTCAGTTACGGCGGCTTCGATGGGAGAATTTGGTCCTGCATTCGGTCAGGCGGTGGGAAGCGGTTCATCGCCGCAGGACGCGATCATGACGCATAAAGATAAACTGGTAAAATCGGATGTCGCTTATATCAAGCCAGAACTAATGAGAGCGTTTGAAGTTGGATACAAAACGCTATTTGACAATAAAGTATTTGTTGACGTCAACTATTATTTCAGCACCTATACCGACTTTATCATCAACCAGGTCGTTATGCAACCCAACAGCCCGGTTTTGGGAAGTGATGGTACTATCAACCCAGTAGCTGCTGCTGATCTGTTGAACGGCGCCATGACTTTATACCAACTATATACCAATGCTTCCGACAAGGTAACCTCCCAGGGAGCGACAGCCGGCATTACTTACATGTTTAATAAAGGCTATACTGCGGGTTTCAATGCTACCTGGTCATCTTTTGATATCAAGGATGCAAATCCAAACAACGTACCTGCTTTCAACACACCTGACTGGCGTACAACAGTAACAATTGGTAACAGCAATATCACAAAACGCCTGGGCTTCAACCTGGCCTGGCGCTGGCAAAATGCATATGACTGGTACGGTTCATTCAACGAACTCAGGCCTGGCAGGATCAACGCTTTTTCTACCATAGATGTAGTTGCCAGTTACACTGTTCCGCAAATGAAGTCGATTGTAAAAATTGGTGCCAACAATTTACTGAACCACCGCGTCTACCAGGCCTATGGCTCACCTTCAGTAGGTGCAGTGTATTTTATTTCTCTAACATTCGACCAGTTAATTCGCTAGTCTAACCCAATTAAATTTTCATCAGGACATGGATACCTCCATTAACATAAACCAGGAAGCCCGTTTATCTGTACCCTACCAGGCAACATTGTTTTCAATTTGCTTTATTGCAAGTGCCCTGGGCGGTGCAGTATCCACCTTGATGAGTGTATACTTACCGGTTGCGGTAAGGGAATTGCTGGGATATACCGATCCTGATCAATTGAATCGAATAAGCGCTTATATCAATGCTCTTTTTATTTTTGGATGGGCATTTGGTGGATTTACCTGGGGGATCGTTAGCGATAAGATCGGAAGAAAAAAATCGCTTTTGCTGGCAATAGGATGTTATGGACTATTCACGGTGCTTACCGGATGGATGACGCATTGGGCAGGGGTAATGGCTTGTCGCTTTATGAGTGGGTTTGGCGTGGGTGGTGTATTGGTGATATCTTTTACATTATTGAGCGAGGTCTGGCCTAAAAAAACCAGGGCCATTGCGGTAGGTATCCTGTCTATTGCATTTCCTGTTGGCATTTTTTCCGCGGGATTAATCAATTACATCGTTGGTTCCTGGCGCGAAGGTTTCATGATCGGAATGGTCCCTTTGAGTCTTTCATTACTGGGCATCTTTTTGATCAGGGAATCTGCATACTGGAAAGACAGCAATACACAAAAATCAAATGTTCAAAATTCTGTTGCCAGCCTTTTCTCTTCCTCGCAGCGGTCAAATGTAATCACCGGTGCCATGATCTTTGGCACAATGCTTATCGGGCTCTGGGCTATTTTTTCATGGCTCCCCACCTGGGTACAAAGCCTGTCATCCGTGGATGACGCACAAAAGGAAAGGGGGATGAGCATGATGTTGCTCGGAATAGGCGGACTTACCGGTGGATTTGTTTCCGGCTGGATGGCCAACGCCCTCGGTTTGCACCGATCGATGCTGCTTTGTTTTTCAGCCTGTGCTGTCGTTTCCTTTTTACTTTTCAAAACAAATACATCAATCAGTATGGTAGTGTATGCGGAGATTGCAGTGCTGGCCCTGTTCTTTGGTGCCAGCCAGGGCGTGTTGAGCGCCTTCATCCCGCAGTTGTTCCCGGTGGCCATGCGCGCGACCGCTACTGGCTTTTGCTTTAATGTAGGCCGGTTGTTTACAGGTACTGCTGTACTCTTTGTTGGCGTCATGGTAACGGCATTGGGAGGATATAGTAACGCCCTGTTTCTATTCTCGTTGGTTTTTGTACTCGGATTGATAGTAATTTTTTATCGCAGGATGAAGAAATCATAAATAATTTTTTAAATAACAATAATATCTATGGCCCATATCAATGTTCCGGAAGGTGTACCAGGTATTAGGAGCCTGGTGATGTACAGGCCCGAGACCGGACAATATCTATATGAACTGGTACAAATCCTGTTAAGAGGGGAATCCCCCATTTCAGAAGCTGATCGCGAATTGATCGCTGCTTATGTCTCTTATCGAAATGATTGCATGTTTTGCATGAAAAGTCACGCAGCAGCAGCCCGATGTTTGTATGGTGATGAAAAAAATATAGTAGACGAGGTTTTAAAAGATATGGAACGCGCTGACGTGAGCAAAAAGCTCAAAGCCCTGCTCCGAATAGCGGGTAAGGTCCAGGTGCTTGGGACAGAGGTAACAGCAGAAGATATCGCGAACGCGAGGAAGGAGGGCGCCGATGATCGTAGTATCCATGATACGGTATTAATCGCAGCAACCTTCTGCATGTTCAACCGCTATGTAGACGGGCTGGCGACCTTTACGCCCAATGATCCGGAAGCCTATGAAGAAATGGGCATAAGGATGACGACACTGGGTTATATTTTACCTCAAAAAATAAAACAATAGATGGCGCATATCAATTTAGGAAACGAACTTCCAGGAATACGTGGGTTGATGGCATTCAGACCCGAGACCGCAAAGCCACTCAATGAACTGGCTGAAATTTTATTGCGCGACGATCAGAATACATTATCCCGTGGAGAACGCGAGCTCATCGGCGCTTTTGTGTCATCGCTAAATGACTGCTTTTTTTGCCATCATGTGCACGGCGCCCTGGCCGGGCATTACCTGCAATGCGATATACAACAAATCAAAGCCATCAATAATGATCCCCTGACCGCGCCCATTTCCCATAAACTTAAAACCCTATTGTCAATCGCTGCAAGTGTACAGAAAGGAGGTCGCGCAGTGACGGCAGAACAGGTTCAGGAAGCAAGAGCAGCAGGCGCAACGGACCGGGAAATACATGACACCGTTTTAATAGCAGCCGCTTTTTGCATGTTTAACCGATATGTGGATGGCCTGGGTACCTGGGCTCCACAGGATGTTTCGTTTTATACGGAACGTGCACCGCGACGTGCAATGGAAGGTTACCTGGATTTTGATTTGAATAAATAATAAGTCTGGGTAAGGGACTAATTCATTTGGGTATTTGCTTTTCAAATCCTCCTGACGCAATATGCCCTTTTATTGCCGCAAATGCCCCTCGCATGCATATTAGTGCTGTTATAGATTTGTGTATATAAATCTGATACAATTTCTTTTCAGCGTTATCGTAAACACATACCTCAAACTAATAAATATGCAACCTAAAACGATCAACATTCTCTATTGGGTATTTACCATTCTCTTCGCCGGGCTGATGATCTATTCATCATACGGTAGTATACTGGTCGATGCCGATTCGAAGGCCCTGATACATGATTACCTGGGTTATCCTGTTTATTTTATTGCCTTCAACGGTATCACCAAACTGATCGGCTCTTTGGTGATCCTGATCCCGGGACTTAAGACGATCAAGGAATGGGCTTATGCCGGTTTGTTCTTCGACCTGATCGCGGTAGTTTATTCCAGTATTGCTGTTGCGAAAGGAACAGTTGATCCCATGATGGCATTTATGCTTATATGGATTGTGCCGGGAATCCTGTCATATATTTTCTGGAAAAAAAGAATAAAGCTTACGGGCAAATCATAGATACTCCCTATTCAACTAAATGCATAGCAGTGCCGCGACGAATGTTCATCAACGAGCGCTGCTTTTTCTTTCTTCCTGCATCCATTTTTCACGTCTTGCTAATTCGGCATCACTAACCGTACCTGGAAGTTCAGCTCCTTTTTTAAGGCGCTCGCCAGGCTCATAACTTATGACCGACACTCCACCAGGCGTTACAAATGACTGGGTCACTCTCCATTCCTGTGGCTGTGTGCCTTCTTCAAAAAGTTTCTTCCCTTTGCCAATTGTAATTGGATATACGACGGTATGTAATAAGTCGACGAGGTGATTCGAAAGCAATGTCTGGATCAGGCGGCTGCTGCCATGGACCAGTAGATCGGGACCTTCTTCGGTTTTAAGTTTCTTCAGGCTGTTAATCACATCGCTTTTTATCTGGATTGTGTTTTCCCACGATGTATCAAAATCGGAAGTGCCCACAACATATTTATGGATTCGATTAAATTTCTGGCCGATAAAATCATTTTGCCAGGGCCAGTAAGCAGCAAATATTTCATAAGTACGCCGCCCTAACAGCAAATCAAAATCTGCTTCCAAAATTTTCATGATAGCCTGCCCTGCTGCTTCGTCTGAATAAGTAAACTGCCAGCCACCCCATTCAAAACCACCAGTACGATCCTCATCGGGTCCACCGGGCGCCTGTAAAACCCCATCCAGGGTCATAAAGGTTGTTACAATAATCTTACGCATGTTTTTCAATTTTGTAATGTCAAAGCTAGTCATGACCTATGTAATGACCGGGGTGAATACGCGACAAGTGTAATGGGAATCTGCGGCTTTTTGCAACCTATAGTAAAGTGTCAATAGGATTTAATTCAAACCAGCAGGGTGTATTTCAAATTTCGCTTTAACTGGTGATAAGCGTTGTCATAGCAGTGTGAAAACCTTATCACCTTAGTAACATAAAAAGCTAAACATAAAACAACCTTATTCCCTTATTTTTCAGTGGATAAGGGAATAAGGTTGGTATTATTGAAATATGACTTTTTACAAAAGTAATAAGGTTGATCTGAGGTCCCTGTCATTAAAAGGATAAATTGATTTAAGCGAAAAATTGAAATGCACCTAACCAATAAGCCAGCGCTCTTGCATTTCCGCGTATATTTAGTTTCTGAATTTATATTATGAAAAAATGGCTTTTACTTGCCCCCTTATTTGTCCTGTTTTTTGCGGTGCAGGCATTCATTACTGAAAAAAATCAGGAAAAACCAATTCGCACCGGTGCGGATCAAACAGAAAAATATTTACCGCTTTTAAAAGGTAAGCGTGTGGCTGTGATGGCCAATCCAACTACTATTATTGGAAAAACTCACCTGGTGGACAGCCTACAGAAACTGGGCATCAACATCGTAAAGGTGTTTGGCCCCGAACATGGTTTCCGTGGCAATGCCAGTGCAGGTGTTGCCGTGGCCGATGAAATAGATTCAGCTACCGGTATCCCACTGGTTTCGTTATATGGCAAAAAAAATAAACCCAGCAAAGAAGATATGGCAGACATCGACATCCTGATCTATGATCTGCAGGATGTGGGCGTGCGTTATTACACCAATATCAATGCCCTCTCGCGACTGATGAATGCCTGCGTGGAGAATGGTAAGGAAATGCTGTTATTGGACCGTCCTAATCCAAACGCTTACCTTGTCGACGGACCCATACTGGATATGAAACACAAATCCGGTATTGGTATGTTTCCCATACCGATGGCGCATGGACTGACCATTGGGGAGTTTGCACAAATGGCCAATGGTGAAGGCTGGCTTGATAATAAAGCAAAATGTAAGATCACCATTATCCCCGTAGCCAACTATGACCATGAAATGCCTTATACGTTGCCGGTAAAACCATCGCCCAACCTTAACACCCAACAGGCGGTAATGCTCTATCCTTCCACCTGTATGTTTGAAGCCGTTTACGTCAATCACGGACGTGGCACTTATTTCCCTTTCACGATATTAGGGAGCCCCGAGTATAAAGGCATTTATTCTTTCTCTTTTACGCCCACCAGTATCAAGGGCATGGCAGAAACTCCTTTGTTTATGGACCAGGAATGTTTTGGTCTTGATTTGCGCAACTATGATGTAGAGAAACTGAGAAAAAGCAAAAAGATCAATATTCAGTGGATCATGGAGCTTTACAAAAACCATCCTCATAAGGAAAAATTCTTCGATTCCAAATTGAGTAATCAAATGAACAGGATCGAAATTCAAATTGGAACGAGTGAGTTTCGTCACCAGATCATCAACGGTGTGTCGGAGGAAGAGATCCGCAAAAGCTGGGAGCCGGGATTAACTGAATATAAAAAAATGAGGAAGAAGTACCTGCTATACCCGTAATAGTTGATATTGATCTTAAATTTTTCAAAAAGTCATCAAAATTTGATGACTTTTTTTCTACTCAGCCGATATGCCATCAAATACGATCACCTCATTTACCAATAACTTTTTTATGGGAAGGATCCTGTTACTCTTTCTGACCACTATATTATTGTTTGGACAATCCTGTAAAAAAGATCTCGAAACGGAAGACCAGGATCCACAGTTACCCGGTGATCTGGAACTTGTTGATGCACAAGTGATCGTTCCTGCAGGGAGTAATTATCCACTTTCAGGCCATGAAATATTGCATCAGGGCAATAGCCTGCCCATAAACATGGATGGCACCACCAGGGTGATCCGGGCCAACAATAGCCTTAGCATTGCTTATTTACTTAATAGCGACGACAGGCCTGTATTGGCAGGTTTTGTCACCGACAGCAGCACCGTCATTTCAACCGAAACCACGGCAAAAGTGATCCTGTTCTTTGCACTGGGGATCCCGTTCAGGGAAGATACACTTCCGCATTTTTATACTAATCGCATTCATGAGGTACCTGGCTTCACTGACTGGGTTAATGATTTCACCCAGGCATGGAAAACTGATCCTCAAACATTTAATAACGGCAGTTATACTTCAAAATTACGGACGTGGCTTGAAGCAAAGGAGGAGGGATTACCAGCAGCAGGACGTGTAGGCAGCATCAATGTCGATGCCAATGACGTACGCAGTGGGTTGCGCCTGAGTCCCGAAGGCCTGGGTATTTCTTTCACAAATACTTATCGCCGGCGTGCTTCAGCATTTTTTTATAAAATGAAGTATAAACTGGAAGGAAGTAATACTTACAAACCGATTTTAACTTCTATTGACAAAAATACCGAACATGATCAATTTATGAGGATCGATCCGGTGTCCGGTATTACTTCAGTAGTTGGTGAAGTTTATAAAAATCTTACGGACAGGGGTCTTCAATCCTTTACTGTCACAAGTGGTCCAGCCATTTTTGAATTACAGGATAATGAGACCGAAGCTGTTTATCGAGCCAGGGCAATAGGGCCGGGAGCTATAGATCCAGCAAAATTAACGGCAAATGAATTGGCGGAATATCAATACACAGTGACGTCCACATTTGTGATGGATATCCTTTTTCCCAGTCTCGGTTGTGTGTTGGGTGCAGTAAATCAACATGCGCTTATCAATGACGACCTCGCCGCCACCCTCGCAGTGGATCTTCCGAAAATCGCACCCAACTTTTTGGAAAATTGTTTCATGGGAGACTATCAAAAGGCATTTTTAGGTTTACTTGACGCATTATCGTCGGACCATGGTTTTGAGTTATTAAGCAAGATCGTAAGCGCTTCTTTTGGTCCCGATAAAATACCGGTGAATTTTGAAAGCCAGGTGAAAAAAGGAGCATTGATCCTGCAATGCATGGATATGGCTTTGCTGGGTGCCGATTTTGCAAGGATCGCGATCGACGCCCAACTTTCAAAAGGCCTGGAAGAATGGGACTTTACGGTTCGCTCGAGTAAAGTGAGCCTCACCCCGGGGGAATCGGTGGTATCTATTTTCGCACCATCGAACAAGCAGGAACTCGAAGCCATTGTGCAAAACCTTTCAGACGAGGATGCAAAGAAATTGGTTTATGAATGGAATGTCCGGGGAAATTTCGGCACTATAGCAGATACCAAAGGTAATAGTGGCACCAGTTTTAAAACAGCGGAAAAAAAGGTAACATTCACAGCTAAAAACGATGTGGGACTCACGGATGGCGATAATTGGGAAACAGTATATGTAAAGGCTTACCTTGATGATAAAATAATTGGTGATGATACGGCCAGGATCAACATCAAAAAATCGCGTTACCAACTACGGCCTGATGGCGTGACCATCTCAGGGAAACAGGGTCAAACCAATAAAGTTAACCTGCAATTGGAACCTGTTAATAACGGTACGCCTATCTCTCCTAACGCTGATGTTGATTTTAAAATCATTTGGGAAACCGCCGGTAAACACGGGGGACTGGTTGCCTCCGGCGCCAGCGTTAATAGTATAACAACATATAATGATAACAAGACTCTGTATGAATGTGTGGATGACCAGGTTAAGAGTGGCAGCGAAACCATAACCGCCCGGATTTATGCAAAGAATAAAACCCTGCCAGATACCGAGTACCGGCTTATCGACAACGTTAAGGCGATCATTAATATCAGCAACGATGAGAAGAGAAAAATCCTTCATGTTCCCATTGGCTGCGATCATGGCGACACTATATATAATAACGGTGTATCCATAACCTGTATGATCGTATCGTATGCTTCATTTAAAGAAGACAAGGAAGCCAAATCATACAGCATCAGATCCTATAATGTACTGCGGCCGCAGGCCTATAGCTGGAATGCAGGCGCAAATCCACCTGCAGGGGTTCCTTCTTATGTGGTGCAACCTTCACCAGGAGTATTCAATATTTCCTTTAGTGCTTCCTGGATTGTGGGGGGCGTGAACCAGGTAACGGAGCACTTTAGTTGCGCGGATGCGCCAAAGGGCATGGCCGAGGTTATCATACTATTAAAATAGATAAATGCTGTAGGAAATCTGACAGATCTACCGGCTAGTTCGCAGCCGGCGCAAAGGCTCCACTTTCAATCCAGGTGATCCAAGCTATTTTAAATTCAGCGTGGCTGAGCGGAAGCGTGGTTCTTCCTTCGCCGGGGTTCCAACCTATTTTCATTAACCCATCATGACCTATGAAAGAAGCCGAGCCGAGATTTAACAATTGAGCAATCATAAGTTACGACAACCCGTTATCCACCAGGAACCATACACCTACCGCCACCCTAAGCCAGGCGCAACATATTTTAATATTGAAGAAAGCACATGAACATTATAATCAACTCCCAATGTGTTGGGTATTGTTAAAAGGATCGTGTCTGCTTCCTGAATTGCTTCATCTTCTGCTAACTCTTTGATGAGCTGATCGGGTTCTGCGGCATAACTTCTTCCGAAAATGGCGTTTCTGCCTGGTTCGATCATTCCAATTTTGTCAACCCGGTTAGATTCATGACCGAAGAAACGCCGGTCCTGGTCTGTTACCAATGCAAAGATTGAACGGCTTACCGACACCCTCGGTTCACGTTGATACCCGGCCTTTTTCCATGCTTCCTTATACAACCTTATTTGTTCAGCCTGCTGTATGTGAAACGGCTTCCCGCCTTCATCAAACTTGAGGGTAGAACTCTGAAGGTTCATCCCGTTCTCCGCGGCCCAGATGGCAGTGGCATTTGAAGCAGCCCCCCACCAGATACGATCACGTAAACCTTCTGAATGTGGCTCCAGGCGCAGCAATCCTGGCGGATTTGGAAACATCGGGTATGGATTAGGTTTTGCAAATCCAACACCTTTTAATTTATCGAAAAATTCCAACCCCTTCCTTCGGCCCATATCCGCATCGGTTTCACCAGTGGCAGGTTCATAACCAAAATAGCGCCACCCGTCAATTACCTGTTCCGGCGAACCCCTGCTAATCCCCAATTGTAAC
>JAEZRB010000155.1 GCA_023412975.1 Bacteroidota bacterium | reverse complement strand
CCACCTGGACAAAGCACGCTTACATGCACATGGTCGTTTTTGAGTTGTCTGCCGAAACTTTTTGAAAAGGAGTAAACAAACGACTTGGTTGCGCCATAGACATGTTTTTTGGGCAGGTGGAAGAATGCCGCCATACTGCTCACATTCATGATATAAGATTGACTGTTTTGCTTCAGCATGCAGAGGAATAATTTCGTCATCAAAGTAGTCGCAAGCACATTGAGTTTGATCTGTTGTTCATATAACCTGATACTCCCTTCCTCGAAAAGCACCGTACTTCCCAGGCCGGCGTTGTTGATGAGTATGTCTACACGCAGTTGCCTGGCAGTTATTTCATTATACACTTCCAAGCAGCCCTGTTCATGGCAAAGGTCTTTTTCGATCAAAACAACATCGACCGGGTAGTTGCGGCGAATGAATTGAGCAAGGGAATGAAGTTCAGGCCCTGGCAGCGCTACAAGCACCAGGTTCATTTTTCTTTTTGCACATTCGATGGCAAGGGCTTTTCCAAATCCTTCACTGGCTCCTGTGATTATTGTATAGCAGGTAGTACGCATAGTCCGGGTTTTAAAAAGTGAATGGTGGCTTGGATGGCTTTTATGAATGGAGTAATACTATAGCCTAGCTCATTGATGGCTTTTTCTGAGCTAAAAGATTTGTTGCAATAAATGTGTTTGACACCATCGGCATTGAAAACTGGTTCTTTCCCCGTCAGTTTTGATTGCAGGACATGCCAGTGACCATAAAGCCTGGCTATGAATTTTGGAGCCGGGATCAAAAGGGCTCCATTGCCTGCAACATCACGGACGATACGGAAGAACTCCACGTAGCTGAGGTTTTCACCTCCAAGAATATATTTTTCACCGTTTCTTCCATTCTCCATGGCAAGCATATGTCCCCATACCAGGTCATCAATGAACACATAATTGGAAACATAGCCTGTAGGATGCGGACAAAAAGTTGGTTTGCCAGATATAAACCGTTTGATGACAGTATTAACGCTAATGGGATGGCTGTCGATGCCGGGTCCAAATACTTTCGCAGGGCTGGTGATCACCGTGTGCAATCCATTTGTAGCATACTCGATGACCAGTTTTTCAGCGAGGAATTTTGAGAGATCATAGTCAGAAGCAAAGCCTGTGATGCGGGGATCGCTTTCAGTCCTGGGCTCTTTAACCGAGGGGCCGAGCACGCCACAGGTACTCGTGAATACGAATTTTTCCACGCCGCTTTCAACAGCCGCATTCAGCATATTGCGGGTGCCTTCCACATTGATGTCATAAAAAACGGAGCGTTTATTGGCCACATGCCTTACCAGGGCTGCGGTGTGATACACCTGTTGACATCCTTGTATGGCGGGGATCAGTGATGCCTTGTTGGTAATATCTCCACGAAATACATGAATAGCGGGATGGACAGGGATAGAAGCGGAGTTCGGGTCTCTGGCAAGGATATGTACGGTATGACCCTGTCGGGCAACTGCCCGGGCAAGATTATGACCCACATATCCTGTAGCGCCTGTTATAAAAACTTTCATAAAATGATTTTTGATTTTTTTAAAAAAGTAGATAGTAATGAGGACTCATAGGAGAATGACAGGATAAGGTGAAGAACGACGGCCGGCCATACAGAATGACACCAGATCGTAAGCACACACAATAGCAAACCAAGAGGGATTGATCCAAGGACTTCTTTTTTTCCATTTACCCCGTGAATAAGCGCGTATAAAACCAGGTTGATCAAAATGGCCGTAGTCGGGCGCGTGATACTCATGCAGTCAAAAAGTAGAATACCACGGAAGAACCACTCATAGCTTATCAGGAAAATTGACCTTAGTGCGATATGCAGATTTGTATTTTGTATGTAACTGCCATCACCATTAATGGTGTAAACTGATCGTGGCCGGTTTTTTATTCCAAGGGTTACCAGCAACGCCACTGTAGTACTAAACACAATAACCTGTGTCCAACTGATCCTGCTGGGTAAAGCAAGGAGATCGGTGGGAAGTTCCCTTGAAGACAGGGCAGGTAAAACGACCATAATAATGATACCGCCGGCATGTCGGAAATGCAGGTGTTGCCAGTTCCCCTTTTGCTGGTGCACCGAAAGAAGGCTTTCACTTCCTTTCCGTGATACCCAGATTGTGAGTAGAACGAGCAAGCCATAGCAGGCCGACAATGCAGCTATTTGAAAATAGGTTTCCATAACAGTTTATCTTAGTTGCATGGTTACATTGTAGATGCCATGTTTAACCTCCATCCTGGAACACACACCATTGACATAGTAGTATTCGTTATGATTGCCGTCGGGGAAATCAATACGATAATGATGCGCTCCCAGTTGCTGGATGTTCAGGAATCTTTGGAAATTATCTGAATAGACTTTTGTGAACGTCACCGGTTCCTGGCTGAATAAGCAGGACATATTGTAGCGTATGGGATAGTTATCGAAAGTCTCGGAACGATTACCTTTAGTGATGATATAGTTTCGTCCCGTTAACCAGGTTTTCTTGTTCAGCTTTTCTTTTCCATTCATTTTACGGTATAAAAAAGAAGATGTCATAATTCCATTTTCATAGGTGGCTTCTTCCAGTGCTTTTATGGTAAACAGGAAAACAACCTGGGCTTTGATAGTTGACTCTATTTTGAGCATTGTTTTTCCGGCAGTTTGCTCTTGTGTAAAGATCAGCGAGCCGATCTCCCTGCCCTTTCTTGTGACCAGGTAGTCGAGTCTTGACTGCTGCGACCGGGCTGCAATGCTAATGCCCAGGAGCACAAGACACAGAAAGATGATGAATCCTACTTTTCGGATCAGCCTTACAATCCGGGCAGCTTTTTCTGGATTGCTGCGCCGGAACCGGCGCAGCACCAGGTAGATGATAGTGGGGATCATGAGTGGAGGTTTAATGGTAATGGTTATGTTTTAATCAAAGCCCTGTCTTTCCTTAAAAAGATTGTAAGCGTACATCACATAGTACAGCCCGCCGACCTGGGGTTGCCATATGCTTTGGTAATATTGATTTAGAATAATTGTTCCGCCGACCCTAAATGTTGATTTGATTTTCGGAAGAGGATAACTTCCTGATAGATGCCCGGGCGTTGGCTTTGTCCGAATTGACGTTATTTGGCGAGCCGATAATGACTGTAGCGGTTTGGAGTTGGCATACATCACTCCCAGGCTGCATATGGCAGCGCATACTAATAAGAGCCTTTTCATAAAAAATGTTTTGGTTAAATAATGGCTTAGGACATGTACTTTAGTTTAGGATGAGCATAGGGGTGAATAAATGTGGGTCAACAGAGGTAGCAGATTCAAAGGGGCCAGGGATCTCACCCACGCAGATTAGCAGGAAATGACGGGCGGTTAAAACATGCCAGGTATAGGTATCAGTGCCTGTATCACGGTCTTTAGCGATCCCAGGCAGCAAGTCACAAAGAAGGCCGGCCCAACAGGCTTGTTCCAGCCCCTTCAGGAAATTTTGTCCTCCTACACCGCCGGGTATATTGCCCGAGAGTTCCTTCGTTGTAAAGCTGGTGCCTTTGATCAGCAGGATCTCCCGGTTTAATTGATTTGTACTCATGGTTTTTGTTTTATGATACCAAACTACTACCACAAACAGGGTATATATAATTGAATTTTGCTTTAACGTTTTCCTTATTTGCAAAAACTGCAAATCTGCCCGGGCGGGGAGAATTGTTTCCTTTCCTAAAATGCGCTAACTTAAGGGTGGACTGTTTTGCCGGCCACGGAGGGCAGTTTGAGCCACCAAACCACCAAACCACAATGTCTACCTACCAATCACAGGAGTTTCTTTTCCGCCGGATCAAGGAACTTTTGCCACCTGATAAGTCTATGGTAGATTTCACCGCGGAAATTCTTCATATCAGCAGTGATAGCGCTTACCGGCGCATAAGGGGGGAAACTCCTATTGTGCTCGACGAGGCAAGGGAGCTTTGTCAGTATTTTAAGCTATCACTTGACCATGTGTTGAATGTAAAAGGAGGGTCCACCCTTTTCAGGGATGTTCGGGTAAACGTCCGGGACTACGATTACGCACAATACCTAAGAGATCTCTTAAAGCAGTTGAAATGGGTTGGTAGCTTTATCCACAAAGAGATAATTTACCGAACCAAGGATATGCCGCTCTTTCACAACTTTTATTTTGAGCCGGTTATTGCGTTCAGGTACTTTTTCTGGATGCATACCATCATAGAGGACCCTAATTTCAAAACCCGGGGATTCGATATGAATTGTGTGTCGCCGGAGATCATTGAACTGAGCAGGGAGTTGAACCGGGCCTACAACGAGATCCCGTCAATCGAAATATGGAATACAGAATGTGTGAACGCGGCTATTTCGCAGATCGAATTTTATAAGGAGTCAGGGTATTTTTCTTCCGCCGCCGATATCCGGACCATATATGAAGCGCTGGAGGAGACATTCATTCACTTGAAGCACCAGGTAGACCGCGGCTGTAAGTTTATGCCTGACGAAAGCCCGGAGAACCGCAAGAACAATTTTACATTCTTTTACAATCGCGTAGTGCTTGGTGATAATACAATTCTTGTTGTTACCGACAATGCGAAGACCATATTCCTGAACTATGATACCCTAAATTATATTTCGACCAGGGATGAGGAGTTTTGTAACAGATCGTATGAGGATTTGCAACGACTAATTAAAAGATCCACCATTATCAGTGAAACCAGCGAAAGGCAACGGAATATATTCTTTGGCATTATGCTCAACAGGATAAAGGAGCGTAAAGCGAATCTTTAAACATTGCTTTATGAACGTCGAGGAAATACAGCAACAGCTTTTTTTGGCAATCAAAGGGAAGATATCGCAGGAAAATTCTATGGCGGAAGAAATTGCTTCCCTGCTTGATATCAGTACCGACAGTGCCTACCGGAGGATGCGGGGGGAAAAGACACTGACTTTCGAGGAGCTTTACAAGATCGCTGTCAAATACAATATTTCGCTCGACCAGTTGATGAATATACAGAATGGTAGTATTGTGTTCCAGGGCCAATATCTCGATAAAGCGAATTTTCGGTTTGAGAGTTACCTGACCAGCCTGGTAAAGAATATGGCCTACATGAACAGTTTTAAGGAAAAGGAGTTTTATTATAATTGCAAGGACCTGCCCATCTTCCATCATTTTCTGTTCCGTGAGATCGCCGCTTTTAAATGGTTTTTCTGGCTGAAGACTTATTTCCAGTTCCCTGAATTTGAAAAAAAGAAGTTTAGGTTTTCCGATTATCCCGATGAGCTTTTCGCGCTTGACCAGAAAGCGCTTCAATTGTACAACCAGATTCCCAGTATCGAGATCTGGAATATAGAAAGCATGAGTGTATTTTTTCGCCAGGTGGAGTTTTACCGCGATTGCGATGTCTTTGAGTCAGACCGGGATGCACTTTTACTTTACGAAACCATAGAAAAACTTTGGTTTCACCTCGAAAAGCAGGCTGCCCTGGGTTACAAGATTGATATAAACGATCCGGAGCAAAAGCCTATGGCAAAATTCAGTATGTATTTCAACGAAGTATTGCTGGGTGATAATAGTATGCTGGCAATACTGGATGGTAAGAAATTGTCGTACATGACGCATACTACGATCAACTTCATGCTTTCACGGGATGTTACCTTTAATGAAAATATGTATAACCATCTGCGTAACCAGATAAAACGCTCTACACTTATCAGTGCGGTCAGCGAAAAAGAACGATCAAGGTTTTTCCGGATTATCCGGGAGCGCATCGCGAGGAGAAAGGAAGTTTTGGATGTATAACTTCTTTCAAATTGCTAATACCCAGCAATGAAAAATTTTTGTATTTTATGTTTTCCGGGTTCTCCGCGGTATGGCTTGCGTTTCCGCACTTTGACGCAAAACCCCTTTTAACACGCCTATTTCAAAGAATATTTTACCTGCAGGCACACTAAAAGCCTTAAAGTATCGTCAAATAAAAGTCAGGCTCTTGGAATTAATGGACTTAGCAACTATTTTGTATTCCAATTCCAGTTCTTATACCCTAAAGATCAAAAACTTATAAAATTTTACTTATGAAGGCCATAATTATTGCGACTTTTCTATTTGCAGCCCTTTTACCAGCGACCTCCTATTCACAATTAAAAGTCCCCAAAATACTTTCAAAGGTTACCGGGGGTGGTGGGGTAACTGAAGCCGAAGCTGGCCAGGGTATTAAGGAAGCCCTTACGCAAGGTGTTACCAATGCCGTGCTGAACCTCAATAAGACCGATGGATTTTTTGGCAGCGAGATATACAAAGTGTTGTTGCCTCCTGATGCAAAAAAGATTGAAACCACGCTGCGTAACGCAGGGATGGGTGCCCAGGTAGATAAAGCGATCCTGGCCATCAATCGCGGGGCTGAAGACGCAGTCGCTTTTGCCAAACCCATCTTTGTTGACGCTATCAAAGAGATGACCCTGACGGATGCGCTCAACATTGTAAGAGGGGATAAGGATGCCGCAACGCAGTATTTCAAACAAAAAACCGCAGCGAAATTAACCGCGGCATTCACGCCTTCCGTTGAATCATCACTTGAAAAAGTGGATGCGACAAAATATTACGGCGATATCGTTACTACTTACAATAAATTTCCAACCACTTTCAAAAAAGTAGATCCGGATCTTACTTCATTTGTTGTTGGCAAAGCGGTCGACGCGTTGTTTGACCAGGTGGCCAAAGAAGAGGCAAATATCCGTGCCAACCCCGCTGCCAGGGCAAGCGATATTTTAAAGAAGGTTTTTGGAAGTAAATAAGCTACAGACTAAAAGTTATAGATACAGCGGGTATCGGTTTTGAAACCAGCCCGCTGTTTTTTATGGTAGGAACAGACATTCTTTTAATGGAGAGCGAAGCTGCCTTTCTTTTGTTTTTGGCAGAATTCAGGAAAACCGGGATACTTCCTATCATCAATGCGCCACCGAGTATGCCGATAATCCCACCGGTAGCTGCATCGTCAAAGCTGGCCTCTTTTCCATTGCCTATTAAAAGTCCGCCACCGATAAGGGCTGCGCCGCCGATAAGCATCACTTTGGCGCCTTTATTCTGTCTTTTGCTTTTACTCAGGTAATATTCCCTGTCTTTAACTACTTCCTGTGCAAACATTAAACAGGATACCAGAAGCAGGGCCGCCGTTAACACATACTTTTTCATATTGAGGCATTTTAGAGGTTTGATGATGTTATCTCGAATCAATATTTCAAATGGAAGAAACGGATTAAAAAGACAGTCTCTCAAGATAGTCTTTCCCCTTATCGGTAATGCCGACCTGTGTTTGTATTGTGGTTTTGATTTGGCATCCAGCGTCCCCCTGGCTAAATCTTCAGCATCCAGCATCCAGTATCTAGCATCCAGCATCCAGCATCCAGCATCCAGTATCCAG
>JAEZRB010000271.1 GCA_023412975.1 Bacteroidota bacterium | reverse complement strand
TTCCCGGCCTGGGGAGCAAACCTTACCTGTTCCACCAGGGTCCTGATATCATCCACCGAGTTGTTGCTGGCGGCATCCAGTTCATGGATGTTCATCGAAGTGCCTTCGTTGAACGAAACACAGGAATGGCAGGTATTACAGGCTTCGCCATCTTTGGTTTGGTTTTCACAATTGATCGTTTTGGCGAGGATACGGGCGCAGGTTGTCTTTCCCACTCCTCTCGGGCCACAAAACAAAAACGCGTGAGCCAGTTGGTTATGCCTGATTGCGTTTTTTAATGTGGTAGTGATATGTGATTGCCCGACAACGGTGTCAAACAGCTGCGGCCTGTATTTTCTTGCTGATACAATAAAACGATCCATAGGTTTTACCTCTTGTGCAAATGTAAGTGATCGGGTTTTTTGAAAAATAAGAGTTTTCCACGGCTTCTATCGTTCAAAACAACCGCGGCCGATATTAGTTCAGGATCGGGTGAGGTTTGAAGGGTTTGGTCTGGTCGAAGAGATACCTGTAGGTGGTTAGTATCCTGCTCCGGTAGGTGCCCAGGCTTTCCGCGACATTGATCATTTTGGGATTGAACTCGCCAATCCATTGCATTTCATAGTCCTCATAGATCGGTTTGCCAATCGAATAGACGCCGTTTTGAATGGTGATTCCTTGTACAACCCGGGCGCCTTCCACGATCATATAGCTATCAATGCCCTTGCCCTGCCATTCGGGTACCACGCCAAATACCAACCCGACAAATTTGTTACATTGTTTGGTTTTTTTGATCCAGAGAAATTTCAATTTACTGAGCAGGCCGAATTTGCCATGCAGGTGGCGGAACCACTGGTTCAGGTCGGGCAGGTTGAGCCAAAGCGCGATCGGCTCTCCTTTATAATATACAAACCAGATGATTCGTTCGTCCATAACCGGCCTCATGGAGCGAAATAGTTTCAACACTACCCTTTCATCCATTTGTTTTAAACCGCCATGGCCTGCCCATGCTTTGTTGTAAACGATGGTGAAATCCTTCGCATACTTTTCAAGTTGGTTCAATTGAATATGTTCCGCGTGCAGGTCCGGGTCTTTGGCACACTCGGCGTGGCGGATATAAAATTTTTCCTGCACCCTGTCGCCGACCTTTAATGCAAAGCAAACCTGGTTGAAATAATTCTTAAATCCATAATTCTCGAAAAGCTCCTGGTAATAGGGAGGGTTAAAGTTGAGGCAATACACCGGCGGATCAAAACCCCGTACCAGTAAACCCCACCAGCGATCTCGTTCCCCAAAATTGATAGGGCCGTCCATGGCCGTCATGCCTTTTTGCAGAAGCCAGTGTTTGGCTACATCAAATAACATGTCCGCTGCGGCCTGGTCATTGATGCAATCAAAAAAGCCAATACCTCCAACAGGTCCTTCATCGCCTTTGTTTCGATATTTCCTGTTGACAAATGCCGCAATACGCCCGATCAGGTGGCCTTCGCCATCTTTTAAGATCCAACGGATGGCTTCACCATGTCGAAATGCTTTGTTCTTCTTTTTATCAAAAACCTCTTTGATATCCTTGTCAAGAGGTTGAATATAATTGGGGTTGCCGCTGTTGATGATTTTATTAACATCCAAAAATTCCTGTTCCGAACGGTTGTTGCTTACCTCGGTTAAATGCATAATCACGTGTTAAAAAGACAAATTTAATTTAGTTGAACAAACGAAATCTCAGAAAAAGATATTTGAATGGGATCGCATTACTTGACAGGCGGAAGTTATTAATTTTTAATTTGCCACAATTGTAATCAAGATTTTTTAAACGTCAGCCTGGGTAGTGAACCTGGAAAATGTAGCTTGGCGAAATATTTAATTTCAGTTCAAATCATCTAGGTTTACGGAACGCGGTAACTCTTGTCAATATTCAGTAAATTTAGGTTACTTAAACTTGTGATATGATGACAACCCAGATTGGGTCATTGCTGGATCGATATCGTTCCGGCTGGAGCCTTGAGCAGGCTTTTTATACAGACCAGCAGGTATTCGAAATGGAGTGGGAGTGCATCTGGAAGAAATACTGGTTGTTTGCCGGCACTACGGCCCAGATTCCGAAGGCTGGTGACTATTTTACTTACCAGGCCCATAAAGATTCTATTATTATTATCCGTGGAAATAAGGGTGAAGTACATGCCCATTATAATACATGCCGCCATCGCGGATCCCTCATTTGTCTCGAAGAAAAAGGAAATACGCCGAAACTTATTTGCCCTTATCACCAGTGGGTATATGATAAAGATGGGTCGCTGTTGAAGTCAAGGTTAATGCCGGATGATTTTGACCGCTCACAGTTTGGGTTGCACCCGGTGCATGTTCGGGTGGCAGAGGGCCTGATATTTATATCGCTTGCCAGCGACCCGCCTGATTTCAGGCAAACATTAAAAGATTATTCTCCTTACCTGAAGCCATATAAAGTGGATGAAGCGAAAGTAGCTTTTACAAAAAGATATACGCTCCGCACCAACTGGAAACTGGTAGCCGAGAATTTCAGGGAGTGCTATCATTGCGGACCGGCGCATCCTGAATATTGCAGTGCAGTGATTGGCGCCAACCTGCGTGAATCTGCAGATGAAGAACTGGCGGTACGCCGGGTGGGATGGCAGCAAAAAGGTCTTGCCATTAACAATGTGAATTTTGAAAAAGACAGTTTTCACTTTGCGGTCCGCTATCCACTGCGGCCGGGAGTACAAAGCTATAGTCTCGATGGAAAGGCGGTAGCCATTCCGATGGGTGATCATGTCGATTACGATGCCGGTGTAGTGGGACTTGTGGTGCTACCTAATTTCTGGATGGATGCCGTAAGCGATTATATGTGGACAATGCGACTCACGGCCATTTCTCCTTCTCAGACTCAAATAGACCTGGCCTGGCTGGTAGATAAAAATGCAAAGGAAGGTACCGACTACCAGCTGGATCGATTAACTGATTTCTGGCGGATCACTGGCGAGCAGGATTGGGAGTTGTGTGAAAATAATTTTAAAGGGGTGGAATCGAGCCAGTACCAACCTGGCCCTTATGCACCGATAGAATTGGATGTTGCAAAATTTGTTGACTGGTATATTGATCGGATGAAGGAGGGTGTGCACGAACTTTTGTCTGTCTAGCAATGAGGAACTCACTCCCCAATGCTTAATTACCAATTCCAAAATATTTCTGAGCGGAGAAACTCTGGTGTCAAGAAAATTACGAAGTAAGCCATCTTAACGCCAAGGGTTAAGCGAGCGGACCGGATGGCTGGTAACACATAACTCCGTTCCGTTCTTGCTGGCCGGAACGGGAGTTCCGACATCCATGAACACCGGTGAAAAAGAAGTACACAGGCGCTACGAAAATAAAGAAAAGCCCCTGTGAGAGTAAAAGCCATAGAAGACGCATTGGTCAAAGCTTTGAAAACATTCTAAAAATTTATTCCAGACAGCAATGATTCCAAATTCCCATTCCCCATTCCTAACCCCCAATTCCTCTTCTATTCCCCAGGAATATCCACACCATCATTGCCACACCTGCTACAATCACGGCATTCAGGAAAAATATGGAGGATATCTTCATCTGGGCGTCGGATAAATAACCCGTCCAGAAATTACCGGCAATCGCGCCAGCACCAAAATACGCAGCATATAAAAGCGATTGTCCCGTCGCTCTCCAGTCCTCCTTTATCAACAGGTTCACATACTCTACGCATACTACCCAGAATAATGACCAGGAGATTCCGTGGAGTAATTCAATCGCAATGGCAGCCTGTGGATTTTTTACAAGGCTGTATAGAAGCATGCGGAAGGCGGTAGTGAAAATGGTTACAACAAGGGTGGTTTTTAAACCCATTTTCCGGATAATAATAGCAGAAAAATAAAATAAAGGCAATTCGCAAAGGCCCTGGAACGAAAGTCCATATCCCACAAGGGATGCCGAAGCACCATTTTCCTTCATGTAGATGGAATAAAAGTTCCAGATGGTGGTGGCGCCTGCAGACACCAGGAACACACAAAAGAGTAAGAAAAGTAAAACCTTATTGGTAAAAACATCTTTGACGTTTTCAAAGGACTGTGATGATGCGACTATTTCTTTTTCTTTATCATCTGCCAGGGAAAAACCGAAAATAAAGGTGAGTAACATACTTACCGCTGCTACTGTAAATATCACAGAGGTATCGATCGCATCGATCAGGTATCCATTGATGATACCTGTGAAAGCCCAGCCTGCGGCGCCGGCGATTCGCAACGTGCCGTAGGAAAAGGCGGGGTTTGATTTTACCAGCTTTAATGAAAGACTATCCAGAACGGGGTGAAGTGTATTATAAAAAAGCGCCATTAGCACAGTAACCAGGAACAGGAAAGCAAACCCTCCATTGAATAGGTAAAGCGCAAAGGATACCGCTGCAAAAAATGAAGAAAACAATAACGTCTTTTTATAGCCAAAGCGATCCGCCGCCATACCATAAAATGGCTGAACCAAAAACATCATCATGGGTGGTATACTGAGGATGATGCCGGTTTTTACGCCGCTTAATCCCTGCGCTTTGCAATAGTCGGCGAAAATAGGCAGCCAGGCTGCTGTACAACAGAATACCAGGAAATAAAGTAATCGCAGTTTATTAGCTTCACTGATTTTCATCAATGGGATTTTACTTTTGATTGAGGTCGCAAGCAGCTTCTTCAT
>JAEZRB010000234.1 GCA_023412975.1 Bacteroidota bacterium | reverse complement strand
TGCAAAGATCGCCATCGAAGAGATGGTCAACGGTAAAGAGGTGACCACAGCGAAAACTCGTTTTGTAGGTTGCTCGATTAAGCGGCTATAAGCATTTGGAATGTCATTTTAGAATAGAGGCCTGCTTTAAAAGCGGGCCTTATTCTTATACTCCGATCGCATCAATTTTTCAGAAATGACATGCAGAATTTTTAAATTAGTTATGGAAAATGTCCAAGCCTGCATCCCATTGCTAACCGTTTTTATCACCTAAAACCACGCTTATGCTGTACCGTTCACTATTCAGCCGCTGCATTATTTTGGGATTTATGGTTATGGTGGGTTATTCAATTGCCAAAAGTCTGCAGGCAGGCAGCACCCTGGGAATGATCCTTGCCATTATTAGTTTTTGTGCCGGGGTTTGTTTTGTTTATTTACTAAAACAGGCAGGCAGGCAGGAAAAAGCAGGTTAGAGACAGTGTGATTCTGTCTTTACTGAACATCTGGCTATTTTCCAATGACGGCTTTTATCTCTGCCTCCAATTGCGCTTCCGTAAGGGAATCTTCGGTGAATTTCCTGTAATTTTTATTGTTATTGACAAACAGGGTTGCAGGGATAGCGCCTGACCATTCATTGGCGATTTTTGGGCAGAAATAATCCGCATTTGTTTCATCAAGCCAGGCTGTTGGAAGTTCGAGGCGCTGCTTCCTGATAAAGTTGCTGACTTTGGCTGGATAGTCATCCTTCATGTCCAGGCTTACCAGCAGGATCTCAACACCCTGCCCGGCGTATTTTTTTCCAAGCTTTTGAAAATAAGGGATCTCTTCCATACAGGGTTTACAGAATGTAGCCCAGAAATTGATGACCAGGGGTTTGGTACTCTCCGAAATAATTTTTTCCAGTTCGGTGATCTTTATTTTCCGGGTATCCTGTGCGGATATTGCACCTGCAAAAAACAGGACAAACGCAACAGCTAAAAACTTTCCAGTCATAAGGTATGCTTAAGTATTTTTATTGAGACTCCATTCCGTCATCAGGCTATCATACTTGCTGGCCTCGAGTTTCCTTTGATCGTAGTGACCAGCTAGCTTTTTCTGCCGATAAGCCTCATATACTGTCACGGCGCAGGCCACACTAATATTCAGCGAACGAATGATCCCAACCTGTGGGATGATAAAGTTACCATCCGCAAGCGCCCTGATCTCTTCACTTACGCCGCTGTGCTCATTACCAAAAACCAGTGCCACGCTTTTCGTAAGATCAAGCTCGTACAAACCTACGGCATCAGTGCTCAAATGAGTCGTTAAAATGGATGAATAGGTGTTACGCAGGGATGAGAAACATTCCTGTGCATCCTCAAACTGGTGGACCGTTAGCCATTTCCTGGCACTGGAGGAACTTTTAGCGCCCCATTTCTTATGCCGGGGGATCTTTGTATTGAGAATATATATATCCTGGATACCTACCGCGTCGCAGGTGCGCATGACGGCGGAAATATTATGCGGGTCAAAAACATTTTCCAATACGACGGTAATATCATCCTGTCTTTTGCTTAGCACGCCCGACAATCTTTCCAATCGTTGTGGTGTCATACTTCAATTTCTTTAAATGGGTTCCTGCCAAATTAAGTATATTTAGCAGGACCGTAATTTCTTAAAAAACATCAGCTAAAAATTTATGAAATATCCCCAAGTTCAGAATTTCATTGGTGGCAAATTCGTCGATTCCACCAGCGACCGCACCCTGGATATTATTTCACCCCTTGATGGTAGCCAGCTTTCGAAAGTGCCATTATCAGCTGCTGCCGAATTGGACAATGCCGTAAAAGCCGCGAAAGCCGCATTCCCCGGATGGAGTAAGACACCTATCAAAGAAAGAGTACAGGTTTTTTTTCGTTATAAATATTTACTGGAAATACATAGCCGCGAACTCGCCGAACTGGTACAGGAGGAAAATGGAAAAACATATTCCGAAGCCCTGGCGGAAGTAGAGAAAAGCATCGAGCTGACTGAATTTGCGACTTCATTACCACAATTGGTCACAGGCGAAATACTGGAAGTCAGTCGGGGCGTGGAATGCAGGACTGAACATGTGCCCCTGGGTATTGTAGCTTCCATCGTGCCTTTCAACTTCCCTTCCATGGTTCCCAACTGGACCATTCCCAATGCAATAGCTTTGGGAAACTGTATGATCATTAAACCTTCAGAAAAAGTACCGCTGAGTTGCGGACGCATTGCCATGCTGTTGAAAGAAGCAGGCTTGCCAGACGGTGTGTTCAGTATTGTCAACGGCGATAGCGAGATCGTACAGGCTATTTGTGATCACCCGGGAATCGAAGCCGTGTCTTTTGTAGGATCAACAAAGGTGGCCAAGATCGTTTACCAAAGAGCCACTTCGAATTTTAAAAGATGCCTGGCACTCGGTGGTGCCAAAAATCACCTGATGGTATTACCCGACGCTATTCCTGCAATGACCGCCCAAAACGTAGCCGCCAGCATGAGCGGTTGTGCCGGTCAACGTTGCATGGCTGCTTCAGCGATGGTTGGTGTGGGAAATATAGACCATATCATTGATCGTATTTGCGAAGAAGCCAAAAAGATCATTCCGGGAGAAAACTTAGGTGCTGTGATCAGCAAAGAATCAAAAGAACGTATTGAACGATATATAACCGAAGCCGAACAGGATGGCGCAAAAATACTCGTGGATGGAAGAAATGCAACGGTAAAAGGAAAAGAAAGTGGAACCTATGTAGGACCAACCGTGATCGATTATGTAAAACCGGAAATGAGTGTGGCAAGGGAGGAAATATTCGGGCCGGTGATCAGTATCATTCGCACCAACACGGTGGATGAAGCGCTTGAGATTGAAAATGCAAATCCTTATGGTAATGCAGCATCGGTGTTTACACAAAATGGTGGAATGGCCCGTTATATCATTGATCGCGCCAGTGCCGGTATGATCGGGGTGAACATCGGTGTGCCGGTACCACGTGAACCGTTTTCTTTTGGCGGATGGAATGAAAGTAAGTTCGGGGTTGGAGATATTACAGGTAAAAGTTCGATTGAATTCTGGACGAAACTAAAAAAGAGCACTACCAAATGGAATCCTGAGGCCGGTATTAACTGGATGAGTTGATTTTATCAAATACGGAGTAGATTGGTTTTAAACACGGAAATTATAGTTTCCGATTCTAACAATAGCAGCTATCATCGCGGTCCTCCCTGGAAAAAACAATTTCAACAATTTTAATTTATGCGAAATGGATAGCCCACGGTCAATCAATAAAAAGTCACAAACTGGCATATCGAAATCAGACAGCAGAGAATCCATTATCCAGGACAGCCAGGACTATACCCTTTTTTCCTGGAGTAAGCAAAAAGGCACCAACCCTATTGCGGTACAACATGCGGAGGGGTTGTATCTATACGATTACGACGGGAAAAAGTATATCGATTTTTCTTCGGGATTGATGAATGTGAACATTGGTCATGGCAACCAGAGAATAACAGAAGCCGTGGCCAGGCAGATGAGGGAAGTATCTTATGTAACACCGTCCTGCGTGACAAAAGTGCGGGGTGAACTGGGAAAAAAACTCGCAGAGCTTTGCCCTGGAGATCTGAACAAAGCCTTTTTTACGCTTTGCGGCGCGAGTTCTATCGACAATGCCATCAAACTGGCCCGGCATTATACCGGCCGTCACAAAATACTGACGCGATACCAGTCTTATCATGGCGCTTCTTATGGTGCCATCTCTGCCAGCGGTGATCCGAGGCGTTTACCGGTGGATGACCAGCAGGCACCCAATTTTATTCATTTCGATCTTCCTTACCTGTATCGCTGGGAACGGGGTGAAGACATTTTTTTAAAAGAAACCATTTCCCAATTAGAAAGAATCATCTCTTATGAAGGCCCGGCAAATATTGCAGCCATACTCCTGGAAGGTGAATCGGGATCTTCCGGCTGTATGAAATACCCCGTTGGCTATTTGAAAATGGTGAGAGATATCTGCGATAAACATGGCATTCTCCTGATCATTGACGAAGTGATGAGTGGCTTTGGCCGTACCGGTAAATGGTTTGGCTTCCAGCATCACGATATCATTCCAGATATGATCTGTATGGCCAAGGGTCTTACATCGGGCTACCTGCCGCTGGGTTGCCTGATGGTATCGGATCGCATCGCTTCAAAATACGATGATACCAGGTTACCGCTGGGGCTCACCTACTCGGCGCATCCAGTTTGCTGTGCCGCGGCCTTGGAGACCTTGCAGATATACGAGGATGAAGACCTGGTTGCCAACGCCGCCAATATGGGCAAATACATTGATGATGAAATCGAAAAACTAAAACAAACACATCCCAGCATTGGTGACTGGAGAAATACTGGACTGTTGGGTTGTCTTGAACTTGTAAGAGACAGGATAACAAAAGAACCCATGGCGCCCTTTAATGCCCGGCCCGAGGAAATGGCTACCATGAACCAGGTAGCAGCCAAAATCAAGGAACTCGGGATGTACACATTTGTAAGGTGGAACTATGTTTTTATTGCGCCACCGCTTACCATAACTAAGGAACAGGTGGATGAGGGTCTGGCGATCATCAGCCAGGCAATTCAGGTTGCAGATAGGGTCATAAAACAGTCATAATCAGCCTGTTCCTCCTCGCCTCAGCCACATTTGCCGTTATGGCTTTATATTTGCATTTTTACAGGCTGAATCGTTAATTCTATTGAAAACCAATGTCTAAGCTATGAAAAAGGCGCTCAAAATAACGGGTATCGTACTCTTGATTTTACTTGCGGTTGCATTCATAATTCCGATCGCGTTTAAAAAACAAATCACCGAACTGGTAAAAAAGGAGATCAATAAAAGCCTGGACGCCAAAGTTGATTTCTCTGACGTAAGTCTTTCTCTTTTTCGTCATTTCCCAAAAGTTTCAATCAGCATCAATGATCTCTCCGTGGTCGGCACCGGTGAATTTGCCGCAGATACACTTGTGGCTGCGAAAAACATCGACGCTTCCGTGAACCTGATCAGCGTGATCAAAGGAAAAGATATCAAAGTATCCGGCATTTTCCTGGAATCGCCCCGCATCCGTGCGCTGGTCAACAAAGAAGGAAAAGCAAACTGGGATATTGCTAAATCTGATACAAGTGTGTCTGACTCCCCTGATAGCACAGCATCTGCTTTTAAAATGAGTTTGCAGAAATACCGGATCAGGGATGGTTATATCTATTATAAAGATGAGACCAGTGATATGAGCGCAGAGATAAAAGGCCTGAATCATGAAGGCAGCGGTGATTTTACACAGGATGAGTTTACACTATCTACAAAAACCAATTCGGATGCAGCGAGTTTTACCTATGCTGCTATTCCCTACCTCGCCAATACTAAAACGAAAATTGGTGCTGATATCAAAATTGACAACAAGACCAACACCTATACGTTTAAAACAGATGATATTGAATTAAATAACCTGAAGGTCTCTGCCGATGGCTCTTTCCAGCTTGTCAACGACAGTACCTATAATATGGATATTAAATTCAAATCGCCCTCCAACGAGTTTAAGGACATACTGTCGCTGGTACCTGCTGTATATAAAAATGACTTCGATAAGATCAAAACCAGCGGAAGCGCTTTGTTTAATGGATGGGTAAAAGGCGTCTATAGTCCGCAACAATTACCGGCATATGATGTGAACCTCGAAGTAAAGGACGGTTTCTTTCAATATCCTGATCTGCCAAAGCCGGTAAAAAATATCCAGGTAGCGATGCATCTTAGCAATCCCGATGGTCAGATGGATAATACCGTAGTAGACATATCAAGGGGACATTTGGAAATGGACAACGAACCTTTTGATTTTAAATTATTATTTAAGAATCCTGAAACAGCTCAATATATCGATGCTGTTGCGAAAGGCAAACTGGACCTGGCAAATGTTTCCAAGTTTGTGAAACTGGAAGGCAACACCAAACTTGGCGGATTGGTATGGGCCGATATGTTTGCTAAAGGAAACCTATCGGCCATACAAGCGCAACAGGGACCCTTCTCAGCTGGTGGGTTTTTGGACATCAAAAATTTATCTTATTCCTCAAATGATTTTCCGCAACCGATACAGAATGGCAATATGAAAGTGCAACTGGAGAATAACGGGGGCATTGCTGATAACACTACGGTGAATATTAGTTCAGGACATATTGAAGTGGGAAAAGATCCGGTAGACTTCACCCTACAACTGCGTAAACCCGTTTCCAGCGTCGACTTCTCCGGTACGGCAAAAGGTCGGTTTACACTCGACAATGTAAAACAATTCACCGTGCTGGAACCGGGCACAACGGTGGCTGGAATACTGAATGCCGATCTTGCATTCAATGGCAATAAAACAGCGATCGATAAGGGTGAATATGACAAGATCAGTCTCAATGGTACAGCCGGGTTAAACAACTTGAAATACGCGTCGAAAGATTATCCTACAGGAGTTAGCATTGGTAATACCCAACTTACGTTCAATCAAAAAAACATTACGCTAAATAACCTGTCTGGCAACTACCTGAATACAAATTTTACAGCCAATGGCGTGCTCAATAATCTTATTGGCTATGCGATGCAGGACCAGGCTTTGTCGGGAAACCTGAATGTAACAGCCGACAAGATGAATCTGAACGACTGGATGGGAACCGATACAGCAACCACCGTTTCCTCGGGAGAATCGACAGCTTCAGAACCATTCCTGGTACCGGGTGGAATCAACTTTACCATCAATGCAAAAGTTGACCAGGTCCGGTACGACAAGGTTGACTATCGTAATATCAATGGCACGCTGGTGCTTAATGATGAGACGGTCAGGTTGCAGAATGTTAGGACTGATGCGCTTGAAGGAACTATCGCTTTGAATGGTTCATATTCAACCAAGACCAACAAAAAGCAACCTGATATAGCTATTGGATATGATATTAAGAATATTGATGTTCAAAAAGCATTTTTTGCCTTCAATACTGTTCAAAAACTGATGCCGATTGGCCAGTTTCTCGATGGAAAATTGACATCTCAGCTTACGATGACCGGGAAACTCAATGGCGACATGATGCCTAACCTGTCCACGTTGACTGGTGAGGGTACGCTT
>JAEZRB010000196.1 GCA_023412975.1 Bacteroidota bacterium | reverse complement strand
TGATAGTCCCTGATCTCCTTCAATGCCTGGTCGATAGAGGGATGTAATTTTTTCTCCTGTCCTATGCTGGTGGCAGCAATGAAGAAGAATAATAGCAGCCAGTTAGTTTTGATCATGTTTAGATTTTTTCTTTTGTCAGTTTATTATTGATCGTTCGCCAAATGTTTAAAGGATTGTCGTTTTTCAGTTCATCGGGCAGGGATGGCTGGCTCCAGTTTTGAAAACACACAGGTCGTGCAAATCGCTTGATACCATCAGCACCCACCGAAGTAAAGCGCGCATCGGTTGTAGCCGGGAATGGTCCTCCATGATGCATCGACAGGCAAACTTCTACACCGGTTGGTACACTATTCAAAATAATGCGTCCGCAAATATTTTTTATGCTCTCGATCAGTTCATGGTTAGCCGCTAGATCATTATCCGTTGCCATTAATGTAGCCGTCAGTTGACCCTCGAGATGATGGGTTACCTCCAGCATTTCCGCTGCATCCCTACACGTGATGACAAGCGAATAGGGACCGAATACCTCCTGGTGAAGCACGGGATTATTTAGAAAAGCCTGGCCCGTTGCTGATGCGATGGTAGGTGCCGCTTCGTTCAATTGCGGGTCTTTTGCAGAAACGGCGATCGTCTCCACGCCTTCCTGCCCCAGCGCTGTACCGCGGCGTTCCACATAGTTTTTATAGATCCCGGGATGCAGCATTAATCCCGGCGAGGTTTCTTTTATGGCTTCACCGAGCTTAAAAATAAAGGCATGCAATTCCTCTCCTTCCAAACCGATGATCAAACCGGGATTGGTACAAAACTGCCCGACACCAAGAGTGACTGATCCGGCATACATCTTCGCGATCTCGCCGGCAGCTTCTTCGAGTTTGCCAGGCAGAACAAAAACAGGGTTCACGCTTCCCATTTCAGAAAAGACAGGTATTGGCCTTGCACGTTGGTTGGCCCAGTCAAATAATTGCTTACCGCCTAAATAAGAACCGGTGAAACCGACAGCCCTGGTATTGGGATGCTCGACCAGTGCCTTCGCAACACCAAAATCAACGCCGTGAAGATGGGCAAATATGCCAGCTGGCATATTGGTTTCTACTGCCGCCTGCAAAATGAGTTGCGCAACAAGTTCGCTTGTCTGAGCATGCGCGGGATGCGCTTTTACAATCACGGGACAGCCTGCTGCAAAGGCGCAGGCCGTATCACCCCCGGCAGTGGAATAGGCAAAGGGGAAATTGCTGGCGCCAAAGACGACTACCGGACCGAGAGGTACAAGCATTTTCCGAAGATCAGGTTTGGGTGGATTCCTGTCGGGAATGGCGGTGTCGATCCTTGCCTCCAGCCAGTCACCTGCCTCACAGGCGTCGGCATAGCTATTCAACTGAAAGACGGTTCTTGTTTTTTCATTTCTTAACCGTGCTTCGGGAAGGTTGGTCTCGGTCATGGCGGTCTGGATCAGGTCGTCGTTTGGCTGATCCAGTTTTTTCGCGATCGCACGCATGAACCCGGCTCTCTGAGATAATGACAGGGAGCGGTACTGGTGAAAAGCGATCCATGCCTGATCCAGGGCCTGTTCTATTTCCTGCGTGGTAGCGTCTTTGAATGTTATACTCATACTTTTATAATCTTGTTTTGTCAGGCTTAAATTTACAACAACCATACCCATCAGATATCCCTAAAAATAAGTATTCGTGGGAACTGAGAAAAATCCGGGGTGGGCCACGAATCACACTAATGACACGAATGAGCCACAGATTACACGGATTTCACGGATTGAATTTCCTTCGTGGGTACTTGGTTCCCTCCGGGACCAAAGGAAGGACACGGAGAACACGGATTATTTCACGGAGTGCACGGAGAAAACAAAACCAAACATAGTGTACTTCATGTGTACTTCGTGCCCTCCGTGACCAAGGTCAGGACACGAAGAACACAGAGGAATTCACGGCGTGCACGGAGAAAACAAAACCAAACATAGTGTACTTCGTGTATACTTCGTGACCTCCGTGACCAAGGTCAGGACACGAACAACACAGAGGAATTCACGGAGTGCACGGAGAAAACAAACCAAACATTGTGTGCTTCGTGTGTACTTCGTGCCCTCCGTGACCCTAAAAAATACCCCGCATTGGGTATTTCCCAGGCGGGGTATTCGTATTAGTTTCGGCCTCTTTTCGCGTAATAGATATTTGTATAGGTTAAAAACAAGCTATCATTCCACCAGAACCGTCCACCACCATCCGGGCCGGGCATTTTGCCCGGCTTTTTTAATTGAAGTAACGGTGTTTTCTGATCTTGCCGGTATTCGTATACACGATCATCTCCAGCAATTTTCCGGTAGGACTGAACACTTTCCATTCTTTCACTTTTACACCATGCCTGTAAGCGCCTGTTTCGGTATTGCCATTCTCACTCACCGTTTTCCAAATACCGTGGCGCAACCCGTCCTGGTAATATCCAGAATCTTTGAGTGTGTTGCCAGGATAAAAATTCATGTACAAACCATGATGAAGGGAACGGTTAAAAACGGGCTTATAATTATTATTTCCGTTATTTATGACACCGGAGCTTGCAACCCCGGTTTTACTTTGTGTATCGAAAGAAGATTCTGCACGCAAGTGGTAAAGCGCAGCTTCCCGGTTATCAGCATACATCTTTGCCAGCGGGTAGGTAGCCCGCCTGGGATGGTACCGTAGCATGGCGAGTTTTACACGCTGGTATTTATCGGCGCTATAAGTCCTGAAAACCAGCAATTGTCCCTGGTCGTCCCAATGTTTCCAAACTCCATCCGGCAATCCCTTGCGAAATGTACCGGAATCACGCGGCGATCCGTTGGGGTGCCAGGTTTGCCAGGTGCCATGGGTTATCGTTTGATCACTGGCTGCCAGGTGCAACCCCGGCGGCTGTGCGCCAGCCGACATAAATAATAATCCGCATAAAAAAATCAGCGTCCTCTTTTTCATCAGCAAGCTTTTATAATCGCAAAACTACAACAACTAACAGTAGTTTGGTGCATTTCTTATTCTTCGGTTGATGCGGAATGATAAACCTCCATCAACAGGAAGTTGCGCGTACCGCCCGGGAGCTGCCAGCTGATCTCCTGTCCTTTCCTGAAACCAAGCAGGGCAGTGCCCAGTGGCGCCAGCACGGATATCCTGTTCTTTTTTACGTCGGCCTGGTTGGGTAATACGATGGTGACAGTCATTACGCGGTTAGACTTTAGGTCCTTGATGATTGCTGTTGAGTTCAGTCGTACCACATCAGTGGGAAATTTCTCTTTAGAAACCACCACGGCGTTTTCCATTTCTTCACTGAGACTGCGGCCAGGTTGTTTTTCCTGTACATTGCCAGGTGGGCGACTTGCTTTGATAAATGCTGTCAGCACATCATAATCATCCTGCAGGATGGTCACTTTGTTTGGATTTGTTGTTGCTGTTGTTGCCATGATATTTAGTTTTTGTTTGGGGTAATGATGAAATAATTATATGGTTAGCTGTCTGTTCTCCCGGTCGATATATTCAGTTCAATACAGCCATTTTACTGGCCGGCCGGCTCATCAGCGGATCAGTGTTACTGAAATAGATCTCTTCAAAATTCATCGAGCGAACAGCGTCGACTTTACGAAAGAATTTTGTCGGTGAAATATTCGAGGTCGATTCAAATCCGCATGCTTCCATGATCTCCATGGTAGCCTTAATTGTATTGGCATGAAAGCTCGCCGTTCGTACCCGTTTATCGGTAATATCAAGGGCGCCATAGCTACGCGGATCCTGTGTCGCGATCCCAACCGGGCATCGTCCACTATCGCATTGCAAAGCCTGGATACAACCAAGCGCCAGCATCATACCGCGGGCGCTATAGCAGGCATCAGCGCCAAGCGACAACGCTTTCAGTATATCGAAACCGGTGATGATCTTTCCGGCCGCGAATATTTTCACATTTTTTCTCAACCCATACACTTCGAGCGATTGCGATACAAAAGCGATCGCCTCATGCATCGGCATACCCAGGTGATCGGTGAACTCGAGTGGTGCCGCGCCTGTACCACCTTCTGCGCCATCCACTGTTATAAAATCCGGGGTGATGCCCGTGCTGATCATCGCTGCGCAGATATCGATGAATTCGTTTTTATCACCCACACAGATCTTAAAACCGACTGGCTTTCCACCTGAAAGCATTCGCAGGCGGGAAAGAAATTTCATCATCTCGATCGCGTTGCTAAACGCTGAATGTGCAGGTGGCGAATACACGGTTGTACCTGGTTCCACTCCCCTGATCTGCGCGATCTCTTCGGTATTTTTAGATGCCGGCAAAATACCACCATGACCTGGTTTGGCACCCTGTGAAATTTTCAGCTCGATCAATTTCACTTCCGGCCGCAAGGCGTTATGGGCATAAGCCTCATCATTGAAATTCCCCTGTTCGTCGCGGCATCCAAAATAGCCGGTACCGATCTGCCATATCAAATCACCGCCACGCAAATGGTATTCGCTGATGCCACCTTCTCCGGTATTCTGCGCAAAGCCGCCGAGTTTCGCACCTTCATTGAGCGACTGGATCGCGGTTTTGCTCAGGGCGCCATAACTCATGGCACCAATATTAAAAATGCTGCAATCATAGGGCTGCAGGCATTGATAGTTGCCCACCATCACGCGCAGATCTTTTTGTTGCAGCCTGGCCGGGTACATCGAATGCGCTACCCATTCATTGCCCGGTGCCGCGGGATCGGCCTGCATACCAAAGGCCACGGTTTGTTTTTCGTTCTTTGAGCGCTGGTACACGATCGAGCGCTGACGCCGGCTAAACGGTTTGCCGTCGAGATCAGATTCAAAAAAATATTGTCTCATCTCGGGCCTTATCGCTTCAAACCAGTAACGCAGGTACCCGATCAGGGGGTAGTTGCGCAGCAATGCATGTTTTCGTTGTCTGACATTATATATCGCTACGATCAGCAGGGGAACAGTAATTAATAACGGCCAGTATCCCTGTACGCCCGCAGTATACCCCGAACGTAATACAAGGACATTGACCAATACTAAAAATAAAAGAATCATTCCCCTGGCCGTAACCTGTTGATTTGCGGACATAGAAATAAAAATTAAGATTAAACGAATAGGAAAACAGAAGCTACCCCGTAACCTTCTTCAGTTAATGATCAGGCCGGGGCGGAAGTATTGAAGTCCTTGTAGTTGGAAACGAAATACAATCGCGTACAGAAGCAGGTGAATGCCTTTTGAAAAACAGGCATCGTCCATGGGTTAGCATCGGTAGCAGTACCGATTACCCTCGAAATATTCATATGGACTTTAGTGCTCATGAATGACAAATATACGCAATATTCCCGAAAAGAATTGTTAAGTATTGCTTCGCAAACCGCTATAACATGCTTTTATAGTCAACAGGATTTCCTTAAAAATTACTTAACCTGGATTTTGTTTTTTAAAAACATATTTACCTAACTATGCAACGCAAAGATCTCATCGAATAAAACCGCGTTAATGAAACAAAGCCGTAACATTCTTATTTTTTTCTGCCTCTTTATTACCAGCATTGCAATCGCGCAATCACCTGCCTCGACGAAAAAGAACAAATCCGCTAAACCAAAAAATATTATTCTCATGATCGGTGACGGCATGAGTGCGACACAGATCTATGCGGGTATGGTGGGCAATAAAAAACCACTCCACCTTGAAAAATTAAAGATCATCGGTTTTTCGCGTACCAATTCAACCAAGTTTATCACCGACTCTGGCGCGGGCGCTACCGCATGGAGTACGGGATTTAAAACAAATAATGGCGCGATCGGTGTAGATTCAGCCGGCAATGCGCAGCCAACGATCCTGGAGATCGCCTCGGCGCATGGTTTAGCGACCGGCGTTATATCTACTAATTCGATCACCGATGCTACTCCCGCTTCCTTTATATCGCACCAGCCGGCGCGTTCGATGAAATATGAAATAGCGGAGGACTATGTGAAATCACCTGTGGATCTTTTCATCGGTGCGGGTGGCAGCAATTTCACTGAGCGTCCCGATGGAAAAGACCTTACTCTCGAACTGAAGCAAAAAGGTTTCCAGGTGCTCTACAACCTCGATGAGATCACAATGGTAAAAAGCGGTAAACTCGCTGGATTTCTGAAAGAAGCTATCATGCCCGAAAGAGGCGATCAACTCGCAAGAACGGCAACTACCGCGATTGATATCCTCGGAAAAAATAAAAAAGGATTTTTCCTGATGGTGGAAGGATCACATATTGATGGCGGGGGACACAAGAATGATGTTGACATGGTGGTAAAGGAAATGATCGACTTTGACCAGGCCATTGGAAAAGTGCTTGCCTTTGCTGAAAAAGATAAAAACACTTTGGTGATTATCACCGGCGATCACGAAACCGGCGGACTCACGCTTACGGGTGGAGATCTTGCCACCGGCAGAGTTGAAGGAAAATTTTCTACCAAAGGTCATACTGCCGTGATGGTGCCTGTGTTCGCTTTTGGTCCCGGTGCCGAAGCATTTGCCGGCATCTATCACAACAACGAGATCTTTCAAAAGATGCTGGATGCGTTTGGGATAAAAAATGTCTTGAAGAAACAGAATTAAAATTCCGTTCAAATTATTTTATCAGCGGAGCTTTTGAAATCGGTTAGCCTTTCTTCTGCGCTTTCGATTTGAGTATTGCCTTCTTTTGATTTTCGGAAACACCTATAATTATTGCACCTGTTTTTTGCCCGCGTTTGAACCCCGCCTTTTCTAATAGTTGATTCATCTCTTCTCTTTTCGACAAGGCTTGCGGTGACTTCGGATCAGGTTTGTTTTGCTCGGATGCCATTTGCTTTATTTGTATTTCGAAGTTACAAAAAGCTGTCGGTAGCAATAAAGATCGAAAACCCTTTGTGAATGGAAAATTGATTTGCAACAGGTTGCAAAAAGTTTGACGGATATTAAATATTTTAGCTAAAATTGCTAATAATTTTAGTAATATGAAATCCGTAACAGAGGGCGTACCATATCTCGACATATCGGTTCCGGCAGGCTTTCCCTCCCCTGCTGCCGACTACGTGGAGGAACGGATCAATCTGAACAGTTTCCTGGTTAAAAACCCGCTATCCACCTTTATCGTCAAGTGCACTGGGTTGTCGATGGTCAATGCCTTTATGCCACCGCTCTGTCACCTCGTGGTGGATAAATCAATCCAGGCAAAAAACGGGGATATCGTGCTGGCCTATGTCAGCGGCGGCTTCACGGTGAAATACCTCCAGCTTAACGAACACCGATGCAGGCTCGTGCCTGCGAATAGCAAGATGCGGGAGATCGATGTGACCAACCAGTCGGACCTGGTGATCTGGGGCGTGGTGACGGCTATTATCAGCAATCCAAAAGATTTCAAACATGTTTGCTTTGGTTGATTGCAATAATTTTTACTGCAGTTGTGAGCGGGTGTTCAACCCGGCGCTAAACAACAGGCCCGTGGTCGTGTTGAGCAATAACGACGGCTGCGTCATCGCACGGAGCGAGGAAGCCAAAGCACTGGGCATTGAGATGGCGGTGCCCGAATACATGATCAGGGATAAAATAAAGCAACACGGCGTGGCGGTCTTCAGCAGCAACTATACCTTATACGGCGATATGAGTGATCGTGTGATGAAACTGCTCACAGGTTTTGCACCGCGAATAGAACTGTACAGCATCGATGAAGCGTTTCTGGACCTGGCCGAACTCCGGTACGCCAACCTGGCCGAACTGGGCCTAAGGATCCGGCGGACGGTCCTCCAGCATACCGGTATCCCGATTACGGTCGGCATCGCACCCACCAAGACCCTGGCCAAACTGGCCAACCGCTACGCGAAGAAAAAACAACACGGTACTGGTGTGCACTGGCTGGCCAACCCCGACCTCACCCGACAGGCGCTGGAAAATACCAGCATAGGCGATATCTGGGGCATTGGCAAACAATACGCCACCCTGCTTAGTCGTCGCGGCATCCACACCGCCGCCGACCTGCTCCGGGCGCCCGACGACTGGATCCGTGATAAGATGAGCGTCGTAGGTCTGCGGCTGCTGAAAGAGCTAAAGGGCACACCCTGCCTGGAATGGGAGTTTGAGAAAAAACGGCGCAAAAATATCTGCACTTCGAGGTCGTTTGGCACGGTTTCCAACCAGAAAGATTTTATGGTCGAAGCACTAACCAACCATGCGGCAGCCTGCGCGCAAAAACTCCGGCGGGAAAAAAGCTGCGCGGGTAAGATAAACGTGTTTATTAAAACCAACCAGTTCAGAAACCAGGACCAGCAGCACGAGGCCAGCATCACCCTTCAATGCGAGGTGCCGACGAGCGACACCACGGAGATCATTAAGTATACGCTCAAGGGCTTGGACCTGATCTTCCAGCCCGGGCACAATTATCAGAAATGCGGCGTAATTGTTTCGGACCTTGTGCCCGAAGACATGATCCAGGGCAGCCTGGTAGATACGGTGGACCGCGCACGTAATAAAAAGCTAATGGCCACCCTGGACCATGTGAACGCCGCACTTGGCAGCGAGAGCGTCCGTTTTGCGGTGCAGGGTTTTGAAAAACGCTACAGGCTGAAAGCGGAATACCTTTCGCAACGATTTACGACGAATATGAACGAAGTTTTACACGTGAAAAACTAAGCGATGTTCAACGTTTTTGTTCCATTTCATCCCAAATTAGTCGCCGCCCTTCGGGAAGTGAATAGGCGATGGCTCGTATCGCAAAAAAACATTCATGCAGAAGAGCGGGCGAATGGTGAAGCGATACCGATCCTGCTTACCGACTACGATGATATCATCACCGCGAAAACGCACTGGCAGGCGATCGATCCCCGCGACCGCTACCGGTTTATTCTTGACCTGGAAAATGAAGTACACCGGAAAAAGGTGGAGGAACTGATCATGCCCGGCTCGGGTTACCGTGTGTATGCTGCTTTTATCGATGACCTGGAAAAAGTAAAAAGACAGTTGAACGAAAAATACAGCGCCAGCATCCGTGAGTATATTTCAAAAAAAACAAGCTGGAAAATCGGGCGCGATGAGTCGATATGTCCTAATTTAGAACTGGTCTTTGGAGAATTGTATGTGATCCTGAAATATGCATCACAAATCCACAGGCTAAGGCTTTCTGAATTGGAAAAGTATTGACTATGTGTTATGATGTGTCCTTTAGTACCGATATCAGGGTACTGGGTGATTATTTTCCCGGGCTTGTCTTCGACGACCAGATCGAACTGGAGTTTGGCGCCATCGATCATGTGCAGGGTGTCGGCGTGTTTGGGAAATATCCGATCATTTATATTAACCGAGACGATTTTAAATGGCACTGCAGGCTGATGGAATGGGGCATTATCCCGTTTTACAGCAAGACCGAACCCACGCTGGTGGCCAGGAATGGCTTTCTGAACATCCGCGCCGAAAGGATCTGGGATGATCCAAAGAGTTATTGGTTTAAGATCAAAAACCGGCGATGCCTGATACCGGTGACGGGCATCTACGAACACCGCGCGATCAGGGGATGGAAAAAGAAAGTGCCCTATTGGGTAAAACCAAAGGAACAAATGACGTTTTTTCTTCCGGGGCTATATTCCGTGGCCGAATTACCCGATAAGCAAACCGGTGAAATGATCAAACGCTGGAGCTATGGCCTGATCACCCGTGCTGCTAATTCGGTGATGAGTAATATTCACAACGATGGCGACAACCGCGGAAGAATGCCCCTGTTCCTGCCATTTGAAACCGCGAAGGAGTTTTTGAGCGAGGACCTAACAGAAGAACGGTACCGCGAGATCCTGGCCTATGAAATGCCATCAGAAGACCTGGACTACCATCCTGTTTTTACCATACGAACACCAAAGCTGCGCCCCGATGATAAACCAAAAACGGAATTTTGGGAATGGGAACATTTGCCGGCATTGGGCGAGATGAACCCCTAGGTGAATCGGTTGAAGGTGGTTGAAAATGGTTGAAGATGGTTTAATGTCGTAATACAATATTCAACCACATTCAACAACTTTAAACTACATTCAACCACATCAAATGACCTTGCAGCATAGAACTGGGAACGCGGATTTTTATGATTATTATGATCAGTTATGATACTGTCATAGCAGGATCTGATCATAATAAATCATGACCATCATAACGATCCGCGTTCTGCGGTTCCAGCTTCCAAGTACGCACTGATATAGTTGAAGATTGTTGAAAATGGTTGAAGATTGTTTAACGTCGTAATACAATATTCAACTACGTTCAACTACATTAAACCATATTAAACAAATTGAAAAGCGCATCAATAGCTAAACCTCTCTCATCGCTGCCTGCTTCATCTCAGCCGCTTTTTCATGCCCCAGGTAGCGCTCGATCCATCCATGTACCAGGTAAATGACCGGGGTGAGGATGATAGCCATGATAAATTTATAAATGTAGTTGACGATACATATAGCCATAATCTGGTCAAATGGCCAGGGTTCGCCCTGCCCGGGCACCCATTTGGGATAAAAATAAAACGCGATCAGCAATACGATAAAACTGTCGATCAGTTGCGAGATGACAGTAGAACCGGTAGCCCTTAGCCAGATCTTCTTCTCCCCCGTCATTTTCTTAATTCTATGAAATACCAGGACGTCCACCAGCTGCGCCACCATAAATGCCGTCATCGAGGCAATGATGATCCCTAACCCCTGTCCAAATACGGCATTGTACGCAGTACTCATGTTTTCGATCCCCGTTTCTTTTTTGCTACCGATCCACCAACTGTTTGGCGAGGTTTGGATGGCGCCAAACACCATCAGAAAACCAAATGCTATCAGCGCGATCGTGAGCCAGCTAAGAAACTTCACCCCTTTACGCCCATAATATTCATTGATGATATCGGTCATTACAAATACAACCGGCCATAACAAAACGCCGCAGGTAAGATTGAAGGAATAGCTGCCTCCAAACAATTTTATATCTGCTGGCTTCCAGCCGAAGGTCTCCTCCAGCGAGAATATTTTGACACCGATGAACTCAGCGATTAAAGCGTTGGTAATAAAAACACCTGCCAGTACAAGGAATAGCCGGGTGGGTTTATTGTGGATGATAGTGTGGATCATTCAGGAAAAAAATATAGGAGATTAATATAAATAAAAAGAGAATGTTTGCAATCACCAGCCACAAGGGTACATACACGGTAAGTCTACGCTTTACAAAAAGTACGATAAGATAGCATAAGTTGACAACAGGTACCAGCAGGAGGCCCATCACATACCCAATAGTGATGATCGTTGTAGTGATCGCGTCATCCTGCGCCCAGTCCCTGATCAGCAGCGATACGGAAAGAAGAAAAAAAATGCCGGTGATAAATGCCAGTCTTGACAAAAATAATAGCCAACGCATGGACAATTTTCATCTAAAATAGCATTATTTTGGCAGCTTAATATCAATGGTCTATGAATAAGAACCTGTTCAGCAAAGCCTTGCCTCACCTGGTTGCAATCGGAATATTTTTGATCGTTACGGTGATCTATTGCCTTCCGGCATTGCAGGGGATGGTGATCAACCAGCACGATATGCTGGGTACGCGAGGTATGGCACAGCAGTCTGTTGAATTTTATGAAAGATACGGTTACCACCCTTTATGGACCAACTCGATGTACAGCGGTATGCCGGCTTTCCAAATCCTGATAAGCAGTAAGTATAATATCGGGCTGGGCTGGCTGCATTACATTTTCACCCTTAACATGCCACATTCAGCAGGCCTGTTCTTTCTCTCCTGCGTTTGTTTTTACATACTTACCCAGGTGTTGCGTCTAAAACCCTGGGTCGGTATCCTTGGATCACTCGCTTATGGCTTTGCATCTTATAATGCCATCATCCTGGCCGTGGGACATATCACCAAATTCGCCACGATGGGTTACGCCCCCGCGGTGCTGGCTGGTATCATCCTGCTGATGCAGCGAAAATATATTCTTGGTTTTGGTGTCACTGTTCTATTCAGCACACTTTTCTTCGGACAAAACCACGTGCAGTCCGTTTTCTATTACATGATCCTGATCCTTTGCCTGGGTATCGGTTTTCTTATTAAAACCATTCAGACAAAAGACTATGTTCATTTTTTCAAAACCTTTGCGCTGACGATCATTTCCTTTGCGATCGCAGCCTGTTCTTTTGCCCTGATCCTTTTGCCGACCAATGAATACGCAAAAGAAACCATGCGGGGTGGTCGAAGCGAACTGACTATCGGCGTAGACAAAGAAAACAGATCCGAAGGCGGGCTTGATAAAGACTATGCGTTTCGCTGGAGTTATGGCAAGGAGGAAACGCTCACGTTCATACTCCCCAATTATTTTGGCAGCAGTAACAACCCCGCAGAGTTTGATGAAGAAAGTCATGTGATCGACGCACTGCGTGAATCAGGCCTGCCACAGGAAGTAGCTAACTACTTCTACAGTCGCATGACGCCGTACTGGGGAAGCCAGCCCAGCACATCGGGACCTGTTTATTTCGGAGCGATCATTTGCATGCTGGCGATCGCCGGCCTGTTTTTTATACCAAAAAAATATTTATGCTGGCTGATACCCGGCACCATCATCCCCATTATCCTGGCTTGGGGTAGTAATCTCGCCGCCGTCAACTATTTCCTGTTTGACACGGTACCTTTTCTGAATAAATTCCGTGCGCCGTCGATGGCCCTGATGGTGCCTCAACTTAGTATTGCATTAATGGCGTCGCTGGCTGTTCAGCAAATTTTTTATGGCCAGTACGACCGGGTTGTGTTCCTGAAGAAGATCAAGTTTGCTGCCATCACATTCGGTGCATTGCTCTTCATCCTCGTTGCGGTGTACATTGGTGCATCATACAGAAGCGAAGCAGACAACTTCAATAAGCAAACCCTGACCAGCCAGCTTACGCAGATGATGAGCCAGGGCAATACCCCAACGCCGCAAATGAGTAACCAGGCCACATCGATCACCGACAATTTGTATGCTGCACTTTCAAAAGACCGGAAGGAAATGTTTGGCAGCGA
>JAEZRB010000181.1 GCA_023412975.1 Bacteroidota bacterium | reverse complement strand
GGCCTGGGATATCCACCCTGATTATGTTTGGCTGGACGCGCCCACCAGCAATGCCCAGGCACTGAAGTTTTATGAGCGTCACGGGTTTCACAGGCTGGGACAGTATCATTTAACCATCGGCAGTCAGTCATTTGAATATTTTCTTATGGGGCTACCTGTGGCTGCGGAAATGATGAATGCCTGCTAGCCTATATTAATCTTGTATGAACTTATTTCTGTAATACGGCAGAAATGGGGCGCAACTCAAATTTTCGCTTTAACCGATGAAAAGTTCTTTAATCGGCTGGTATGAAAACCTTATTACCTTAGTAAACTAAAAGCACAACAGGAAATAACCTTATTGCCTTATTTTTTCAGCGGGATAAGGGGATAAGGTTGGGTATTGTTAAAAAAAGGCTTTCCACTAAGGTAATAAGGTTAAACAGAGGTTCTTAATGGTTAATGGGATAAATTGATCAAGTAAAAATTTGAAATCCACCCCCAGAAATGACTTCAGGTGCAAATACCTATCTTGCGGGCCAAACAAAACAAAGCCATGCGCTGGATGAAATGGGTGGGATTAGCCGCGGCTATCATGCTGGTTATATCCTGTTTTAATACCTGGATTGTAATTACTTCAAAAAATATTGTCGTGACGGGAGTTGACAGCACCGGAACGAATTTTGGAAAGCCGGCTTACTTCAACCTGATTTTCACCAGTCTTTTCCTTGTTTTTAACTTTGTTCCACGGATATGGGCTAAACGCCTGAACCTTGTCATTTGCGCGTTCAACCTGGCCTGGACTATTCGCAATTACTTTATGGTATCAACCTGCAGGGCGGGGGAGTGCCCCGAACAACATATAGCCCTCTATCTAATGCTGATTGCGGCTGTTCTCATGTTGTTATCCGCCTTTTTCCCCGATATGAAGTTGCAGGAGAAGGGCACACGCGAATAAAATTTTGCATCAGCTAATTGTTGTATGATGATTTTCTTTAAATTTGATGTTGCAACATTTTCCATGCCCGCTAGCTAAGCGACCTGCCTATCGAAATTTTCTACTACTATTAATCTTATCCGCATCGTTGGAGCACTTTAAGTTCCCTAGAAGATGTCTATTTGACTATAACCATGGGGTATGGCTGGCTATGCTATATTCTAAATGGTTTAAAATATGATCTTAGAAAAACCATTCAATATCGATCCGCTTTACATTGGTAGAGCGGATTTTTTTCTTTATGGCATTCAGCGCCCTCTTGTTTCTGTTTAATTTGGTTTAATATAGTTGAATGTAGTTGAATATTGTACTACAAAATCAAACAATCTTCAACAATTTTCAACAACCTTCAACCCTCACCTGCTGCTAGGACGTAAATAGTTTCGCTACTATAAAAGAGCCTGCGGCTGCCAGGGAGCCGGGAAGCGTGGTGACCAGGATGCCGCGGATGGGCGCCAGGCCGGTAACACGGCTTTTGAGGTAACCCAATACCACCAGGCTTAGCAATGAAATGACGATCGAAACCGGAAGGGCGCGGGTGGCTGGCTCCATTAAAAAATAGGGGCCAACGGGTAATAGACCACCAAGTGCATAGGAAAGACCAATTGTCAGCCCAGTCCTGGAAGCATGCCTGTTATGCTGGAGCGTCTGAGTATCACTTGTGATTTTTTCAGACCATTCCTCTTTTTCCCTTACGACGTCTTCTGCCACTTTTGCCTGCAATTCCTCGCTCATGCCAAGGTTTGCAAAAAATGATTTTACTTCATCCTTACTTCCCGTTGATTTCGGAACAGGTTTATAAAAGCCGGCTTCAGATTTTCCCGTGAGGTACCCGACAACACCCATGGCGATCGCGCCGGCGGCCAGGGCAACGATCCCCGTCATGCCAACGACAGATGCAGACTCGATAACCCGGCTTAAACCCACGGTTAAAGCAAAAGGTACAACCACGCCATCGGACATGCCAATCACCAATTCTGAAAGAAAGTCGTTATTGGATAATGGCCGTTGCTCCGATCGATTCATACTTAGGTTTAATTATGATTGTGACTATTATTATTGGTCAGACTTTAAATTTCTGTTATCAATCCAGAATCCTCAGCGCCTCTCCAATTATCCCAACACATTCCATGATCTGTTGTTTGTTGATAATAAGCGGCGGCGCGAACCGGATCTTATCACCATGAGTTGGTTTTGCCAATAGACCTTTCTCCTTTAGCTCCAGGCAAAGATCCCAGGCTGCATCTTTATTAGAATGTTCGATCACAATCGCATTTAATAAACCTTTACCACGTACAATACTAATATGCTTTGAACCCAGCCCTGTCAGCTCCTGGCGTAATAAATTACCCATCTCTACTGCGTTCTTGGCCATCTGCTCATCGATTAACACCTGTAGAGCCGCGATGGCTGTTTTGCAGGCCAGCGGGCTGCCGCCATAAGTAGAGCCGTGCTCACCGGGTTTAAAGGTAAGCATAATCGCATCATCGGCCATCACCGCGCTCACGGGCATCATTCCTCCGCTCAGTGCTTTGCCCAACAGTAGGATGTCTGGTTTTACATTTTCATGATCACAGGCCAGCATTTTGCCTGTCCTTGCAAGACCGGTTTGTATCTCATCAGCTATGAACAACACATTCGCCTGCTCACAAAGTTGCTTGGCCCTGTACAGGTATCCTTCATCCGGAGCCACTACACCGGCTTCACCCTGGATGGGTTCTACAAGGAAACCGGCAACATATTTATTTTCCAGCGCTTTTTCCAAAGCGGTGATATCGTTGTAAGGGATCTTTAAAAATCCGGGGAGGAATGGCCCATAATTATTCTGCGCATCGGGATCAGTGCTGAAAGAGATAACACCTGTGGTACGTCCATGAAAGTTTCCTTCACAAACAATGATCACTGCCTTGTTTTCAGGAATCTGCTTAACCTCGTATGCCCATTTGCGACAGAGCTTGATACCCGTTTCCACGGCTTCTACACCTGTATTCATGGGCAGGACCTTGTCGTAGCCAAACAATCCCGTAATATATTTCGCGTATTCGCCTAATACATCACTGTGGAATGCGCGGCTGGTAAGTGTAAGCTTTTGAGACTGCTCCATGAATGCTTTTAGTATTCGCGGATGGCAATGACCCTGGTTGACGGCAGAATAACCGCTTAAAAAGTCATAGTACTTTTTCCCATCCACATCCCATACATAAACACCTTCGCCGCGACTGAGTACAACAGGCAGGGGATGGTAATTATGTGCGCCATATTGTTCCTCCAGTTGGAGATGGTATAATGCTTTTTCCGAAAGGTTCACAGTTGATTGCATGGTGCAATATTTATAAAATCAATAAATGAAAATGAAGAAGGCAAGCGTAGTTAATCCGGCTGGAAACTATTCCTTAGTGGTTGAGCAGGTCGAGATTGAGTGCCAGGAAGAATTCTATGTTGATCTTTTGCCTGATAGCGGGAATATTTAACGCAAGATAGTAATTTTAGTGAAGACAGACTCCCTAAACCCCCAGATTATATGAGTTATACCATTCCGCCCCGCACACATATCGGGCATGTTCACCTCAAAGTGGCAGACCTGGAGCGGTCGCTAAAATTTTACCG
>JAEZRB010000176.1 GCA_023412975.1 Bacteroidota bacterium | reverse complement strand
ACCGTGATAGAATCAGGCTCGCCTTCCTGAATATTATTGTAAACGCGATTGAAGCAATGAAGAATGATACGGGAAATCTTCGGCTAAAAACTTACCAGAAGGATCAAAAATGCGTGATCGAGTTTATTGATAATGGGACAGGTATGGACGAGGAAACCAGCCAGAAATTATTCGAGCCTTATTTTACCAGCAAAGCCAAAGGAAATGGTTTGGGGCTTACACATACCCAAAATATTATTATAAATCATAAAGGAAGCATCCAGGTAAATAGCCGCCCTGGTGAGGGCACCACCTTCACGATTATTTTGCCTTCCGCTTAAAATGGGGAGGATTTTCTACACAAATAAAACTGGGATTAAATTAATTTTTCAACCGTTTTAAAAATTACATCTCTGGTAAAAGGCTTGCCTATAAAATAGTCAACGCCTTCGCGATAGGCGAGCTCGCGGTCAGTAGAAGTATCATGTGCAGTGATCATCACGATCTTACAATAAGGATTTTGTTTCTTCAGATTACGTACTTGTTCCACACCAAATCCATCAGGGAGGTGATTATCAATGAAAATGATATCAGCATCGTGTTGTCTCAGGTACTGACGGCCTTCAGCAAGGGTACTCGCGTAAGCTGCATCGATGTTTTTGTGCCGCAATATACCTTTCAGGAGAAAGCAGATATCAGTTTCATCGTCAATTATGAGCGCGTGGGGGGTATTTTTTAACTCGTTTCCCAACAATTCAGACTGTGGATTAAACATTTCTACGTAACTTATCACCGATGTAGATGCTCAATTTTGCTGCCAAAGCCGTCCACTATTTTTTTATCTCGCCAAAAAATCCAAGTCCGGCATGATTTGAGCATATATGTGATTTGTTAAAAAGTAAATCTAATTTTCATTAACCCTTCAACTTCAGTATGATGAGAAAAAAAATCCTCATTATTGACGACGATTTGGATTTATGTACACTGCTAGGCAGGTATCTTTCGAAAAACGGGTTTGATATAGAAATGGCTCATTCAGGGGCCAAAGGAATCGCTAAGTTCAATGAACAGCGATTTGATATGGTGATCTGCGATTACCGGCTGGGTGATATGGAAGGCATAAAAGTGCTGACCACCCTGCGTAAAGAAAACCCATCTATAAAAGTTTTAATGATTACGGGTTATTCTGATATTAAAACTGCGGTGGAAGTGATCAAACTTGGCGCCTTTGATTATATCGTTAAGCCTCTGATTCCCGATGAGGTGTTGAGTGTACTGAATAAGGCTATGATCCAACCTGAGACTGCAAAGCCGAAAGCAGGCGAAGTGGGTTCAGATACCGGCCGGCGCAAACAAGCTGCCGTTACTGATAATAATGGGGAATACATGATTGGTAAGTCTGCCGCTACAAAGGCCTTGTATGATCAGATCAATATAGTGGCTGCAACTAACTATAGTGTGATATTATATGGTGAGAGCGGTACCGGTAAAGAAGTGATCGCAAAAACCATCCACGATATGAGCAGCCGTAAAGGCAAACCTTTCGTTGCGATGGATTGCGGTACACTCTCGAAAGAACTCGCCGGTAGCGAGCTTTTTGGACACGTAAAAGGCGCTTTCACCGGAGCTTTACAAGACAAAGAAGGCCATTTTGAACTTGCGGATGGTGGTACCTTATTTTTGGATGAGGTAGGAAATCTCTCCCTCGATGTGCAGGCTACCCTGTTGCGGGTGATCCAGGAAAGGAAGTTTAAACGTGTAGGCGGCAATAAAGAAACGAATGTGGATGTTCGCATCATAGTAGCGTCAAATGAAAACCTGCAGGAAGCCTATCGCAAAGGTAAATTCAGGGAAGACCTTTATCACAGGTTCAATGAATTTTCAATCAACCTGCCTTCCCTGCGGAGCCGTAGGGATGATATAATGGCATTTGCAGACTTCTTCCTGGCAAAAACAAATGCAGAACTTGGAAAGAACGTAATCGGGTTTGAGGATGATGTGCTACAGACATTTTTACAATATTCCTGGCCCGGGAACCTGCGCGAATTCAGAAACGTGGTTAGAAGAGCTGTATTACTGACACCAGAAAATCAAAAGATCAATACCAGTTCACTACCCTGGGAGATCAACAATATTGAACCGTTGCATACTCCTGCTCCTGACCAGACTGTTAAACCGGTTAATACCATCTTAAACTCTCCACCAAGAAAAGAACTCGACCTGAAAGATGCAGCCAATCGCGCGGAATATGAAACGATCATGGCCGTATTGCAACAAGTCAACTTCAATAAAAAGAAAGCAGCCGAGGTTTTGAATATCGACCGCAAGACGCTTTACAATAAGATTAAGAATTTCCAGGAGTAAGTATATACTAGCTTACAATTAAAAAAAGGCGGAGAGAAGTTAACTTTTTAAACTTCTTTCCGCCTTCATTTTTCCCGGTAAGCGTAGGCTAATTTTCGAGCACCAAAACTTTTTTACTATACACTGTTTTGTTATGCTCGTCTATCACTTTTACAAGGTAAAATCCTTTTGTTGTTGCCGAGGGCAGATTCACGGTTCTTGTCTGGCCTTTGCCTAACATCGCTGCCTGGGTTTGCGTAACCTGCCTTCCCAGGGCATCCTTCACTTCTACCCGGTATTTGCCACCCTCCGTGTTAAACTGGACGGTGAATTGATCATTGGTAATGGGGTTGGGATATACCTGCACCCTACCATCGTCCACTTCATCATTGCCGGGGAGCAAACGTACAAATGGTACGGCCTTTCTTACACTCAACAGGTTGCTGTTGGCGAGATCCGCAGTCCGCCATCCACCTAGGGATTGTGCTGGCTTGGCAACCCAGGTCTTACTATCAACCGTGTACATAGCTTTATCATCGGCTGCACTTGTTATGAGAATGCTGTTATTGTCATCTACAGCCGCGCCATTTACAGTGAATGTAGGTGGCAGTCCTGATACGGCGCCCATGTGAATTGCAACCTTGCTTTCAATATTTATTTTAAAAATATTGGTGCGGTTAGAAAAAAGGTAGAGGTTTCCATCATCGTCGGCCACCATATCACCACCATAACTGATGCAGGCGTTATGCACGGATACCTGGTTGTTGGAAGGATGATCTGTAATGGCTCCAAGATCAGTAATCGTAATTTTTTTCCCGGTGGTGAAACGCAGAAGGTGGTTCGCATCATTGGTAAGCGCATAACCATTGCCATCGGGTCCTATCGTCATACGTGTGATGATATTGCTCTGGTCGGATGCTTTAACAGTCAGCCCTTCCATTTCAGGAGTGAACACAAAGTAAACCTTCATGGTTTTCAGGTCGATATAACGCAACTGGTTAATGAACATCGGCGTATAGTAAATGCGCTGATTTTTCCGATCGTAAGCAATAGCCGCAACGCCGGTGGCAAAGGGCGCATTGGCATGTTTTCCAAAGCGCTCATCTGAGAAGGGTTGCGATAAAGGTTTCCTGGAAGCCTCGTCGTAGGCAACAGTTGCTTCATCACTGCCATTCAGGATCACTTCGCTAAAGGCGCCGGTGTTGAGGTCAATCTTTCTTAGAAAGCTCCAGTTGGCGCCATCTTTTTTCATATCAGTGATCGCATATGCAAAGCGGTCCGTTTGTGCGCTGGAGGTCAGGCTTGTAAAAAGTAGACAGAAAAAAATTCCCTGGGAGAGTAGATTTCTTTTCATAAACAATCCGTTTGATGGTAAATTTTGGTGGAGATATTAAGTTACGATTTTTCCTAATCAGAAAGAAGTCCATTTTGATGACCGGGACCGCTTTTTTACATAAAAAAAACCCCTCCAGCCAGTCGGCGGGTGGGGTTTTTGATATAAAGCGCTGAGCTTTAGTTTTTCATAATCTTCTGAGTCATTTTACTATTATCTGTTACCAGTTCAAGGACGTGCAAACCAGGTTTAAGGCCATCCAAATCCTGCAATACCACGATATTGGTTCCGGGTTGGAGGGTGAGTTTGCGACTTATCTCCCGCTGGCCGAGGGCATTGTAAAAATTAACCGTCAGTGAGGACTCCCTATCGGCTTTCACCTGGAGTTTTAAGTTGGTGCTGAATGGGTTCGGATATACCACGAACGAGTTCATATTCTTATCTGCCTCCAGTCGCAGGGCAACGATCTTGCTGTAAGAAGCTTTTCCATCCATATCAACGTCCTTCAAACGGTAGTAGAAGATATTGCTTCCGGCAGGGAGTGGATCTGTAAAACGATAATCTTTCCTGTCGTTGGTAGTGCCATTGCCACTCACTGTACCAACGGTTGAAAAATGGATACCGTCCGTGCTGCGCTCTACTTCGAACCTTTCATTTTTCAATTCACCAGCTGTAGTCCAATCCAGTATCGCTAATTTGTTTTCTTCTTTTACTTTAAAGTCGATCAGTTTTACCGCAAGTGTGGTATTACCCGGGCCAAAGAGGAATGTTCCATCATCAACGAATGCAGTGCCATCAACGCCGGTTCCAACGATCCGGGCAGTATTGCTAACCGAAAGAGCGGGATGCGCTGATGCCGGAGTCAGGCACTTAAACTGCACAGAATAACTTTGGTTGGGTGACAGTTTGCCTCCACTGTTGGGAGTGGCACCGCTGCCGAGGTAGTATTTCACATAAGTTTTTCCATTAGCAGTAGCCAGGAAAGCCTCATCATCACCTTGTGCGTCAGTCTTTGGACCCACAGCTCCGCCCGAGTTGATCACAAGCGAGCCGGGAACGTAGCTGAGACCAAATGGAATAGTGTCAATGATAGTTGCTGACAATGCGTCGCCACCGCCACTGTTTTTACCACTAAGAGTGTAAGTGATGGTCTCGTTGGGGAATAGTAGTTTTTGAGCTGCACCCGGTCCGGTAATGGTACCAGTTTTATTCAATTCAACCAGGGGTGGTTTGGATGCCATGGTGAAGGCAAACACAGTTGGAAAATACTGATCAGCTTCAGTGCCGAATTTCACTGTTACTTCAGTACTGTTGGGATCAATATTGTAACCCTGTCCCACTTGCACTTCATCGATATCCAATCCCATCTGGTTGATATAGTTGGGGAATTTGCTTGTAACGTGTACACCATTTTTGGTGATACTTCCATTCCAGAAGTTCTGAGCGGGGTTAAGCGCATTTGATACTTTCACGCCATTGATCTCCATATAGTCACCGGCCGGGTTGCCTGATGTAGCTCCGAGGTTGGCATCACCTTCCCATGCCATCGCAGACATGTAAGCGTCAGAAGCTAAAACCGGTGTACCTGGTGCATTTAGACCTGTGAGGGTGATCGTCTGTGTGCCTCCATCCTGTACATTGATAAATCCATCGTACAACCTGATACTGGAGTAGGGGCGGTTGTTGTTTTCATACACAACGACCATGCACCAGCCGCCGTAGTTACCACCGTTGCTGACAGAACCTGTTGAACTGGAAATATCGGCTACAGTGTAGGTGCCGGCGCCATTTTGTTTTACAAAAGTTGTTACATCATAATATCCCTGGTAGTTGACAACACCCGAACTTGTAGTCTTGTCAATTTGTCCGCCAGTGATTGTTTGATAATTACCGGTACCCTTGCGAATTTTCACAGTCTTCAGGTTAGCGTCGTTTGAATTAACCTGGCTGCTAAGGATACGCGCTCCCCAATATAGTCTTGCGAATTTAATCGTGTTGGTGCCGGCGGGCAGAACCAGGTCTGCTGATGAAGAATTGAAAGTATTCACTATAGTTGAAGTACCGGTCATTGACATATCGAAATACATGTCCGCATTTCCACTGCAATTATTACCCTGGTGTACTTCGGCAGCAATAACGTTATTGCCGCTTTGTAACAAAGAAACCGGAATGTCTATTGTAGCTGTTCTATATCCAGAACCGTTACAACTGCTGGCATCTGTGTTGTAATTAAAGCTGCCAGAAGGCATGTGTGGGCGACCCACCTCTGTACCGTTTACAAAAACTACAACACCATCGTCGTAACGAACAGTCAGTGTAACTGAAGAATAAAGTGATACATCGCCAGAGATATTCACGGTTTTACGGAAATAATAGGTATTCCTGTTGGTGGCCCTGCCATCACTTCCACTCAAAGTGGTACCGCCCGATCCGGTATTAAACCGAATGGGAGCGTTGTCTTCTGCCCAGGCACCAGAATTTTGTGAATAGCTGGTTGATGTGTAGCTACCCGGACCGTTACTGGTCGAATAGTTGAATCGGCTGCTACCTGAACTTGCTCTGCGATAGTAATACCAGTCAGCGCCGAAGTTAAAGATGGTTGCCGGCGGAACTGAAACAGTGCCATCCACATCAACCCATTGCATGTTGTTGTTATCATTACCGTATGAACTGGTAGTATAACCGTTGCTGCTGGTTGGGTTTTGAGAAGAGTTCATGTTATTTCCCGCCAGGATCGTGTTCCCAAAAATGGTATGACCTCCTTTGAGATTGTCGGAATAAATAGGATTGCCGTATGGACGGACAATCTGTGCATTTGAAATGAGAGAAGCAAGTAATACTGCAACAGACATCAATAACTGCGGCAGAGCTTGTCTTAGGTGGGTAGAAATGTTCATTGCTCTTAGAGTTTAGATTATAAAAAAGTCTTCGTATTAGTGACGGGGCCGTGTTTACCACACAGGTTGGAATTTGGTAGGATCGGGATGGCAGAGTTTTGCAGGGACGTAATTAGTTACGCCGGCTCAGACTTTAATAATAAGAGGCTTTTAGAAGGAGAATTGGGTACGTCCGATTAATGGGGAATTCGGGAGGTATTGGAATATGTGTGCAAAACTATATTCCAGATTTTAAAAATGAAAACTTTCAAATAGATATTATTTATTGTAATCCGTTTATGCATGTTTTTTAAACAAAAGGAAAATCCCCTCTGCAAAAGCAGAGGAGATAGTATTTATAATTTTAAGATGGTTAACGTGCCACAGAGAATTTTGTAACCGTTGACACTCCTTCATTCAATACCTGAAGAATATAAGTACCAGGTTGTAACCTGTCGAGGTTATTGATCGAGATACTATTGGTGCCTTCAGAAACTTTATTCTTTTGTTGTAATAAAAGTTTACCTGAAATATCAACTACCCTGAGTTCTATCGATGATGAATTAGTTGAAGTAAAACGCACCGTTGTAGCGCTGCTGGCTACGGGGTTGGGGCTTATGGTAATTCCATTAATGGCTTTAGAATCTTTTTTAACCATCACAACAGAACTATAGGAGAATTTGCCATCAATATCCACCATCTTCAAGCGATAGTAGAATGTGCTGCCATTTACATTCGAAAGATCTTCGGACCAGTCGTACTGGTTACGTCCGGCATTGCCTGAAGCTCTTTTTTCTCCTACTGCAACAAAATCAGCGCCTGGAAGACTGCGTTCAATAACATATTTCTCAAAATTCATTTCACGATCCGATGACCATTTCAAATCTGCATGATTATTATTGTACGAGGCGGAGAAGCTCAGCAGATCAACGGGCAGTGTAGACAGGGATGGAAAATTAAAACATCCAAGGCGCGAACCATATTGCCTAACAGGACGCCCGCCGTTACTTCCAGGATTATAGTCATAGCCCATTCTTACCGTAATACCTGGCTGGGCGTTGGCATAAGAGAATGATGATGCAACCTGGGCGCAACGAGATACACCGCTTCTTTCATACACTGTGCCGGCAAAACCGGTCCAGTTGTCGCCAGCATCGGTATAGTTATAAGAGGAGAGCTCTGTTACGGCATTGGCAAGTACGGATGGGTTATGATCCGACAGTTTTTTGGCAAGACCTGTTTCGCGGAACCAGCTACCTGCAACGCCACTATTTACATTATTGGCATTGCCGCCATCGATGTCGTAATGAACATAATTGAGGTTTGACAGGCTAACAGGTGTAGCGAAGTCCGCGTTGGTCCCGTTATTCGTGCCGTTGATGTTTTTGTAAAATTTCATGCTGAATTGAACGTAACCCCTGCGGTTGCTGCTGCTTAAGTTTTGATCGGGGCTGATTCTTGGCGCGAAAAAGTTGACGATCGAAACTCCAGCCTGGTCCACCGCGTTGTCATCATCGATGTTGTCGAGAACGGCATTGTAAAGCTGGTCGATGGTTACTTCCACATTCACCGTAACGCCACCAACAGTGGCCATATTTCTGAATCGCCACACAGCGTTCTGACCCAGGTGATTTGAGTTATTTCCCCGATGGTACACACCATCGCGATGGCTGCCTACTACGGTATTGCTGGTAGGAGGACAAACATCAATGTTAGGGTTGGTTGTGCAATTGTTTACACTGCCGGGCGCGGGTGCGGGAGGCAAAGGAATTTGCGCATTGGCCATCATGGCCGCTGATAAAATGATCAGCAAAGTGTAGATCTGTTTCATGTCGTGATTTTATATATGTCTTCAGTTTGGGTACAAGCTTTCGAAGACACTGGATTTTACACGGCATTAACAGGATCTGTGATTCAGAAACGCTCTAAATAAAAAGTCAATAAATGCGGATTGTCGGGTACGGTAATTTACAGGATGTAATGGGAGAGGCTTTGTGAAGGAGAATTGGGTACGCTTGATTAATTGTTACGTTTTTCGGGAGGATCGAAGGAAGTATTAAGGGTAAAACTAATATCTGCATTGGGATTATGCAAGCATTTTAATGAAAAAGTTTTTTAATATCGACAGATTTAAACATTCATTAGCCTGATACAATCTTTAATAATCAGGCAATTGTGATATGTTTTTGTAAATTGTAAAAATGAGGATCGTTGTTGCCCCCGACAAGTTCAAAGGAAGTCTCAGCAGCTTTGAGGTATGCGAAGCGCTGCGGGAAGGTTTTCGTCAATTCAGAAACGATATAGAGGTGCAAGCTTACCCGATGGCAGATGGCGGCGATGGATTTGCGTCAGTATTAAAACATTATTTAAATACGCAAACTGTTTTTGTCGAAACCGTGGACCCGCTGGGCCGGCCAATAAAGACACAATATGAATGGGATCAACAGCGCGGATCAGCAGTGATTGAAATGGCCCTGGCCAGCGGACTCGTGTTGCTGAAGAAAGAGGAACGCAATCCGCTATTGGCTTCCACATATGGAACAGGGTTGATGATAAAGGAAGCGATCAGCCATGGCGCAAGCAGGATAGTCCTGGGTTTGGGTGGAAGTGCAACCAATGATGCGGGTACCGGAATACTTTCTGCGCTTGGTTTCCGGTTTTTTGACCAGAATGATGTTCCCATCACTCCTTCAGGAGGCAGTTTGAATGCGATCAAAAAAATCGAAACCCCTGACCGGATCCCCGATGTAAGTTTTGATGTAGCCTGCGATGTTCAAAATACGATGTATGGTAATAATGGCGCCGCTTTTATTTATGCGCCTCAAAAAGGCGCTGATGCCACCCAGGTCAAGTTGCTGGATGAGGGCTTAAGAAATTTTGCCGGGGTAATAAAAAACCATACAGGAAGGGACGTGTCCGCTATCCCGGGTACTGGTGCTGCAGGTGGTATTGCTGCAGGGCTTCTCCCTTATTTTAACGTAAATATGAAGAAAGGAATTGAAATGATCGTGGAAGCCGGTCGAATAAAAGATGCATTGCCCGGGGCGCAATTACTGGTCACCGGTGAGGGCAGGATCGACAGACAAAGCAGCACTGGCAAAGTGGTAGGGTACCTGTCATCCCTTGCAAAAGAGTATGGTGTACCATGCCATGCGATTTGTGGCGAGTCGGATTTAAAAGAATCTGAATGGAGGGAACTGGGTTTGCAAAGAGTTGTTTCACTGGTAGATGCAAACACCACCAGGGATGAAACGATGAGGGCGACCAGGGAATATATCATTAAAAAAGCGTCGCAATTGTTGTAGGAATTGTTTTCTTAATGAAGCGGTTTGCCTGTCCTGAAACAGGTTCCTTTAAATACCGCAACCACATACTCGCGTTGATTGGTTATATTGATATGATAGAGTCCCGTTGATCTGCCATTATGTATTTCCCTGGCTTCAGCCGTGAGAATATCGTCAACATGAACAGGCTTTGTAAAATTGATGGATGTATCAAGCGCGACAGACAGATTATTCCGGTTATTACAGGCAAAAGCAAAAGCGCTATCAGCCAATGAAAACGCAACCCCTCCGTGTACAATTCCAAAACCATTGATCATTTCTGGTCTTACGGTCATTTTTATTTTACTGTACCCTTCTCGGATTTCAAGCAGTTCGATTCCCAGCCACTGGCTGAACAAATCGTTTTTCATCATGTGATCGACTACCTGTTTTGCTTTGAGATCATCGGCCATGTGTGTGGTATTGTTTAAATAATAGTTTCCTGGTGAACTACTCGCCCCTGAACACCGGTTTTCTTTTTTCCATAAAGGCGTTCACTCCTTCCTGGTAGTCTTTGGTGACTGCAGCTCTTTGTTGCAGGATATCTTCATCGTGTAGTTGTTCTTCAAAATTCCCGGAAAACGAAATATTCAATGCCTGTTTCGTAAAAGCGAGCCCCTTAGTTGGCATTTCCGCCAGGAACCGGGCGATATTATTCGCATTTTCCAAAAATACGTCATCCTTAAAGATCTTGTAGATCATGCCCATACGTTCGGCATCCGGGGCGGCTACTTTTTCACCCAGCATCATCAGCGCAGAAGCTTTTTGCCAGCCTATCAAGCGTGGAAGTATATAAGTGCCGCCGCTGTCCGGTATCAGCCCGATCTTGGAAAATGCCTGTATAAAAGAAGCCGATTCTGCAGCTACGACAATATCTGTACATAAGGCAATATTGGCACCGGCGCCAGCAGCCACACCGTTGACCGCGGCTACCACGGGTTTTTCGAGTTTCCTTATCCGTACCACTATTGGATTGTAGTGTTCACTCAGTATACGTTGCATACCCGGACCGTCGGGGTCTGTAACTTCGGCAAGATCCTGGCCGGCGGAGAAAGCCTTACCTGCACCTGTTATCAGTACGCATCTTACCTCACTTGCCATGCATTCATCCAGTTTCTGCTGTAGTGAGAGCGCCATTTCACGATTGAATGAATTGAGCTTGTCAGGACGATTGAGTGTAATGCGGGCAACCGCGTCTTTTACTTCAAAAAGAACTGATGACATCGGGTTGTTTTTTACGAATGTACTAATTCCGCAGATGGAGTTATGATACACCTGACAAACGAATACGGTCAGAATGATTTTTGGAAACTGTCAATGACATTTAAAATAATCAAAGGGCTCTTTACAATCATCGCATTGATACAATGCTTTGCAGGCTGTAGATCCGAATTCACTGATCCGGTAAGTATGCCAGGAATTGCACTGGGGGCATTGAACAGCTTCATGTGGTGCAAAAAGTTCGTTATGGCAAACCTGTTGTTTGGGATTGGGCGGCGCAATGCCGTAGGACTTTAGTTTTTGTTTGCCTTCCTCGCTCATCCAATCTGTTGTCCATGCTGGGGAAAGGACACTTGTGATCTTTACATTTTTATATCCATTCTCCAGTAAGGCCATGCGGATATTCATCGCGATCATATCCATAGCCGGGCAACCGGAATAGGTGGGTGTGATCACAATTTCCAGTTCCTGGTCACCCGTAGCGGTATTTATTTGTTGTCTGACCTCCCTGACTATGCCCAGGTCAACAATCGTCAGCACAGGAATTTCCGGATCACATACTGTTTCAAGTATATGCCAAACCTTTCTTTCTGTTTCAGTCGAATTTCTTAATATGTTTTCCTCGTGAATGTTCACTCCTCAAATATTACCAATGTGCACCGGGATCTGTCCTCGCTACCGATTGCATTTCTTTCAAAATAACATCCAAATGCGGAGAATGTTTTCCCTGTTTGCCCCCCGTATGTTCTAAAGACGATGCCGGAACCGATAAGGTGGCCTCTTCGAAGATGGAGCTTACTTTTTCCATCCAGGGGTCCTTTAGTTGTGCGATATCAGTAAGGTTAGCATCATTAATAAGATTTATTTCATAATCTGACGGAATAAACATCTCATCCGTATAGCTCCATATGTTATCAATGGCTTTGTTCATTCGATCGTGGCTTTCCTGGGTGCCATCGCCGAGCCTGATCACCCATTCGCTGCTCCACCGGAGATGATATGCGATTTCTTTGAGTGATTTGGATGCGATGGCGGCTAGCTGTGCGTCATTTCCATCCACTAATTTTTCAAAAAATAGCTGTTGCCAGGCGCTAAAGAAAAATTGCCGAAGCGTAGTTTGCGCCCAGTCACCGTTCGGTTGCTCGACAAGTAAGAGGTTTTTGAACTCATGGCTGTCCCTGAAATAAGCGTAACTATCTTCCGTGGATCCGTCATTTTGCAGTGTGGCCGCATACTGGTAGAAATTCCTTGCCTGGCCGATCAGGTCGAGGGAAATATTGGAAATCGCAATATCCTGTTCCAGGATCGGCCCATGTCCGCACCACTCACTATTTCGGTGACCAAGTATTAATGTGCTGTCGGCGAGATGTAGCAGGTGTTTGTGTTTGGAAGGCATTTTAACTAGGTAATTGGTAATTGGGAATTTGGACCCGATAGATCGGGTTGGGGGCGGAGCTCACAATTGTTTGGTGTTTTCTATGTTTTTGCAAGTTTTTTAGTTCATGTATCATTTAACAACGACAATAGCCGAAATTCCTAACTATAGCTTTAGGGCTTCCTTTCATTCTTCATCTTGTCGAGTGAAAAAACTAGTATCGGGCGTTTTTTCCCCCTAATGCCAAATTCCCAATCCCAAATTCCTAGAAAAAGCTACATATGTCCCACTTCATCCGGCAAATTATAAAAGGTAGGATGACGATAAACTTTATCATTTGCCGGATCATATAGCTGTTCGGATTCATCGGGATTGCTGGCATGGATGTATTTGCTTTCAACTGCCCAAATGCTAACTCCTTCCATCCTCCGGGTGTACACATCACGGGCGTTTTCAATCGCCATCTTCGCATCTGCTGCATGCAGACTACCAGCATGTTTATGGTCCAGGCCATTTTTGCTGCGGATAAAAATTTCCCACAATGGCCAGTCACTTGGTTTTGGTGCTGGTTCATTGGTTCCCGCACCCGATTTATCTTCCGGGATATCCCCGTAATAAAATTTTCTTATGGCAATGTTCATGTCGCTTTTCTTTTTATCAACGATGATGATAAAGGTCGCTATTTTTTATGAGGAAACCACGGCGCACACAACGGGCACAGTGAAGTATACCTCGTCTGCCATAGAAACAACAGTACCATAGTGTTTTTTAAATATATAGAAGTCTTTCGCCGTGTTCGCCGTGCCCGCGGTGGTTTATTTGTAATTATGAGTAAAGTAAACATATCGCAAACCACGATGACTGTTAGCTTTCGGGTCCAATTTCCAATTCCTAATTCCTAACCCGATCTAGCGGGTCCCCCTGATATGATAAGCCTTCGGCTGTACAAAAGCACGGATACCCTGGTAGGAAAGTGTGGCACCAAGGCCCGAATGTTTACGACCCGACCAGGGCAGTGTGGCGCTAACGCGGTCGCAGCAGTTCCAGTATACAGTGCCCGTGTTGATCTGCCTCATCAGTTTTTCGGCTCGTTCAAAACTTTGTGAATAGATGGCCGCAGTAAGCCCGTATTCAGTATCCTGCATTAACTGCAAAGCTTCGGCATCATCTTTTACTTTTTGGATACCTACAACGGGTCCGAAAGACTCTTCTTTCATCAGTCGCATATCGTGGCTGGTATTGATCACCACGGTGGGCTCGATATAAAAACCTTTTTTCCCGGTAATATTTCCTCCCAGCACAAGTTTGCCTCCTTTTTGCCGGGCGTCATTGATCTGTTGAATCAAAAAATCCTGTTGTTCTTTCCTGCTTAGTGGACCAATATCGGTGGCACTGTCGAATGGATCACCGACGACAAGTTTACTGGCTTGCCGGGTATATGCATCTACAAACGCGTCAAAGATATTTTCGTGGACATAAATGCGCTCTACAGCACAACAGCTCTGACCGTTATTATACACCACACCTTCCAATGCTGCTTCCGCCACACTTTCAATATCGCCTACATCGTCCATTACATACAAGGGGTCTTTTCCTCCCAGTTCAAGTTGACAGGGAACCAGTTTTGGTGCCACTCTTTCCGCGATATGTTTACCGGTGCGATAGCTGCCGGTGAAGAAATATCCATTCAACGGAAGTTCGAGAAGCAACTCGCCAACCTCAGCTTTACCGATGGCCAGTTGAAAACAATTTTCAGGTATCCCCGATTCATACAAAAGATCACGGATAGCGAGGCCGGTGAGGGTAGCATATTCTGAGGGCTTATAAAAAACAGCATTGCCTCCAATCAGGGCTGGCACAAATACATTAATGCCTACCAGGTATGGATAATTCCAGGCAGAAATATTAGCAATCACACCCAGCGGTTCATAAGCGATCTTTTCACGGGTAGAACCTTCTGTTGTGATCCATTCTTCTGCCAGCCACCTGGGAGACTGGTCAATAAAAAACCGGACCCGGTTGCGTGCACCTTTCAGTTCATTGTAGGATTGTTTCAGCGGCTTGCCCATTTCCGTGGTCAGCGTGGATGCCAACACATCTTTTTTCTCTTCCAGCAACTCATAAAAACGTGATATACATGCGATCCTTTTTCCCAGATCTGTGGCTGCCCATGCGGGCTGACCTTTGCGGAGATTTTCAAATTTCTCTTCTATGGCGGTGCGATCGTCAACCGGTATCTCCCGGATCAACTCTTCGGTAGCGGGATTAATTATTTTCATTTTTTGTTGCAATAGTTTTTCTGATTTCTTCAATAAAGCGATTCCTGATATTTACTGACAGGGGCGATCCGGGAAATTGAAACATGCGCTCGGGATGCCATTGCACACAAAGAAGGAATGGCCTACCTGTTTTTTCTTTCCACTCGAGGCCTTCGATTGTTCCGTCATCGGCTATGCTGTTAGATTGTAATGCAGGGCCTAGTTGATCTATTGCC
>JAEZRB010000141.1 GCA_023412975.1 Bacteroidota bacterium | reverse complement strand
CAGTAATGGCGCTGAGGGTCTTCATGGAACTGTGGTGATTTTAAACGATCAGGCTTTTGCTTTTTTCCCGGCCAGATTTTGAAATTGGGGGTAAAGATGCCCGTAAAACTAAACTATTTCAGTCACTTACTGCGGTTTATTTAACATACCCTGCTGTAAAACGATGAGTTGTGCTAAATGTTACCCGTGCTTTTATATTTAACTTTTCGACCCAACAGGAAAACAAACAAAAAGCTGAAGCTCATTTGAACTTCAGCTATACGGATCCCCATGATCCTACGTCCTGACTGTCAGGACTAATATCGCTATTTCTGAACTTTGCGGACAGTTGTTGTAGCACCCCCGTTGAGGGTAAGGTCTACAGGCTTGTTGGTTTTCCACGCGCCTCTTGTAAAATCGGGTATATCCACGGTTCTGGATTTTTTCGCAACGGATCTTTCGCTCAGGGGAATGATCGAACTCCACGCTGCAGCATCATAAACGTCCTGGTCGAGCGGCAGGCCATTTCGCAGGCAATCGATCAGGCGCCAGTCCATGATAAAGTCCATGCCCCCGTGACCGCCAACTTCTTTCGCGATCTCGCCGATATGTTTTACGATTGGTGGTGTATATTTTTTGTACAATTCATCAAGTTCTTCTTTTTTTATCCAGCTATGTCCAAACGCGATCTTTTCCGGGCCGGGATATTTTTGGGCTATACCTTTTGTTCCGCTTAATGTATGCAGGCGTGAATAAGGCCGGAGCGTCGACACATCGTGCTGCAGCATGATAGTTTTCCCCTTGCTGGTGCGGATGATGCTGGTATTCATGTTGCCCCGGTAAGGCTTACCGGTAAATTCATTGAAGAAAGGATCTTTCGCGGCCATCTCGTTAGCCATATTCCCCAGCGTAAAATCGTTGGTGCTCATACTTACCAGGTGATCCATCTTATCGCCACGATTGATATCAAGACATTGTGCAATGGGTCCCAGGCCGTGTGTGGGATAGAGATTACCGTTACGCTGGTAGTTTTCTTTCAGGCGCCACATGTCGGCATAGGCCTTCTTGTTAAACAGCCAGTCCTTACTCAGGTCATGAATATAGGCGCCCTCGCCATGAACCAGTTCACCAAACAAACCATTGCGGGCCATGTTCAGGGTAAGCAGCTCAAAGAAATCATAGCAGCAGTTTTCAAGCATCATGCAATGCTTTTTGGTTTTTTCGGAGGTCTCAACCAGTTCCCAGCACTGATCGATCGACAAACCTGCATTCACTTCTGTGGCTACATGTTTCCCATTTTTCATGGCATACAAACAAATAGGGGCGTGCAGATGCCAGGGTGTAACATTGTAAACAAGGTCTGCATCACTGTTTTCACACAAGGCCTTCCAGCCATCTTCACCGCTATAGGCTTTTGCTTTGGGGCGGCCTCTTTTTTCAAGTGTGAGCTGTGCTTTCTCCACCCGGTCAGAATATTTATCACAAAGCGCTACTATTTCAAGCCCGTCAATATAACTAAGGCGTCCTACCGCATCCGATCCGCGCATGCCAAGACCGATGATGGCCACTTTTACAACAGGGATCTTTGGCGCGGCATCGCCACACATATTAAAACGTTGACGGCTTTTTTCCCATTGGCTGGATCTTTCAATCTCTTCGTCACTGGTAGCCAGATCTCCCGCAATTGCTGGAAGCCCGGTGGCCAGGATGCCTCCGCCAATGGTTAAACGCTGTAAAAATTTCCTGCGGTTTGTACCCATAGTTTGCTGATTTTTTATGTTGCTGCAAGTTCACGAAATAATCAATAGCAAAGCAGTGAGAATGAAATTGGTGCAAACGGTTGAGCAGGGTTATTTTGATTCAAAACTGCAGAATATTTGTTGGTCCTTATTCTTCTATCATGCCGGGTCTTCTTTCCCTTGTGCGTTGAAGGGCCTGTTCATTTCGCCATTCATCTACTTTTTTGGGATCACCACTTAATAAGATGTCGGGGACTTTCCAGCCACGAAATTCAGCGGGGCGGGTGTAAACGGGTGGAGCGAGCAGGTTGTCCTGGTAAGAATCAAAAAGCGCGGAGGTTTCATCATTCAATACACCTGGCAACAGGCGTCCGATGGCATCTACCAGCACAGCAGCAGCCAGTTCGCCGCCACTCAATACGTAGTCGCCAATAGAGATCTCTTTAGTGACAAAATGTTGTCGTATCCTTTCGTCGATCCCTTTATAATGACCGCATATCATCAACAGGTTTTCTTTTAATGAAAGCGTATTGGCCATTTTTTGATCAAAAGTCTGGCCGTCCGGTGAGAGGTATATGATCTCGTCGTATTTTCTTTCAGCTGATAATTCTTCAATTGCGTTGGCCAGCGGTTCACACATCATCACCATGCCTGCGCCACCGCCATACTGGTAGTCGTCCACCTGCCCCTGGTTATTGATCGCCCATTTCCGCAAATTATGGGTATGTACTTCGAGAAGGCCTTTCGCCTGTGCACGTTTCATGATACTATGCTCGAACGGGCTCTTTAGAAGGTCTGGTACAACGGTGATGATATCGATTCGCATATTCGGGCGGCATCTATTGGGATGCTTGCGATCAAAGATAAGTTAGAGTTAGAAGTTAAGGGGTATCAGGCGTTGTCATGTCCTGTTTTAGTTTGACAGATCAACCGAACTTCAAATGGCGCTGAACTCCACTTTTTGTGACGAAACATTATTCGATGGATCTTCGGCGATAACCCTGACGAGGTAGCTAATGCCGCTGACTGGTTTAAAAGCTTGACTGAAAGAATGTGTACCGGATGTCGGGTGTATATGGATGTGAAGGTATTCTTCCCCGGTCTGAAGATTGCTGATCTCGATATGTATCTCATGGATGTATTCGTTGTCGGCAACAGTGCCACGAATATTTAAAACCTGTCCTCCGGTAACAATGGCATTGGGTACAGGTTCCTCTATGGTCACAACTGGTGCTTCGCGGTCTTTTTCCTTACTGCTTTTTGCGCAGGACAGGGAGAATAGAGATAAAAGAATAATCAGGGTTATAAATCGGCAAAGACGCATGAAAGGTAAAGGCTTGTTAGTTAAAAAACTTATTCTCCAAAAAAATCATCCAGGTCTCTTCTTTCTTTTTTGGTAGGCCGGCCGATCTTGCTTGGCCTTTTACCGGTATGAAAACTCGCGGCCTGGTATTGTAGCCGTTCTATTTCTTCAGCAGGCGTAATGTCAACATAGTATTTAATTGCCTCAGCATAGGCCACTCTTTTTTCCAGTAAACCCATTACTTTGATACGCCAGCGTTTAGCCTCCGTTTTTATTTCATACTCGTCACCCACCTGCACGTTTTTGGAAGCTTTTGCCTGCAGGCCGTTGTATTTTACCTTTCCCGTATCGCAGGCTGCAGCGGCCAGGGTCCTGGTCTTGAAAAGGCGTATGGACCAAAGGTATTTGTCGAGTCTCAATTTTTCTTTCTCACTCATCCTTGCAAAATTAAAAAACCCCGCCCGAACAGGCGAGGTTAATTAAAGCGGTTGGTAATGATTTCCTATTTGAACGTTTACGCGTTCGCAAAAAATTTATGGAAATAGGGGATTGTTTCTATACCCTTATAATAGTTATCGATATTATATTTTTCGTTAGGGCTATGAAGATTGTCGGTGTCGAGACCAAAACCCATAAAGACTATTTTAATCCCAAGCTCCTTTTCAAGAATGGAACAAATTGGAATACTGCCTCCTCCTCGTACAGGTATGGGGGCTTTGCCAAATGTAGTTTCCACCGCTTTTGATGCCGCCTTGTATCCCTTGCTGTCGATCGGCGTCATGTAAGGTTCCCCACCATGGTGCAGTTCTGCTTTTACAGTTACCGATTTTGGGGCAATGGATTTAAAGTAGCTCAACAGTTTTTCGGTTATTTTATCTGAGGATTGATTAGGTACAAGTCTTGCAGAAATTTTTGCAAAAGCCTTGGAGGGCAGCACCGTTTTGGCTCCTTCGCCGGTATAGCCTCCCCAGATGCCATTCACTTCAAGGGTTGGACGGATGCCGGTTCTTTCATAAGTGGTATATCCTTTTTCACCCCAGAGTTCTTTCACGCCCAGTTCGTCCATATATTCCTTTTCATTATAAGGGGCTTTGTTGATCAGCGCTCTTTCTTCCTCGCTGGCCACTACCACATCATCATAAAATCCCGGGATGGTAATATGATTGTTTTCATCGTGACAGGAAGCGATCATCCTGGCCAATATCGTGATCGGGTTGGCCACAGCGCCACCATACGTTCCGCTATGCAGATCGCGATTAGCGCCGGTCACTTCCACCTGTATATAACTCAGCCCACGAACGCCTGTATCCAGGGAAGGATTCTCAAGGCTAAGCATCGCGCTGTCACTGATCAGGATAACATCGGCTTTTAACAGGTCTTTATTAGCAGCAACAAACTTGGCCAGGTTGGGTGAACCCACTTCCTCTTCACCTTCGATCAGGAACTTGATATTGGTCGACATGGTATTGGTCTTTACCAGGGTCTCAAGGGCTTTGACGTGCATGAAGAACTGACCCTTGTCATCAGCAGATCCGCGTGCATACACTTTTCCATCGATGATCTTGGGTTCAAATGGCGGGTTGGTCCAAAGTTCAAGCGGTTCCGGCGGCTGTACATCATAGTGTCCATAAACCAATACTGTAGGCTTGGACGGGTCTATAATCTTTTCTCCAAAAACCACCGGGTGACCAGCGGTCGGCATTACTTCGGCGCGGTCACAACCCGCATCTATCAAACTCTTCTTCACTGCTTCGGCGCATTTCTGCATATCTTCCTTGTGTTCACTCTTTGCGCTAACAGAGGGTATCCGGAGTAAATCGAGCATTTCCTGTAAAAAGCGATCCTTGTTTTTCTCCTGGTATTCTTTCCAAGCTTGCATTATAATTGAATTAAGCGATGAATAATCTTTTCTGGAGGGGCGAAGATAAGGACTATGGTTTTATTCGGAATTCCGCGTGTTGTTTCTGGCCGCAGCCGCTTTTTTTATCGATTTAACCCCAAAACGGTCCTTGATTTCATCAACGGCTTTGTAGAGGTTGAGCTTTTCCTCGTTGTTATTGAACAGGTTCATTTGCAACGTGAAAGGGATCAATTGGCTGAAACGAACGCCAAGCAGCCTGACTGGTTGACCCTTGCGGTGGAGCTTATTGAAAAGATCTTTCACCTTTGCGATCAACAGGTCATCAAGCGAAGTATAGTCTATCGTTTCCTGCCGGGAAACGGTCTCAAAATCGGGATACCTCACTTTAACCGTCACACAACCTGTCATTTTCTCATCACTACGCAGGTCATACGCATTTTGTTCGGTCAGTCTTACCAGTTCACTGTGCAATAATCCGATGTCCGAGATGTTCTCATGAAAAGTGTTTTCCCGGCTCATACTTTTTTGTTCCCAGTCAGTCTCGATATCCGCGCTGCCTATCCCGTGTGCTTTTTGCCATAAGGACTGCCCCCAGCTTCCAACATATCTTTCAAGGATCTCTACTGGCGTGCGGGCAATATCTTCGATGGTATAGATACCAAAGCTCTTCAATTGCTGTTCTGTTTGCTTTCCCACGCCATTGATCTTTTCTATTTTCAGGGGCCATAGAAAATCTTTTTCCCGGCCATGTGGCACTTCCAGGAAGCCGTTTGGTTTTGCTTCGTTGGTGGCAATTTTGCTGATGAACTTGGCCGACGACAACCCGCAGGAGATTGGCAGCCCTGTTTCTTTAATAATAAGCTCACGCAGCTCCCGCGTGTACTGGCTGACCTTAAAAAATTTATCCATGCCGGTCAGGTCACAGTAAAACTCATCGATGGACGCTTTTTCAAACAAAGGCACTTTGGAAGCAATGATATCGGTTACCCACCTTGAATACTTGCTATACTGGTTCATACTTCCCCGGAGCAGGATGGCCTGCGGACACAGCTTGACAGCCGTGCGCATCGGCATGGCTGAATGCACACCAAATTTCCGGGCTTCATAGCTGCAGGTCGATACAACACCCCTGTCGCTGGTGCCGCCTACGATGATGGGCTTGCCTTTTAGCGATGGATTATTGATGATCTCGACAGCCACGAAGAATGAGTCGAGGTCGAAATGGGCGATATGACGCGGTACCGGGGTCACGGGATAAAGAACGTACAGGGCAAGGTACAAAATAAGGGAGAGCCTACAAGTCACCGTGGTGTGTCGATATTATGAGGAGCATGTCTTGTATCTTCATATCTCTATTTTTGTTTAATGATGGTTGATACTTCGGTTTTAGAAAAGTTTATTTCTGCGATTTATCCTTTGAAGGAGGAGGAACTGGCAGCATTTACTTCCGGATGGCAGCCTTTTGAATGTAAGCGAAAGACAATTCTCACCGCAGCGGGTGAGACAGAACGATATCTTTATTTTGTTCTGGAAGGCATCCAGCGCGGTTATTACGTGGGTGATGACAGGCAGGAAGCCACGATCGTTTTCACTTATGCACCTTCATTTTCGGGCCTGGCGGATTCGTTTCTTACCCAGACACCATCCAAATGTTTTATGGAAACGCTTACCGCCAGCCGGTTCCTACGCACCACCTATAAGAACATCAGCCAGATGATGGATCAATATCCCAATATCCAGAAGATGATCCTGCTTCAAACCAGTTATATATTAAAAGGTGTGCTGGAGCGCCAGATCGAACTGCAATGTTATAGTGCGGAGGAAAAGTTCAAAGCCCTGTTGAAACGCAGCCCGCATGTATTACAATTGATACCACATAAGTACCTGGCGTCATACCTGGGTATCGATGCGACAACATTTAGTAAATTATTAGGTACCGTTCGTTTGTAAACGCGAAAATCTTAGAAAATGCCAAGATTTTTCTTTGACAGCCGTGCTAGGTTTGTGTAAAATTAAGTGACAATGAAAAAGTTCAACAGTATAGAATTACTCGACCAATTGCAGTCGGATGTCAGGGAAATGATTCTTCGTGTCAACCAGCTCAAATCCGCCGACCCCGGTGTGTTACTGGAGCAGCCCACGCCAGGAAAATGGAGCGTGGTGGAGATCCTGGAACACCTGAACAGCTATAATCGTTTTTACAATCCAGCTTTGGAAAAATCCCTGCAGGCTGATAAACCCGCGGTTGCGTTGTTCAAATCTGGTTGGTTTGGCAATTACTTCACCAATATGATGAAGCCCACCGAAACAGGGAAGGTCAGGAATAAAATGAAAACACCACGCGGTCATCGTCCGCCGCGCTTGCTGGATGCCAAGCCCGTGATCGATTCGTTTTTAACTTACCAGCACCAGTTGCTTGACCTGCTGGAGCTGGCCAAACAAAAAGATATCGGGAGCCTGCGCACACCGATTTCGCTGACCAAACTGATCAAATTAAAAACAGGGGATGTATTTCGCTTCCTGATCGCGCATGAACAGCGCCATTTTGTGCAGCTTGAAAATGCCCTGCTGGCCATCCGTGAGATCAGGCCAGGTAAATATCCAACAGCCCTTCCGGTAATTTAACCAGTACCTGTTTCTTGCGGTGATCGATCTTTTGCAGGAAAGCCTCATTCAGCGGCACCAGTACTTCCTTTGACTGGATGTCGAGACGGCAAAGCAGCTGATGTGGTAGTTCGATCACTTCCAGGATAGGCCCCAACACTTTCCCGTTATCAATTATGGAATAACCCAGCAGGTTTGCCGGGGCTGATTTTGCAGCGAACTTTTTGAAATCGGCCTCGGTGAGCCATGCGTTTTGTTGTACCAGTTTTAGGGCTGCTTCGCGGGTAATAATTCCTTCAAGTGAGAGGAAGATCTCGTTGTCGGATTTGATTTTGGTGGATTGTACAAACCAGGGAAGAAAGGAATTCTTTTTTTCTTCAATAAATATCGCCTGCAAACCAGTCAGCGCGGTCCTTTTTCCGAGTTCATGTTGCAATACCAGTTGCCCTGCCACCCCATGCGCTGCCGCAAACTTTCCAACCTTAAAATACTCCGTCATAAGCCACGAAATTAGGGAGGATGGAGCCACGAATTGCACGAATTGCACGAAATGGGGCCACGGATTACACGGATTGCACAGATGATAGATTATGTGTTCCTGCCTGGCGGCATAAAGTGGGGCCACGAGTTACACGAATTGCAGGGAGCGGCCACGAATTGCACTAATCACACGAATTAGTTTACTACTGAACTGAAGCCTCTCCTGACATTACAAAGATAGTTAGCCCATAAAACACCATTAGTGCCATTCGTGTGATTCGTGGCTCCCCCCAAAAAAAAAATCCCGGCCGCCAAGGCCGGGATTGATGAACTTTCAGGATGGATTATTTATCCTTCATTGCCACCTTCGCCAGTTGTCTTGCGCTCAGGTCTGCGACCTGGCATAGGACGACGGGCTCTTTTGTTACGGGCGGCTTCTTCCTGGCGTTTTTTAACCTGCGCGTCATGTTCAGTGCTCCAGGTTGTGAATTTCTGCATCGCTGTCGCATCATCAAACAATCCCAGGCTTACACCACGAAGCAGGTGCTTCAGGTATAATACACCTTTAAAACTCAGGATACGGCGAACTGTATCTGTAGGTGTAGCGCCTTTGTTCAGCCACTCCAATGCCTTCTGGCGATCCAGCTGGATAGTAGCAGGAACAGTCAGGGGATTGTAAGTACCTAATTTTTGGATGAATTTCCCATCACGGGGGCTGCGGGAGTCAGCAACTACGATGAAGTAAAAGGGTCTTTTCTTAGACCCGTGTCTTTGAAGACGGATTTTGGCTGCCATTTAAATAGAAATTTACAGGCGTTAAACAATAATTGTTAATACCGGTTGAAACCGGAACAGCGAAGATAAGAAGGGAGAAGGGAATTTGAAAATGTGAATGTGTGAAAATGTGAAAATGCCGGCTTCCGAATCCTGACTCCTGACTCCGGCTATCGACTACCGCCTCATTCCTGGCATCATCCTTCCAAACATGTTCATCTTGTTCATGCCCTTCATCATATCACGCATTTGTTCAAATTGTTTCATGAAGGCATTCACCTCACTGATGTCTTTACCGGCACCTTTGGCGATCCTTTTTCGTCGGCTTCCATCGATCAGGTCGGGGTTGCTGCGCTCCTCGGGTGTCATGGAGTTGATCATGGCTTCGATACCCTTGAAGGAGTCATTATCAAGGTCTATATCTTTAAGTTTATTACCTACACCGGGGATCATACCCAGGAGGTCTTTCATATTGCCCATTTTTTTGATCTGTTCGAGCTGCATCTTAAAATCGGCAAAATCGAACTTGTTCTTACGGATCTTGCTTTCCAGCTTTTTTGCCTGCTCTTCGTCAAATTGCTCCTGTGCTTTCTCAACAAGACTGGTAATATCACCCATTCCCAGGATACGCTGGGCCATCCTTTCCGGATAAAACACATCGAGTGTATCCATCTTCTCACCGGCGCTGGTGAACTTGATGGGCTTATTGACGGTGTATTTAATGGAAATGGCAGCACCACCACGGGTATCACCATCCAGTTTTGTAAGTACCACACCGGTAAAATCAAGGCGGTCGTTAAAGGACTTGGCCGTGTTAACCGCGTCCTGGCCGGTCATGCTATCTACGACAAACAATATCTCCTGTGGCTTTACAGCATCGCGGATATTAGCCACTTCAGTCATCATCAGTTCATCGATGGCCAGGCGGCCGGCGGTATCGATGATCACCACATTTTTATTTTTGCTCCTGGCTTCTTTTACCGCGTTCTGGGCGATGGAAACGGCGTCTTTATTTTCCTCCTCCACATGCACGTCTACGTTGATCTGCTCTCCCAGCACTCTCAACTGTTCCATGGCCGCCGGGCGGTAGATATCAGCTGCCACCAGCATAGGCGACAGACCTTTTTTTGTTTTGAGATAGTTCGCCAGTTTGCCGCTAAAAGTTGTTTTACCGCTACCCTGCAGGCCGGCAATAAGGATCACGGCGGGGTTGCCTTTGGCATTGAAAACCGCCTCCTGTCCGCCCATCAGTTCGGTAAGCTCATCCTTCACGATCTTGGTCATCAATTGCCCGGGGCTGATTGCATTGATCACTTTCTCACCAATGGCCTTGTCTTTTATCTTATCGGTAAATTCCTTGGCGATCTTGTAATTCACGTCGGCGTCCACCAGGGCGCGACGGATCTCTTTGACTGTTGTGGCAACGTTCAGTTCGGTGATACGGGCCTGGCCTTTGAGGTTTTTAAAGGCCGATTCAAGTTTATCCTGCAGGTTGTTAAACATAGACTACAATGCTATTACGAAGCCCGCAAAGATAAGCAGTAAAATAAAAAAGCTGCGAGTCATTCCGCCGGGCCGGGGGAGGGAGGTTGTTCAACCATTTCCCAAAGCACGCAGTTGGTAACTCGCAGCCTGAACTATGTTTAAAAAGCTAGTGTAAAAATCAAATCATGCGCCTAAATAGGTTCGTAAAAGATTAATTCTGTTTGTGGTCCTGAGTTTGGTAATGGCTTTGTCCTTGATCTGTCTTACCCTTTCGCGGGTCAGGTTAAACCTTTCGCCGATGTCTTCAAGGCTCATGGGATGGTCAACGCCTATACCGAAGAAATAACAGATCACCTCTTTTTGCCTTTCGGTGAGGGTTTTCAGCGAGCGGTCAATCTCAGTTTTCAGCGATTGGGTATGGTCTAGTTCGCCATCGGTTTTTTCTGCGTTGGGATTTTCCAAAACGTCCAGCAATGTGCCGTCTTCACCTTCTGAGATAGGTGTGTCCATGCTCAGGTGACGTGATGAAATGCTCAGGGATGCAGAGACTTCATCGAGGTCCATTTCCAGCAATTCTGCGAGTTCCTCAGCTGAGGGTTCTCTTTCAAACTGCTGCTCCAGTTGTGAAAACGCTTTCTGGATCCTGTTGGTCAGACCAACCTTGTTGAGTGGAAGGCGTACGATCCTCGATTGTTCGGCCAGTGCCTGCAGGATGCTTTGGCGAATCCACCAAACCGCATAAGAAATGAATTTGAAACCACGTGTTTCATCGAAGCGCTGAGCGGCTTTAATTAACCCCAGGTTTCCTTCATTGATTAAGTCGGGTAGTGATAAACCCTGGTTCTGGTACTGCTTGGCAACCGATACCACAAATCGAAGATTAGCTTTGGTGAGGCGGTCCAGGGACTTCTGGCAGCCCTGCCTGATTAAGGCGGCGAGTCGTACTTCTTCTTCTGAGCTGATAAGCTCGACTTTGCCGATTTCCTGGAGATACTTCTCCAGACTTTGAGATTCACGATTGGTGATCGATTTCGTGATCTTCAATTGTCTCATACTCATAGGTATTGGCTTTAGTTGGGTTTATTTTAAGGGTTATAGATTTTAAAAACAGATCAATTTTCCATTAAAAAACACCCCCGCCGCAGGTCAGTCGTTTTCAGAAAACATTGGATGTCAGAACAATTTAAGCATTTGCTTAATAAGTCCCAAAAAAATTATCTTTCCTTTAACGTAGGTTTATTGGATTTATTTTGCATATAAAATTACCCCTCCCGTAAAAAGGGGAAAAATAAAAAAGAAATTATTTTGATACGACGATTTATTATTTATTATTGCAGGTAGAGAGATTTTTCAATAGTAACAGATGAGCAAGCAATTATATACACTAGAGTTTCCGGTCAGATGTTCACCTACGATCCTGTATGAGTTCCTGTCAACTCCCGCAGGTTTGGGCGAGTGGTTTGCGGATAAGGTAGACGAGCGCGATAATATATTTTACTTCGGTTGGAATGGTTCATTTGAGAAAGCGGAGGTGGTCGAAAGCGAGGGTGATAAAAGCATTCGTTTTCGCTGGCTCGATGCACCCAAGAATGAGTATTTTGAATTCAGCATAGAAAAATCAGAGATCACTAACCAAACCATCCTGGTGGTAAAAGATTTTGCTGAGAAAAAAGATATCAAGGACCAAAGCCTTTTGTGGGACCACCAGGTGAAAGACCTGTTCCACAGGCTGGGTAATTAACCAACACAGGCGTGCACCAGCCCGCTGTATATTTCCATCATTTTTCCAGGCGCTACATTCCATTCCTGCAAGGGGATCGTTTTTGCTATTTTGACAAATTCCCTGCTGGCAATAAGGGCTTCCCATTCCTTTGTTGTGAATGATTGCAGGCTTTTGTAGTTGTCGGGCTCAAAATGATGCTGCCAGGGATCATCCTGAATACAACCAGAGAATTCATCTGCTTTCAATGCAGGCAGGGCCTGCAGGAGGTTTGCTTCAAATAGTTTTTTATACCTGCCAGAAAGCTGAAGGGTTACGCTAAAGAAATGACCCCACCAGAAAAACGTGCGGACAGCAAATCCATCTTCTTTATTAAAAAGTCTTGGATAGTCCAGCATCAGCCATGGAAGACCCTGGTAGTTTTCACCGCGTGATATTTTTGGTGAGGATTGAATGATCTCCTGGGGTAATACGGATGCATATGATGTAAGCAGGTTTTTCTGTTCCAGTTGTACGTCTCCCAGCATCTGCATAGCCTTTTGCATCACGCGGTTCTTTGTTAAAATCCAGTCGCCACGAAGCACCAGCATTTCCTCCTCTGGTGAAAGCCTTATTTTTGTTGCATCCATAACTTAAAGATAGGTGTTCAAAAAGTTAGATAAACTCATCATAAAAGCCTTTGTAGGCCCATTTATCGCTACATTCTTTATCACGTTGCTGGTGTTGGTGATGCAGTTTTTCTGGCTGTATATCGACGACTTCGTAGGTAAGGGACTGGGTATTGATATCGTACTGAAGTTTATCTGGTACCAGAGCGCTGTATTGGTGCCGCTGGCCCTTCCACTCGCTGTTTTGCTTTCCTCGCTAATGACATTTGGCAGCCTGGGCGAGAATTTTGAACTGGTTGCGATCAAATCAGCAGGCATTTCCCTGCTACGCTTCATGCGTCCTTTATTTATTGTGTCTCTTTTCATCAGCGGGATCGCATTTTTGTTTTCTAATTTTATCATTCCCGTGGCCTTTCTAAAGTCGCGTACCCTGCTCACCGATATTGTATATGCCAAGCCGGCATTCGACCTGCAAGAGGGCGTTTTCTATGACCGGATCAACGGATTCGCGATCAAGATCGGTAAAAAGGAAGCCAACGACAGCATCATCCGCGATGTGATCGTGTACGAGCAAAGCAATCCGCTACAGGATAATTTTATCAGTGCCAAAAGCGGGGTGATGCGGGTTTCTGCGGACAAGCGTTTTTTGGAATTTAATTTAAAGGACGGATGGCGATACGAGGAAAGGGGAGATTACAACTCCATGGCGAATACCGATTATATCCGCATGCACTTCCAGGAATTCAAAAAGCAATTTGACCTGAGTTCTTTTCAGTTTGTGCAAACCGATGATAGTGTCAACCGCAATAATGAACGTGTTTATAGTATGCGACAATTGAATGTCGCGATTGACTCGCTTCAGAAAGAGAACCAGCGGGTGAGTAAACAGTTAGACGCAACTGTGGCCGGATCAGCTCTCAAATTCAAAACTTATCTTGATAGTCTGCCATCACAGGACACTGCGGCAACACCTGCGTTCCTTAAGACACAGGATAGTCTCCTAATACATGCCAGTTCTTTTGATGAATTGATACCCGATTCAGCGCGATATGCGGTGCACCAGGGCGCGATCAACCAGGCGATGAGCCTGAGATCTGCCATCGACAACCGGCTCAGCATCATGAAGGACCGGGACTATACACTACGCAAGCATCGTATTGAATGGCATCGAAAGATCGTATTATCAGCCGCCTGTCTTATCCTGTTCCTGATCGGCGCACCACTGGGTTCAATTATTCGAAAAGGGGGGCTGGGTACGCCGCTTATTGCTGCGATCAGCTTCTTTATGGTGTTTTATTTTACAACCACGCTGGGTGAAAAATTTGCTAAGCAGGATAAACTAAGCCCCTTTGCAGGTATGTGGCTCGCGGCATTTATCCTGGTGCCGATTGGAGTATTCCTCACTTATAAAGCCATGCGTGATTCCCAGTTATTGAACAAAGAGGCTTATTACCGCCTGGCTAAGAAAATACGCGGTTTTGTCCAGCGTTCTGGTACGGCGAAAAGTAAAATATCAAATGAGCCCCGGACAGATGCAGACCCTGAGCCGAAAGATTGATTAATTTGCCCGATTGAATACAGCGCTTCAAAATCTTAGGGTGCAGCGTTGGGTTGCTGCCATCTCGGTGATACTATTGACGGTGAAATTCGTCGCATACTATTTCACGCGCTCTGTTGCCGTTCTCACCGACGCGTTGGAAAGTATCGTCAATGTTGCCTCCGGCTTTATTGGCCTCTACGGCCTGTATATCGCATCAAAACCCCGGGATAAGGATCATCCTTATGGACATGGAAAAGCAGAATTTATATCTGCTGCTGTTGAAGGCACCATGATCATGGTTGCAGCTGTCATTATTATATACAAGGCGATCCAGCACCTGTTGTATGATATCGAAGTCAGGCAGCTTGACCTGGGAATCATGTTGGTGGCCATCACGGCGGTTGCCAACTATATCATGGGTTCGGTTTGCGTCCGTATTGGAACGCGGAATAATTCGCTCGCGCTAAAAGCCAGCGGACGACATTTGCAAACCGATACGTTTTCAACCCTCGCGATCATTGCCGGTTTATTCCTGGTACTTTTCACGGGATATAAATGGCTCGACAGCTGCCTTGCTATCGCCGTTGCGCTTTTCATCATATACACGGCTTACCATATTCTTCGCCGTTCCATCGCCGGCATTATGGACGAAGCTGATGAAAAGCTGCTACAACAGATGGTGGAATTGTTAAATCAAAACCGCCAGGTCAACTGGGTCGACCTGCATAATCTCCGTGTAATTAAATATGGAAGCATTCTACATATTGATTGTCACCTGACTGTACCCTGGTATCTCAATGTTCATGAAGCTCATAAGGAAATAGATAAGCTGGCAGGGCTGGTAAAACAAAAGTTCGGTGAAACTGTTGAACTATTTGTGCATTCAGATGGCTGTTTACCGTTTCAATGCCATATTTGCAACAAACCCGATTGCCTGGTACGGCAACATGAGTTTGAAAAAAGAGTGGACTGGACGCTGGAAAATATATCACAGAATAAAAAGCACGGACAGGAACCTGTTTAAATCATAGAAGCACAAATCAAAAGATCAGATGAAAACAACGACTACCTGGAAACATGGACAAGCATTTGAAAGTCAATTAGAGCAGAATGTCTTTTCGATCGATGGCAATCGGAAGGAAGGGCCCAATCCAAAGGCCCTGCTGTTATCAGCCATCGCGGCTTGTTCAGGCATTGATATCGTGGATATTCTACAGAAGATGCGGGTCCAGTTTTCAGATCTCGTGATCGATGTGGAAACCGAGCAAACCACTGAACATCCACGGGTTTTTAAAGATATCTGGATCACTTATAAATTAAATACCGTACAGGAGAATGAAGGCAAGGTCCGGAAGGCTATTGACCTGTCGCTGGAAAAATATTGCGGGGTATCGGCGATGTTGCGCAAAAATTCACCAATTCATTATAAATTGGAGCTTCAGAACCAGCCAGGATAAGATTTGTATTATTTTAATAGGAATTTGATCATGGTACAAAGCCGCTGCCCATACAAGACATGTCATACCGGTTATAACTATGCTATCGAAAAAGTCACAATATGCGTTTAAAGCTTTGACCTACCTGTCGGAGCGCTATGATAAGGGACCTGTGCTTATTTCCGAAATAGCCAAGAAGAAAAGGATTCCGTTAAAATTTCTCGAAAATATACTGCTCGAACTAAAGAAAGCCGGCATACTTGATAGTAAGAAAGGTAAGGGCGGCGGTTATTTCCTGAAACAGCCACCCTCGAAAGTAAAAGTAGCCACCATTGTAAGACTGGTAAATGGACCCATAGCCATGCTACCCTGTGTAAGCCTCTATTTTTATGAGCGTTGCAAAAATTGTAACGAAACAAATTGCGGACTTCATGATATGATGATCGAAGTGCGCGACGCTACCCTAAACGTTCTTGAAAACAGGACATTGGACGATCTTGTTGTTTGATCTGCATTTTTTTGACAAACGATTGTTAGCGATTTGATTGGCTCTTTTTAGTCTACCAGCTTGGTGGGGTATTCATTTGTATGTATTTTTGTTCACCTGATTCTATAATTCAATTAAATCTATAAGTTATGTCATTACGTCTTGGGGATGTTGCTCCCAATTTTAAAGCACAAACCACTGCCGGTGAAATTGATTTTTATGAATACCTGGGCAATAGTTGGGGTATTCTGTTTTCGCATCCTGCTGATTATACACCCGTTTGTACAACGGAACTTGGAAGAACCGCCCTATTGAACGAAGAGTTTGCAAAGCGTAATGTAAAAGTTTTAGCGGTGAGCGTTGATCCTTTGGATAAACATCGCGGGTGGGTAAATGATATCAATGAGACCCAAAACTGCAACGTGAACTTTCCCATCATCGCCGATGAGGACAGGAATGTGGCTACCCTGTACGATATGATCCATCCCAATGCATCTGCAACCGCTACGGTTCGCTCACTGTTTGTGATCGCACCTGATAAAACGGTCAAACTCATGATTACCTATCCCGCTTCTACCGGCCGGAATTTCTTTGAGATCCTCCGTGTTGTGGATTCGCTCCAGCTGACTGCCAACCATAGCGTGGCTACACCAGCCAACTGGAATCATGGTGAGGATGTGATCGTGGTACCGGCTGTGTCAACAGAAGACGCTATTAAAAAATTCCCTAAAGGTGTAAAGATCGTGAAGCCTTATTTACGTTATACTCCTCAACCGAACCTCGATTAATGCTAACCCCCGACCTTATAAAAAAGATCGAAGACAGCACTTTGCCGGAAGCAGTTGGCCTGGTGGCCGAACTGTTTCCCGGCAAGGTTGTTTTTTCATCCTCGCTTGGACAGGAAGACCAGGTATTGACCGATGTTATTTTTAAGCATAATATCGATGTTTCAATTTTCACGATCGATACCGGGCGGCTGTTCAACGAAACCTATGAGTTACTTGATAAAACTATCGCCCGCTACAAAAAAACTATTCGTATATTTTTTCCCGAAGCTCCGGACGTGGAAGAGTTTGTAATGGTAAAAGGCATCAACAGCTTTTATGAGTCGGTTGAAAACCGCAAGGAATGCTGCTATATCAGGAAAGTAAAGCCCCTGAACCGCGCACTGGAAGGGGCTAAAGTCTGGATCACGGGATTGAGAGCGGGCCAGTCAGACAATCGCCGGCAAATGCCGATGATAGAATGGTCGGAGGAGAAACAGTTGTATAAGTTCAATCCTCTTATCAACTGGTCTTTCGAAGAGGTAATGAATTACTTAAAGGAACACTTTGTTCCTTACAATTCCCTGCATGATAAAGGATATATCAGTATTGGTTGCGCACCATGCACCCGCGCTATCGAACCAGGCGAAGATCCGAGGGCCGGTCGCTGGTGGTGGGAGACATCGCAAAAGGAATGTGGACTTCATGCATCGATGACTAAAACTGGGTAAAAATTTTTTTGCATTATAAGTCTACTAATATTGTAGACATAAAGAAATATCTATATGGGTAAATACCGGTTGGATTATTTAGAACAGCTTGAAGCGGAAAGCATTCATATCATGAGGGAAGTGGCTGCCCAGTTTGAAAGGCCGGCGCTACTCTTTAGTGGAGGCAAGGATTCAATCACCCTGGTGCACCTGGCAAAGAAGGCTTTTGCGCCGGGCAGGATACCATTTTCACTGGTTCACATCGATACAGGTCACAACTTTCCCGAAGCCCTCGCTTTCCGCGATCAGCTGGCGCGGGAAGTAGATGCCACTCTGGTTGTCAGAAAAGTGGAAGATACCATCAGGCAGAAAAAACTGACAGAACCAAAAGGCAAGTTCGCCAGCCGTAACTGGTTGCAGACACATACCCTGCTCGACACTATTGAAGAGTTTGGTTTCGATGCCTGCATTGGCGGCGCGAGGAGGGATGAGGAAAAAGCCAGGGCCAAGGAGCGTATATTTTCTGTACGTGATGAATTTGGTCAGTGGGATCCAAAACTGCAGCGCCCCGAACTCTGGAATATATACAATGGCCGTATTCATAAAGGTGAAAATGTGAGGGTATTTCCTATCAGCAACTGGACAGAACTCGATATCTGGAATTATATCCGGAAAGAAAATATCGAATTGCCATCTATCTATTTCGCGCATGAACGCGAAGTGATCAATCACGAAGGCCAGTTGGTGGCGGTATCAGATTTTATCGATATCGAACCCACCGACATCATTTTGAAAAAGCAGGTTCGCTACCGCACGGTGGGTGATATGACCTGTACGGCTGCGGTAGAATCCAGCGCGTCCACCCTGGATGAAGTGATCAACGAGATCATATCAACACGTATCAGCGAGAGAGGGGAGACAAGGATCGATGACAGGGTGACTGAGGCGGCGATGGAAGACAGGAAGAAGAATGGGTATTTCTAGTGAGTAGTGAGTGGTGAGTGGTGAGTGGGTAAGAGTAATTTAATTCATAAGCGATATTAAAGAATAGTTTAAATGGATTTATTAAGATTTATCACGGCAGGGAGTGTGGATGATGGCAAAAGCACATTGATCGGCCGGCTGCTGTACGACAGCAAAAATATCCTGGTCGATCAGCTGGAAGCACTCGAGCGTTCTACCAAAAACAGGACAGATGGTTCAGTAGACCTGGCCCTGCTTACCGATGGACTTCGTGCAGAGCGTGAGCAGGGAATTACCATCGATGTAGCCTATAGGTATTTCACCACACCCAAAAGAAAATTCATAATCGCTGATGCCCCCGGTCATGTGCAGTACACGAGGAATATGATCACAGGTGCATCCAATTCCAACCTGATCATCATTCTTGTTGATGCGAGGCAGGGTGTAGTGGAGCAAACGCGTCGCCATTCCATCATTGCTTCGTTACTCAAAATACCACACGTGGTTGTCGCGATCAATAAGATGGACCTGGTGGAATATTCCCAGGATGTCTTCAACAATATCGTGATCGATTACGCCAACGTAGCGAAGCAACTCGGGTTAAAAGATATTTCCTATATACCCATCAGCGCCCTGAACGGCGACAATATTGTCGATCGCTCAACAAATATCGACTGGTACGACGGTAGGCCATTGCTGCAGGTGTTGGAGGAAGTTGAGATCGCCAGCGATACAAACCTGGTAGATGCACGTTTCCAGGTGCAGTTTGTAATAAGGCCTCAAACCGGTGACCTGCACGATTACCGCGGTTATGCCGGAAAAATGCTCAGCGGTGTTTATAAAAAAGGCGACCGGGTTAAAGTTTTGCCGGCAGGCATTGAGACCACCATCAGTAAACTCGAGACCGGTGGTAATGAAGTGGAAGAAGTATTCGCGCCTCAAAGCGTGGTGATTCATCTCGACAACGACATTGATATCAGTCGTGGAGATGCCATTGTTAACGCCGACAACCTGCCCAAAGTTGGTAATGAGCTCGAAGTGTTGCTTTGCTGGCTTGATGAGAAACCCTTGCAGGCAGGCAATAAATATTTTCTTCAACACAACAGCCGCCTGGTAAAAGCGGTCGTAAAAAATATTGAATACAAACTCGATGTCAACACGCTTCAGCATCAACCAGTAGAAGGCCAGGTTAAATTGAACGAAGTGGTGAAAGCAACGATCAAAACAGCTTCACCCCTGGCTTATGATGCGTTCGATCAGCTGAAAGTGAATGGCAGCGCAGTCCTCATAGATGAAACAGGCAACAGTACAGTAGCCGCTGTATTATTAAAATAAGCCCAATTGTAGTAAACCAAACCATTAAACCAATGAACTCAGCGGCAACTGGAAAAGTAATCATAGCCGGCGCAGGCCCCGGTGATCCTGATTTGATCACTATCAGGCTACAGAAAGCCCTCGCAGAGGCGGACGTAATCCTGGTTGACCGCCTGGTGAATCCCCTCATTATAGATACGCACGCGCGGAAAGATGTTCTGACGTTAATGACCGGCAAACAAGGTTACCACGATGGCTCGGTAGCGCAGGATGATATCAATAAACTGTTAGTCGGCCATGCGCGAAACGGCAAAACCGTGCTTCGCCTGAAAGGTGGCGATGTTGCTTTTTTCAGTAATGTGCTCGACGAGCTCGAAGCATTACAGCAACATGAAATTCCTTTCGAGATCATACCAGGGATTACCGCCGCTTCAGGCGTATCGGCTTATGCCGGGATACCACTTACAGCAAGAGGATACGCGAAAGGTGTGCAGTTTATCAGCTTTAATCCATGCAGTCACTATTCACCCGAAAAATGGAAGTCCTGGTCAAGATCCGGCGACACGCTGGTGTTTTATATGGCCGCCAGGAATTTGTTTAGCCTAACAGAATTATTGTTGCGTTATACCCGGAACCCGTTCACACCTTTGGCAGTGATCGAGCAGGCAACTACTTCGCACCAGGAAGTTCATCTCACTACGATAAAGAATTGTTCGATTGATTTTGCAGGCATGCAATTCAGTTCACCCTCCATGGTGATCATCGGGGAAGTGGTAAAGTTGCATGAAAAATTCAAATGGTATCAGGCTGGTGAGAAGGGTTCTGTTTTTAATCAATTGGTTACCCTAAAATGAGGGCTGGTATGCTGGAGGAAGTAAAACTTAAAAAACTACACGAGCTGATCGACAGCTACTCAAAGGAGGAGCTGATATGGATCAATGGATATTTGTCGGGCCTGGTGGCTAATGGATCACCCGCGGGTACAAATGGTACCGCAGTGGCTTCCCCGTCCACGTCAATAAAGAAGATAACGCTTGCGTTTGGTACGGAAACAGGCAATGCCAAAAGGCTTGCAACGCAATTGGCCGCCGTTGCCAAAAAGAAAGGTGTCAATGCTAAACTGGTCGGACTCGATCAATATCGCATCACTGATCTGGCTAAAGAAGATTATTTTTTTGTAGTGATCAGTACGCAGGGAGAAGGAGAGCCTCCTATACCCGCAAAAAAATTCTACGACTTTATTCATCAATCAACCCTTGATCTTTCCAAATTAAAATTCAGTGTGCTGGCGCTGGGTGATAGTTCATATCCTATGTTTTGCAAGACAGGCGAGGATGTGGACAGCCAGTTTAATAAGTTTGGAGCCAAACGGGTAGTGCCTTTGCAAAAATGCGATGTTGACTATGAAGAAGACGCGAAGCAGTGGTTTGAGAAAGTCTTGAGCGCATTGGAAAGTTCGGCTCAATCCGTAGTTACCCCCGCGGCCACACCTGCGGTAAAAAAGCCTGCCGGGAAAAAATATTATAACGGAAGCATAATTGCCAATATCAATCTTAATGACCGGGGTTCGAATAAAAGAACCTATCATATCGAGATCGGAACAGATGAACCGATAGAATACGAACCAGGAGATACCATTGGCATCATACCTCGCAACAGGGAAGATGTGGTAAGCCGGATCATAACGCTTACAGGTATTGACCCGGCACTTGAAATAGAAACACCCAAGTTCAAAGCACCTGTAAAACAGCTACTCGAGCAGCATCTCGGTATTTGCTACCTGCTGACTTCTACCATAAAAAAATATGCCGGCATCATTGGACAGGAAATTCCGGATACCAGGATGGACCTTGTTGACCTGCTGCGTATTTATCCCGTGAAGAACGCGGAACAATTTATAGAAGTAATAAAGATATTGATGCCGATCGCGCCGAGACTGTATTCAGTGGCATCTTCCCCTCTTGCACATGGCAACCAGGAAGTGCATATCACCGTGGCCCGGGACAGATTCCTGGCTTTGGATGAGCAACGCTATGGATTGTGCAGTGAGTTTTTGGGTGACCAGCCGGTGAACACGCCCATCACATTTTATGTACACAAGGATCGCAACTTTAAACTACCCGCTCCTGAACGTGATGTGATCATGATCGGTCCCGGCACAGGTGTCGCGCCATTCAGGTCTTTTCTTTCTGAAAGAGATGCCAGCGGCGCCAACGGAAGAAACTGGTTCTTTTTCGGTGAACAGCATTTTGTCACCGATTTCCTATACCAGACCGAGATGCAGAATTTCGTCGACACCGGTGTTTTGAACAGGCTCGACCTGGCGTTTTCGCGAGACCAGCAGGAAAAGATCTACGTACAGCACCGGATGCTGGAGAACGCAAATGAACTATACCAGTGGATGGAAGGCGGG